>NZ_JBEOWI010000106.1:0-11865 GCF_040296005.1 Kitasatospora sp. NPDC002551 | reverse complement strand
CGGGCCCGGCCGCTACGAGATCCTGGAACCGAGTCCGTGCCGCGCCAATGGAAGCCGGACAGTTGGGGGGATTCCCCTATCGAACGCCCTCTGAGGGAGTCGGCGGTCCGGCGCTGGCCGTGCGGGAACTCCGCCTGCCGCGCGGCGTCGAACGGGCTGTCCGCACCGGACTCGGGCAGGTGCATCGCCGCCGTCCCGACACGCCAGCTCGCGGGGACGTCGCGCGGGCCGATCGCCGCGCTGCCGGTGACGCGGGCGAGCCCGGCCACCCACTCCTCCCCGTCGTCGAAGACGTTCCACAGCCCCGCGAGCACCCCGCCGGGGGCGAGGACCCGGGCGATCTCCGGCCCCGCGACCTCCATGTCGAACCAGTGCATGGCGTTGCCGGAGACGACGGCGTCGACCGACCCGTCCGGGAGCGGAATCGATTCCGCACTGCCGGACAGGGCGCGCACGGAGGGCAGTTCGCGCCGCAGCTCGGCCAGCATCGCCGCGTCGGGCTCGACGGCCACGACGTCGATGCCGAGCGCGAGCAGCGTGCCCGTGAGCTTGCCGGTCCCGGCGCCGAGGTCGAGCACCCGCGGGCCGGGCGCGGGTTCGAGGGCCCAGCGCACGGCCGCGTGGGCGTAGTCCGGACGGTGCTCGGCGTACGCGCCAGCCGCCGTGCCGAAGGACGAGCTCAGGCGTTCGTGCTCCTGGTCGATCCGGTTCACTGCGGCTCCCCGTGTCGCGATGTATCGGCCCGATGTATCGAACCGATATATCGGCACCTTAGGCACGGCCGTTCGTCGCCGCAAGATCCGGACCGTGTAACGTCCGGACGTGGCCTACGGACTGACGCGCCTGCTGCGCACCGAAGACGACTGGTCGGACCTGCTGTGCTTCCTCGCCGAGCTGGATCCCGGGCCGCTCGGATCGGCCCTGTGCCTGGAGCCGGGCGCGATCACCGTCCGGCGCGAGGTCCGGGTCGCGGCGCACGGGGGCGCTCCGGCGGGTCGGGCGGACCTCGTGGTCCTGCTCGACGGCGCCGTGCGCGCGCTTCTGGAGGTGAAGCTCGGCGCCGGGGTGCACGGCGAACAGTTCGCCGCCTACGACGCCTGGGCGGAGACCGAGGGCATAGCCGAGGCCGATCGCCACCTGGTCGGCCCCAACCACGACCCCGTCCCCGGTGTGCCGGCCGCCTGGTCCCGCCGTCTCACCCTGGCCGATCTCCTTGCCGCATGGGGACGTTCGTCCGACGACCTCGCCCGGCTCCTCTCCGTCCGGGCGCTCCGGCAGTTCGCCGAGCTGGAGGCCGAGGTGACCGGCCCGGCGAACCGGGCCTCACTCGTCGTCGGCGACGCCCTCCGGCTGCGGCGGCTGGCGAGCCTCGCCGAGGCGGCGGCTCCTGCGGGCACGGTCTTCGCGACCCGGCAGCGCTCGCGGGCGGGGGTCGCGAACATCTGCGCCTGGAGGGAGACCGACGACGGCTACGTCGTCGCCGAAATCCAGCGCCTGGTGCCGATGCGCGGCACGGACAGCCCCTTCGAGATCCGGATCATGGTCGAGACCCCGGAGCAGACCGCGGCGGCCAACGGAGCGCTCGCGGACCGGCAGCAGGCCTGGCTCGCCCGCCACAGCTTCGTCCGGCACGCGGGCCCGGCCCTGCGGGACCTGGTGGCCGACCCGGACGGCGACGGCTTCAAGACCAAGAAGTCGGGCCGCGGGCACCACCGTTACTACGGTTACGAGGGCGGCGGGCATGGAAGCTCGGTGGTCCTGCGGGACACCGTCGACCTGGACGACATGGTGACCGCGTTCACCGCCGCGCTGGAGTACCTGGCCACCTACCGGGCGCAGTAGGAAGTCGGCGGAGCCGACTTCCTGTGCGTGCCCACGCCCGGTGGTCGGTGGGCGCAGGTTGGGAAGTCGGACGGATCGGCCTCCCGCCCTGGTCCGGGGCCGATCGGGAGCTACCGGTCGACCCTCTTGAAGGTGAACACGGTGGCGCCCGCGTCGTCGCCGGGGATGGGGAGGGTCTGGATCTGCCCGTGCTCGCCGGGCTCCGTGACGAGCCACACCGCCCCCTGCGAGGACACCACCCGGTACGTCCCCCCGGCCCGGTCGACGGTGGCGAGTTCCCACTCCTCCGCGTCCGCCTGCTGGATGAGGAGGGCGACCACCGGCCCGGCGGGCGCGCTGTTCTCGACGGCGGTCGGGGCGCCCTTGGCGTACAGCTTGTAGCGGCCGTTGGGCAGCGCTTCGACGACCCAGACGGCTTCCGGGTCGTCCGTCCGGTTGAAGACCGCCTTGGGCGAGAGGTCCCGCGTCTCGTGCAGGGCGCGGCCGACCGGGTCCTCGCCGTTGTGGATCGTGTAGAGACCGGATTCCAGGCTCATCGGGTGTGTCCGCCCTTCTCGCTGAGGCTCTTGTCGTCTTGACGGAGATGTCGGGTGGAGGCCGGCGTCCTCGTCGGCATGACTCCTCGTCGAGGGACCGGCCGTCGGCCCCTCCGGCCCACCCCACCGCGAGTGGGACGGGTCGGGCAAAGGAACGCTCCGGAAGGTCATTCGATCGAGTGAAGCGGTCGGGGAGTGGGAAGTCGGCCGGGCCGACTTCCCGTGCGGCGGTCAGGGGTTGGGGGCTTCGGAGGTCGCGGTCGCCGTGGCGACCGGGGGTTCGGGGTGCAGGCCGTGGTGGTGCTTGAGGACGGGGTAGATCCAGACGACCAGCGCGAGGAGGAGGACGAAGGGGAGGACGGTGTAGGCCGCGGCGGCGGCGGCCGGGCTGTGCGGGGTGGGCGGCTGGGTCCGGTCAGGCAGCGACATCGTCGGTGGGGGAGGAGTCGTCGGATGGGTTCTTGAACTCGGCGGCGGGCAGGTCGAGTTCGGCCCAGACCGTCTTGGCGTTGGGGTCCCGGGGCAGGGTGCCCCAGCGGTCGGCGAGCGCGTCGACGAGGGTGAGCCCGCGCCCCGACTGGGAGTCCGGCGAGCAGGCGGCCGCCGGCAGGACGGGCCGGCGGTCCCCTCGGCAGTCCGACACCTCGATGCGGAGCACGGTGGTGTGCGCCCGGCGCGTGGTGGTGAGCGAGAGGTGCAGCTCGAACCCGCGCCCCGGCGTGCGCCCGTGGGTGGAGGCGTTGGCGGCCAGTTCGGCGACGATGATCAACGCGTGCTGAAACGCCTCCGGCCAAAGGGAGTTGAGCGCCCATTCGGTCAACTGCCGCCTGGCGATCCGCCGCCCGATGGCGGCTCCCTTGGGGGTGGAAGTGAGGAGCGCGGTGTGGGCGCGCGACTCCGGTTCGTCGAGGGGAATTTCGGACTTCATGGGGAAAAGCCTGCCCCCCCGGGCTTACGCTGACGATGCATCCGGTGGGCACGGTGAGTGCCTGTGTGTGTGCGGAAAGTGTCACGTGACGGCGGTTGGCCGTGACCGGAAAATCGGGAGGTCGTCATGACCGAAGTTAAGGGAACCGGCGGAGACAGCGGCGACGTTGCGCGCCCGCAGCTCGACGAGGACCTGTCCGAGGTGTCGGACTTCCTGCGGGCGATCGGCAAGCAGATCAAGCTGCTGCGCGAGCGGGCGGGCCTGACGCAGAAGGAGTTCGCCAAGCTGGTCGGCTACACCGAGAGCCTGATCGGCGCGGTTGAGCAGGGGAAGCGGACCCCGCAGCGGGAGCTGCTGGAGGCGGCGGAGAGGGTGCTGGACGCTGGCGGGCTGCTGCTCGTCGTCGCGGACGACATCGAGCAGGCGAAGGCCAAGGCCCGTGTGCGGCACCCGGAGTGGTTCCGGGGGTACGCGGGGCTGGAGTCGGTGGCTCAGGAGCTTCACTGCGTCAGCCTGTACGGCGTGCCGGGGCTCCTCCAGACCGAGGACCACGCGCGCGCCGTCTTCTCGATGCGTCAGCCGATCCTCCCTGAAGAGATCATCGAGACGCGAGTCGCGGCCCGCATGGCGCGCCAGGAGATCTTGACGAGGTGGCCCCGCGCGGTGTTCAGCTGGGTGATTGACGAGAGCGTGCTTCGTCGACCGTTGGGCGGCTGGAGCGTGCACGAGGCGCAGCTGCGCCACCTGCTGGAGATCGGGAGTGCCCGAGGCATGGTGATTCAGGTGCTCGCGTTGGACCGTACCGAGCACGCTGGTGTGGATGGCCCGTTCATCCTGATCACCCCGAAGAACCGCCCGCAGATGGCCTATATCGAGGTGCAGACCAGCAGTAGGCTGATCACGGATCAGGAGGAGGTTCGTATCATGAACGCGCGGTACGGCACCCTCAGGGCCCAGGCGTGCACTCCGCAGGAGTCCCTGTCGTTGATCGAGAAGATTCTGGGAGAGCGATGAGCAGCGAACTGGTGTGGTTCAAGAGCAGCTACAGCGGTGCCGAGGGTGGGGAGTGCGTCGAGGTCGCCGAGGCGATGTCCTCCGTGCTGGTGCGTGACTCGAAGGACAAGTCGGGTCCCCACCTCACCTTCTCGCCGGAGGCCTGGGGGGCCTTCGTCGAGTTCGCGCAGTCGGTCTGACGACCAGTCTCCCCGCTCGGAGCACCGCGGCCGTCCACCCACCGGTGGACGGCCGCTTTCTGTGTGGGCGCCGCTCCCTCTCTGTGGGGGTTGTGGCATGGCCTCCCGGCGCGCCGCTCCGTATCCTGAACGCGCGCCACAGCACCCTTACTTGAGGGAGAGCCATGAGCAGCGAACTGGTGTGGTTCAAGAGCAGCTACAGCGGCAACGAGGGCGGAAACTGCGTCGAGGTCGGCTGGCGCAAGAGCAGCCACAGCGGACCCGACGGCGGCGAGTGCGTCGAGGTCGCCGAGACGACGTCCGCCGTCCTCGTCCGCGACTCCAAGGACAAGTCCGGCCCCCACCTCACCTTCTCCCCGGCCGCCTGGCAGTCCTTCCTCGAATTCGCCCAATCCGTCTGACCCCTCCGCATTCACCCCCTGTGGCCGTCCACTCCCGGTGGACGGCCACTTTGCGTGTCGGCGCCGCCCTGAAATCACGGGCCGTAGTCGCTAGGGCGGCCTTTCCTGGGCCGGGTTTGCGCCCCCATCGGTCAGTGTGCGAACGATGCTGCCCGTATCTATGGTGGATGTGACCGCCTCACGGCCCTCGATCGCACCTGCTGTCTCGCGGGCCGGCCGTGCGCGCGCCACCTTGATGTGGCCTCGGATCAACAAGGCCCAGTGGGGCCAACCTCCTGCGCGGCGGAACCGATCGTCGGATGCCCCCAGTGCGGTCACGTGATCATTCAATCGACCAAGGGAGTCCCATGAAGATCCCATACGGCCCGCCGAAGGCTCTTTTCAGCAGCGCGGGCACCTACGGCACGGCTGGCGAGGCGTGGCTGCGCGGCCCCGTGTTCGTCAGCGGGCTCATCAAGTTCCCGCTGAAGGACGAGGACTTCAAGCGCGCCTACGGGAAGATCACGGACGCCGACGAGCACAAGAAGCTCGTGTCGGCCGTCACCGACGCGGGGAAGTTCCTCGACGCCTACGGAGACCCCGTCACGCTGACCAAGAAGCTCGCCGAGGACGGTGACTACCTGCTGAAGAAGGACCCGCCTCCCGAGTTCTACGCACAGGCGGTGTGGGCGGCCCACCGGGCTGGCTCCGCCGCGAGTACCTTCGCCTCCACGGCCCAGAACCTCCTGAAGATGCTCAATGATCAGCCCCAGAAGCACAAGGAGAACGCCGCCGCCGTTCGGCAGGCGTTCACGGGGGCCGGCGGCCTCGCCTCGCTGAGTGCCGAGCAGAAGAAGGACTTCAGTGGCCTGGCGCTCAAGGCCGAGCAGATGGTGATGACCTTCGTGGTCGTCCAGAAGCCGCTCACGGACCACCTGGGGAAGGGCTCCAAGACGTACGCGAGCGCGAAGGAGGCACGCAAGGAGGTCGAGAACCAGGCCGCCGCCTTCGACGGTGCCGCAGAGGCGGCGTGGACGGAGTGGCTGGGCTACCGAGGCGCTCAGCCGGAGCAGACCCTCGACGTGTGTGTCGTGAACTGCGGCGTCCCGGTGGGAGTCGCCAAGCTCGACGGCCCGGCCCCCAAGGATCGGGCGGTCGTGGCGCGCACGACGTACACGTCGCTGCAGGACGCCGTGAACGTGGCCGACGACGAGGTCGGGGACAAGGCGTGCCTGGCGGCGGACCTCGGCGGCTTCGACCACCAGGCGAAGGCGCTGCCCGACGCGCTGGCCGCCCTGCGCCAGCGCGCGGCCGACATGGCCACGGCCTGGGACAAGGTGTCGGCCGCCCTCAGGAGCGCCTCCGCGCTCCCCGACGACGTGCTGGGTGATCCCGCACGACTCGACGACGCGCTCGATCTCACGTCCGGTGCCCAGGACTGGGAGAAGCTCGCGGCCGCTGCCGAGGCTTTCACCCAGAGCGCCCTTGTCGCCCCCACCTTCGCGCCGTGGGGACTTCCCCTCAGCGCCAAGTGAGCCGGCAGTCCTCACCGCCGAGCCCTCCCGCGCTCAGAACGGAGACATCACATGGCCACCGAAACGTTGCTGCCCCCGACGGACGCACTGCTTCTCAAAGCCGACCCCACCAAGAAGCAGGACCCCAAGCAGCCGGACTTCACCTACGCCCTGTTCGGCGAGGAGTGGCTGCACATCCAGGTGTTCGTCACCTCCATCCTGAAGATGAGAATCGCGAACACGAGCAACTACACCAGCATGTACGGCGCGATCGACAAGGACGACGAGCAGGAGATCAAGGACTTCATCGCAGCCGTGACCGAGATTCAGAAGCTGTCGAATCGCTTCGGGGACCCGGTCGCCATCATCGACAAGATCAGCAAGGGCGGAGACTACCTCACAGGCGACACCCCGCCGAGCGAGGTCTACGGGCAGAACATCTGGATGGCCTATCGGATCCGGAATACGGCGAAGACGTTCCACAGCTTCTGTCACGACCTCCCGGACGCCATGGACGACGGCCAGGGAGCGATCAAGCAGAACGCCGAGAACGTAAGGGACCTGCTGGTCGGGCCGAAGAACGGTCTCAAGAAGCTGATCGACCAGCTGATGGCAGACCTCAAGGGCATCATCCAGAATCTCGCGGCGTTCTCCGGAGACTTCCGCACTCAGAACGACAAGCTCACGCTCTATGTCGCCAAGGAGGGGAAGATCTACAAGCACGCGGTAGCCGCCCGGGACAAGTGCAAGCAGGAGGCGAAGGACTTCCAGGAGGAGGCCGATGCCACGTACAAGAGCTGGAAGAAGTACATGATCGCGGCCTGCTGCTCCACGGCGGGCGGGCTCATCGGCGTGCTCACCGCGATCGGCCTGGGCATCTACGCCGCGATCCTCAGGGCGAAGTACAACAAGCTCCTCGTGAAGGTGAAAGCCATGGAGGACGAGGAGTTCAAGAAGGTCAAGCTCCTCACCGACCTCGACGGTCTGCGCACCCAGGTGACTCCTCTCACGGGGTACACCAGCAGCTTCCAGACCCACCTCGACACCATCCTCGGGAAGTGGCAGAACACGAGCAACTCGATCGCCCAGATCGCCAAACTGGACGACGAGGCCCTCGGCAACAAGAACAAGATCGCCACCAATCTCAAACTCAAGCAGGCGGAGGAGGAGTGGAAGAGCGTGGTCGACGCCACGGAGTGGTTCACGGGGAATTCCCTGGTCTCGCCCTCCCGGACGGAGTTCGGCGCCGAACTCGTGGACTAGGAAGACGGCTGCCAGGGTCCCGGGCCGCACCCACCCGGACCGAGGCCCCTGCGGTCCCCGCAGTCCCCGCCGTGTCCCGGTCGTCCACCGGGACACGGCACCGTCCCGGCCCGGCGCGCCGTGAGAGCCGCCCCGATTCCCCCGAAACCCGAGGACATGAGATGCCACCCGACACCACGTACGACTGGAACCTCGACGAGGCGAAGGCGACGGTGACGACCGTCGGCGCCTACCAGAAATTCGCCGAGCAGCTCAAGGACAACCTGCTGAGGAACCTCGCGCACCCCGACATCAGGCGAAACATCGTCTGCACCAACGAAGACGGTCAGGTCTTCGAGGACAACCCGTGGTTCCAGTTCCAGGGGCACCTGTCGGTCCTGCGGGATCTGCTCACCCAGATGACGGACCTGGACGCGGAAAACGCCGGCAGCGCTCAGAAGGTCATCAAGTCCGTGGTGGACGCCGTCCCGGCCGTCACCGCCCAGTACCGGACCGCGGCGGACGCGCTGGCCGACGTGGTCGAGGAGGTGAAGAAGGG
This sequence comes from Kitasatospora sp. NPDC002551, assembly GCF_040296005.1. Lineage (NCBI taxonomy): Bacteria > Bacillati > Actinomycetota > Actinomycetes > Kitasatosporales > Streptomycetaceae > Kitasatospora > Kitasatospora sp. NPDC002551. The sequence continues at coordinate 3,671 of NZ_JBEOWI010000106.1, read as the reverse complement.
GACGCTCACCCAGCCGACCCGTGACCGCCTCACCAAGGCGCTTCTCTCCCTGCACACCCTCCTGCAACCCCCGCAGGAATGGACCGAATGGAAAGAGGACATCGCGGACCGCACCGCGCAGTACCGGGATCTGGCCGACCGCATCGTCAAACTCCAGGAGGTGTTCAAGGCCGACGCGGAGCGGGATGCGAAGGACCACGAGAACCTCGCCAAGAAGCCGGAGGCCGCGTGCGCCCGAGCGGAACTGCTGAGCTACGCCGCCGAGGTCCGCGCCGAGGTCGAAAAGGTCACCGGCCAGCAGTCGGAGGCGGTCGACGACGCCGTGAACCACGCCAGGGACGCCGGCAACTCACTCGCCCGGCTCATCGGTTCGCTCGGCAACTTCGCGGGGGACTACAAGACGGCGGCCGAGGAGATCGCGAACGCGAGCACGGCGGAGATGGGGAGCGTCCTCCAACGGGTCGACTTCGCCTCCTCCCGCACGATCTGGGACGAGTACGCGGAGAAGGTCAAGGAGCTGTCCGACCAGCCCGGGCAATGACTACTGAGGGAGTCCCGGGTCCAACGGGCCTGCCATCATGACCTGGACGCCGCCGGGCTCGGACCCACCGTGGTCGTGGGCGACGGCCGGGACGGGTAGGCCGAGCGCGGCCCGTACGACCGGATCATCGCCACCTGCTCCGTGCTGGAGATTCCTCCGGCGTGGCTGGAGCAGTCGGCCCCGGGCGCGGTGATCGTCGCCCCGTTCGGCACCGAGTACGGCGGCGAGCAGATCGTCCGTGACGACGTGCGGGGGCAGGCCGAGCCGGATCTGCGTAGGAAGTCGGCCAGGCCGACTTCCTGCTCCGGTGTTCCTCCGCCCTTTCCTGTAGTGGAAAGCGGATGCCCTTGCCTGCCGGCGGGGCGAGCCTGAAGTATCGACCTCGACAACGGAACGAGGAGGACCAGTGGCTCTGCGCAAACTGTCCGGTGACTCGAACTGCAAGAGCGGCACCTGCCCGACGCTGTGGGGAACGGAGGACGAGACCGCCTTTCTCGTGCAGGGCTACGTGGTCACCGACCCCGAACAGCTCGCCCAGATCGGCCTGCCCGAAGGTGAGACCGTCGTCCGTGTGCCCGTGAACATCCTGGAGGACTACTTCCGTGCTCGACGGAACTGAATTCGGCCGACTCTTCGAGAGCTTCCAGCACACCGCGTTCCGACTGGAGACGCTGGACCTCTACGACGTCGAGGAGGAGCGGGAGGAGTTCGAGGCCTTCCTCGCCGGCGACCCCACGCCGCCCGAGTGGACCGACAACCCGTGGGTCCGGTCCATGACGGACCACGGCAAGACGGTGGCCCGTGTCCACGTCCTCACCTCGCCGCTGAAGTTCATCGGAGCCGCGAAGCTCCCCGCAGAGGCCACCCCCGAGTACCTCCGCTACCGGGAGATCGCCGAGTTCCATGCCGTCCCCTTTGCCGAGTACTGGCAGCAGCCACGGCTGTGACCCTGCCTCGACCCGATTTCGCGTTGTCGCAACAGCAGCCCCTTGCCGCACCATGGTTGGGATCGGGAAGATTGACGCCGTCCGCAAACGAGGGAGCTTCAGTGAAACTGACACTGCTCGACAGCTCGTGCGACCACGGGCCGTGCCCCACTGTCTATTCCACCGACACCGGCGAGCTCGTGGTGCAGGGGTTCAAGGTGGACGATCCCGAGGCGCTGGCCGCCATGAGCCTGCCGGAGACCGAGACGGCGGTTCGCATTCCGATCGACCTGCTGGTGAGGGTTGCCCGTGACCATCTCTCCTGACGCCTTCGGCGCCTTGTTCGACAGCTTCCAGCGGGAGGCCTTCCGCCTCGAAATGCTGGACGACTACAGCGGCTCCGGCAACTTCGACGCCTACCGCGCCTTTCTCGCGGGCGAACCTCAGCCGCAGGACTACAACGCCCCCTGGCTGGAGCAGGTCCGGCGGAACACGTCCGCCGGACGGCGCATGTACCGCGTGCACGTCCTCTCGCGGCCGCTCACTCCGTACCTCCGGTTCGAACTCGGGTGGGGCTACCGGAAGAACGCCACCGCCGGCGAGGAGTTCTTCATCCTGGATGTCACCGACAAGCCGAACCCGCTGGCCGGTACGCCGGACTTCTGGATGTTCGACGAGTCGTCCGTCGTCTCGATGGCGTACGCCGACGGCGGTGTGTTCACCGGGGCCGAGGAGGAGCCCGGCCCTGAGAAGTGGATCGCCCTCAGGGATACGGCTCTGAGCCATGCCGAGCCGTTCGAGTCCTGGTGGGAGCGGCACGGGAGCGCGTGAGAAGCGACATCGGCAGCACGCTGCGGGAACTGCGACAGGCCGCCGGAAAGGAGGCCAAAGCAGTCGCCCGCAGCGCAGCCATGTCTCCTTCCAAACTGAGCAGGATCGAGACGGGCAAGGCCAAGCCGACCACCATCGACGTCGACCGGATCCTCACCGCCATCGGCGTTCCCGACGCCGTGCGGTCCGACCTGGTCGAGATAGCCCGCCGCGAGGCGACTGAGGTCGTGGCCTGGCGCTTCCTCCGGCGAACGGGACTTCACCATCACCAGGACAGCATCCGGGCCGTCGAGGCGGAGACGGCGATCCAGCGTGTCTTCCAGCCGTCCTGCGTCCCCGGGCTCTGTCAGACTCCGGAATACGTGCGGGCCGTCCTGAGCCCCAAGGGGCTCACCTCCGATGTCCTGTCGCGCACGATAGCCGCGCGGCTCGAACGGCAGGCGGTGCTGTTCGATCCCGAGAAGCGCTTTCACTACCTGATCACGGAGTCGGTCCTTCGTTGGCTGATCGTCTCGCCCGTGGAAATGGCACTCCAGATCGACAGGATCGTCACGCTGTCCCGACTTCCGAACGTGCGCATCGGAATCGTCCCACTGTCGGCGCGGATGACCGAGGTCAGCTCGTCATCCTTCATCGTCTATGACAACCGGCTGGTCATCGTGGAGATCCCACACGCCGAGGTCTCCACCACGGACCCCAAGGATCTGGACCTCTACCTGGCGCGGTTCGGGAGATTTGAGCAGCTTTCCCTTGAAGGCGAGCCCATGCGGGAGATGCTCGCCACCATCCGGGACGAGTTCTTGCGGCAACGTGAAACCTCCTGACTTCCCATCGGATTCGGCTCTACCTTGAATCCCGCTCACCGCATGAAGTGAGCAGAAGGAGAGGGAGATCCATGTCCACCGCGACATTGCCGGTGCTGGACGAAGTGGGCGGGGCGGAGAGGCTGTTCGCGTTCCGTTTCCTGAGCGGGGTCACGGGGAGCGGGGGCGTCCTGGCCTCCGAGGTCGTGTACGACGAGGAGACGCAGACGTGCAGCTATGCCGGCATGCCGCCCGGCGTCTACATGACCAGCAATCCGCCCAAGACGTACGGGCCGACGCAGCCGTCCGGGCAGATGGACGCGCCGGACGACCCCGGAAGCAGCAACGACTGACATGCCCGACTCCGGCACCGTCCTCGTCGTCACGGGGACGTTCGATCCGACCGCCGATCTGGTGATCGAGGAACTCAACCGGCGTGCGGTGCCGGTCTTCCGGGCGGACACGGCATGGTTCCCGTCGAGGGGGGCCGGGGGGGGGTGGATCTAGAGGGGGTTCGGCTGTGGCGGGGCGGTGGCAACCGAACGCAGATGTGAGGTAGAAGTCGACAAC
>NZ_JBEOWI010000105.1:0-12544 GCF_040296005.1 Kitasatospora sp. NPDC002551 | reverse complement strand
GGCCCGGCGGCCCACCTTGGAGCCGCGACGCCGCCAGACGGTGCCGTTCTGATCTGCCGCGCCCTCGGACCCGAAGCCGCCGCAGCACTGCTCGGCGGGCCCGCCGCCGTGGTGTCGACCACCGGCGGCCCCCTGTCGCACACCGCGATCATCGCGCGTGAACTCGGCATCCCCTGCGTCACCAACGTGCGCGAGGCACTGGACGAGATCCCAGAGGGCATCGTCCTCGAGGTCGACGGATCCGCAGGCACCGTCCGCCCGGCCCCCGCCATCCCCGCCCCGCGGAAGGAGACCGGGCCGGTGTCGTACGACGACGCCGCCGTCGTGACCACCCTCATTCCCCCGATCCACGCCGCCGACGGGCGGAGGGCCACGCTCGTCCTTCACGACCCCCGCTCGGCCGACCTCGACGTACTGGTCCGCGCGGTCACCGCGGCCTCCGAGTCCACCGAACCCCTGGGGATCCTGCTCCCCGACGGCGTACCCCCCTCCCCCGTACTGGTGCCTCAGCACCCCGGCTTCGATTTCCGTTCCACGAACGGGCTGGCGGTGCTGTGGCCGAAGGGCGTCGGAGACATGCCCCGCCGCGTCGTCGCGCTCGACGCCGACAGTCACGTGATCTTCGAACGTCTCGTCGACAGGAGTGCCTCATGACCCACCCGTCCGCCGTCAGCCCGCAGTCCCCCGTCCCCGGAGGCCCGTACGCTGCCGTGATCTTCGACTTCGGCGGCGTGCTGACCACCCCGATGGACGACACGGCCCTCTGCTTCGCCCGCGAGATCGGGTTGCCGGACGACGCCTACCGTCATGCCGTCGCTGTCGACCCCACCGGCCGCCAGCTCTATGCGCAGCTCGAACGCGGCGACATCTCCCAAGAGGAGTGGAACACCGGAATCGCCTCCCTCCTCGGCATCGACGGCACCAACCTCATGGGCCGTGCCCTGGCGACCCTGCGCCCGGAGCAGGCTGTGGTCACCGCGGCCGCTCAGATCCGCGCCACGGGAGTCCGTACCGCGATCCTGTCCAACTCCATGGGAATGGCCCCGCACAACCCCTATGCACCCTGGGCTCTGGATGCCTCGCACGACGTCGTCGTTCTCTCCGAGCAGCACCGGATGCGGAAGCCGGATCCGGAGATCTACGAGCTGACCCTGGAGCTCCTCGGCCTTCCGGGATCGGCGTGCATCTTCGTCGACGACAACCCGGGCAACCTCGTGCCGGCCCAGAAGCTCGGCATCACCACCATCCACGCCACCGACCCGGACCGCACCGTCGCCCAGCTCCGCCGGCTCATCCCATACCACCAGTAGTGCACCGCCGAGCTGGCGACCGGGCGTGAGTGCCCTGGAGCTGCTGCACAAGGGACCGAACGCCGCTTCCATCCTCCGTGCCCTGCACGGACCGAGACGAAGGTCAGCGTCTGATGACAAGCCTGGACAATTTGATCTCGCGGCCGCGCGTGAGCGGCGAGCGAATCACCGACCTGTGCCAACAGCTCCAGGTGGTGGGGGAAGACCCGCAGCGCGAGGGCCTGCAGAGCACCCCGCAGCGGTTTGCCCGCTGGTGGACAGAGTTCCTCGACCATGATCTCGGAGGCACGGACACCGTCTTCGAGGAGGACCTGGCCGCCGGCACCGACCGCGTCGTCGCCGACGGGGGCACCCTGGGCATCCAGCTGCTCGCGGCGGCCGGGGCTGGGCAGCGGTGAGCGGGCGAGCGCCCGGACAGGGCCGTCTTTCGCTGAAGGCAAGCCCGCGTGTGCTGGTGAGCGGACCGGTTCTTCCTCCAGGGAACGTACCTGCTGCCCGGGACTCCTCCACGGTAGCGGCAGAAGTGGATCCGGTGGAGTGGATCCGCTTATCCGGCGGCCGAGTTCCGGCCGGGGAGTGGCACCCGGCCCAGGAGGTGGCCACCTTGTGGTGGGCGGCGACGCCCCTGGCGGTCACCGGGATCCCGGTCACCGGCCTGCCCCTGCCCCACGCCGCCCAGCTCGCGCATCGGCTCGGTGCCAGGGTCCCGACGTCCGCCGAATGGGAGTGGATGGCCGGCGGCGGAGTCCGCCGCTTCCCCTGGGGCGACCAGGTCCCCGACCACAGGCACGCCAACCTGCGCGGCCTCGGTCCCGGCCACCCCACACCGGTCCGGGCCCACGCGACCGGCCGGACCCCGGACGGTCTGTGGGACGTCGGCGGCAACGTCTGGGAGTGGACCACCGCCCCCTGGCGCCGCGACCGCGTCGCCCTGCTGCGGGGCGGCTCCTACCACTCTCTGGCTCAGTACGCCGAGTGCGCCCACGCCAACGACGTCCCGTCCGGCATCGCCTCGCCGGGCATCGGACTGCGGCCCGTCCGAGACACCGCCCCCACCCCGCCGACTAGGGGAGACACCCTGTGAACGTCGCCTTCGTCCTGCTCACCCACAACCCCGACGAGCCCGCCGGGATCGAGCGCAGCATCGCCGCCCTCGCCGCAGGCCTGCGCGAACTGGGCCACCGTGCCCTGATTATCGCCGCCGGACCGGCCACCGCCGCCGACGGCGAGGACCTGCTCCGCCTGACCAGCCTGACCCTGCCCCGCCCCGCGCTGGAGGAGCACCTCACCCACCTCCTGGCCGACCCCACTGCTGTGGAGGACGAGGTCCGCGGTCTCCTGGCCGGCCACGCGGTGAACCTGGTGTGCTGGGTGGACGCTGTCTGGGGACTGGGCTACCTCAGCCCGGCCCCGGCCGGAACGGCCACCGCTCTGATGGTGCACGTCCCGCGGACCGACGCCCCCCTCTACCGCAGCCTGGAGCACCGCCCGGACCGGGTCCTGACGGTCAGCGACTTCATGGTCGCGGAACTGGCCCGCGAGGGCGTGGACTCCAGCGACTGGGCGGTCGTTCCCAACGCCCTCATGCACACGCTCACCCCGCCGGCGCCGGACGAGCGGGAGGCGCTGCGCAAGCGCGGGCCCGTGCGGATCGTGGCCCGGGCCGAGCCGCACAAGGGCATCGCCGAGCTGCTGAAGGCATACCCGGCCGGGCTGGGCAGGCCGGTGCAGATCGTGCTGGCCGAGGCCGGGTTCGAGTACTGGCCGGGCATGCAGAACGACGTGGTCACCGAGTGCCGGGCCCTGGCCGCCGATCTGCCAGACGTGGAGATCCTCCCGGCCGTGCCCTGGCAGGAGATCCCGGGCTTCCTCGCGGGCGCGGCCGTCACGGTCGTCTCGTCGACCAGCCCGGAGACGTTCGGGAACGTCGCCGCGGAGGCCCTGTCGGTGGGGACACCGGTGGTCGGCTACGGGCTCGGGCACCTGCCGGCCCTCACCGGACCGGCAGGGCGGATGACCGCGCTGGAGAGCGGGCCCGGCGTCCTGTGGGAGGCGGCCACGGGCCTGCTCGACGACCCGGCGGCCTACCGCGCGGCCGCCGACCAGGGGCCGCGTCAGGTCGCCGCCCACACCCCGGCGGCCGTCGCCCAGGCGTTCCTGGACGCCATCGGCCCGGCCAGGTGACCGGGCGGAGGGCGGCGCACTCGCTGATGCGGCAGGCCGTCGGCGAGCGGGCGCTGAAGCTGGCCGCACGCCAGTGCATGGGGCGCACCGGCTCACCCGGCGCCGACGGCATGACCTGGCGGATGTTCCGCCAGGACATGCCAGCCCGGATCGAGGCGCTGTCCGCGGCGTTGTCCGACGGTTCGTGGCGGCCGGGGCCGCTGCGCATCGAGGAGTTCGACGCGTGGGGCAAGCGGCACACCGTCACCATCCCCACGGTCACCGACCGGATCGTTCACCGGGCGCTGCGCAACGCGATCGAGCCCGTCCTGGAGCGGGACGCCTACCCGCCCTGGATGTTCGGCTGGCACCGGCGGGCGGGCCGGCCCCTCGCGGTCGCGGCCGCCGCACGCCACCTGCAGGCGGGCCTGACCTGGGTCGCCGACATCGACGTCGCCGCCGCCAGCCACGGCGTCACCCTGGAAGAGGCGGTCACCTCTGCCGCCCGCTTCGTCCACGACGGCCATGTGCTCGCCCTCCTGCGCCGCATCCTGGCCGCGCTGCCCGACCCGCTCGCCCCGGGCAGCGGGCTGAGCCCGATGCTGACCAACCTCCGGATGACCCCCGTCGACCAGCAGCTGACCGGCTGGCCGGCCGTGCGGATGACGGACAACTACACCCTGTTCGCCGCCACCGAACCCGAGGCGGAAGCCGCCTACCGGCACCTGACCGACCTGCTCACCGCTCACGGGATGAAGCCGGCAGCGGCGAAGTCGAAGATCTGGCGGCCGAACCCGGAAGACCTCTACGCCGCCGGCTGACACCCAAGGAGGAGCTCTCGTTGTCCGCGACCAACGCGCTGCTGTACTGCGCCGTGAACGGCATCGCCAACAACACCAACGGCATCGGCCGCCAGACCAAGACCCTTCTGGCCACTCTCGCCCGCCACCACCACCGCCTGAGCGCGCACGCCGGCGCCTTCACCCCCTACCTCGCGGTCCCCGAACCGGGCCCGGCCACCTGGGGCTACAACGAGAGCGACCTCCGCTACGCCCGCCGCGTCGTCGAAGGGCTCGGCGGCCAGGTCCTCACCCTGCCCTACGACACCGGCCGCCCCTTCTGGCAGCCCGACACCTGGCGGCAGCTGTCCGGCGAAGCCGCCCGCGCCGCCGGCCATCTCGCGGACCGGCACGCCAAGGTGCTGGCCATCGGCGTCGACACCCCGTTCGCCGGACTCGTCCACCACGTCGGCGCCCACCCGGCCGTGGAGGTCCTGCTGGCGTTGTTCTCCACCGCCCGCATCACCGAACGCCCCCGCCCTGACCCCGGCCGCGTCACCTGGGAGGAAGAGGCGATTGCCGCCGCCAACCTCCACCCGCGTACCTGGGTCGCCGACATCGGCGACTTCCTCACCCGCCACCTGAAGGACCACTACAGCCTCAACCCGGCCAGCCTCCGGCCCTGGCCGTCCGGGCTCCCCCTCACCTCCGCCGACCTCACCCCACCGACCAGGACCGAAGCCGAGCGCATCGTGCGCGCCCTCGGCATCCCCGCAGGCCGCCCGGTCGTCGCCGCGGTCGGCCGCACCGACCACACCAAGGGCCTCGACCTCCTCATCGAAGCCCTCGCCCCGCTGCGCGACGACGTCCACCTGGCGATGGTCGCCGTCCCGACCGACGACGACCGCGCCGCCCTGCTGGACTCCTACCGCCACCGCAGCGCCGAACTCGGGCTCAGCGCCACCATCGTCGGACGCTACGACCGGGACATCCCCCGCGCCCTGGCCGCCTGGCCCGACACCTACGTCATGGCCGTCCCCAGCCGCGGCGAGACCCTGGCCAACATCGTCTTCGAGACAGCCCTGTGGGCCCAGCACTCCGGAGCCGTCGTCCTGGCCCCCGACATCGACGGCTTCCCCGAACAGATCACCGACGGCCACAACGGCCTGCTGTACGAGCCCGCCCCCGGCGCCCTGACCGCCGGCCTGCGCCGGGCGCTCACCCTGACCAGCGACGAACGCGCCCGGCTGCGTGCCAACGCCCACCGCAGCGTCATCGCCCGCCGCAACGCAGCCGAACACCTCGCGGCGCTGCTGGCCACGTTCTGGCAGCCCCACGCCAACGGCGTGACTAGACTCCTTGGTCATCCGGCAACGGATGCCCGTACGCCGCGGTCACAGGCAACCACCAGCACGCACCACCCCCTGGAGGCGACGCCATGACCGAGACCGCACCCCTGTTGCTCGTCGACGGCCACTACCTCCTGCACCGCGCCTGGTACGGGTTCGCCGCCCGCATCATGAGCCGCGACAAGACCATCGACCGCACTGGTGTCTTCGGCTTCGCCGCGCTCCTCCGCAAAGCCCAGGTCCAGCACGCCGACGGCTTCGAGATCTTCGTGGTCTTCGACTCCGAAGACGGCTCCCAGGTTCGCGCCGACCAGGACAGCGACTACAAGGCCCACCGGCCCGCCCCCGAACCGGGCCTGATCGAGTCCCTCGCCCTGATCAAGAACGCCCTCGACCACAGCGGGGTCCGGTGGATCGAACAAGACGGCTGCGAGGCGGACGACGTCATCGCCACCCTGGCCATCGCCGCCCGCACCGAAGGTCGCGCCGTCGACATCATGACCACCGACAAGGACTACATCCAGCTCCTGGCCGACGGGGGCGTGCGCCTGCTCAACACCGGTCTCGCCATGGAGCGCCGCTACACCACGGGCGACCACATCCTGCCCCGCTACGGCGTCCTCGCCGAGCAGTGGCCCGATTTCCGCGCTCTCATGGGCGACCCCGCCGACAACATCCCCGGCATCCGCGGCATCGGCGCCAAAACCGCCGCCCGGCTCCTGACCGGCGCACGCCGCCTCGAGAACGTTCCCGCCGACGAACTGCGCCCCACCTGGACCGAGCAGTGGCCGCAGGCCCTGCGCTGGCGCGAAATGATCAAGCTCGACACGAAGGCCGATATCCCCGACGACCTGCTCACTGCCGCGCCCACCGCGCCGCTGCCCAAGGCCGCGCACGTCCTGGAAGCGCTCGGCCTGTGGTGACGCCGGCCAAGACCGCGATATGGGACTTCGGGAACGCTCGGCCACCGCCGGTACAGAACGTGGGCCGAGTTTCTCCTGGAGGTCCTCGACCTCCAACAGCCCGGCCACCCCCGGGGTCTTCCCCGAGGCATTCGAGGCTCTCGCCACCGGCCGCCGCGGCTCGCCGGGCGGGCACCTACGACTTCTGGGTACGGCGCGACCGACACACCGACACACCCGACCTCGAAGCCGCCGCTCGTATCCTCCTGGCCTCCGAGCTCGTTCCGGACGGACGGCATCCAGCTCTGCACGAGGTCCCCACGTTGCAGCCACCCGCCCCGAAACGCTCTCTATCAGGTAACCTCACCGACGTCCGCACCGCGGAAGCCCGGCAGCGCCCCGGCCCATGGCGCACCGGAGCCACCGTGGACGACACCGCCCCCTCACCCGCGCAGGCCGACTGCCTCACCGCCTTCGCCGCCTTGCGCGATGGCGCGGATACGGACCCCGAGACGACGATCGAGCTCGGGGAGGGTTGCAACCGCTTCCCGCCCTCCCCGGACCTCGCCCGCTACCTCTCTGCGTTGCTGGACCGCTTCATCCGCGACGGGACCCTCTCCGCGTACTCAGGCCGCCACCCGGCCAGCACCCGCGGTGCGATGGCCGAACTTCTCGGCAGTCACCTGAACATGCACCTGGACGCCTCGGACATCTTCTTCACCCGAGGCGGCACCGAGGCCATCAGCCTGACCATCGCCCATCTCGCCGCCACCGGTCACGGCCTCGTCATGCCCCTGCCGAACTACTACGCCTTCGACCAGGCCGCCTTCCGCTGGGGAGCCCCCGTCACCGCCTACTACCGGCACGACGGCGCACTCCACCACACCGGGGCAGTCTCCACATCAGGCGCCTGCCTCGTCGAAGTCCTCCCCAACGGCGTCACCGGCGCCCGCCACGTCCCGCTGAAACAGGCCAGGCCGGACTTCACCCTCCTTGACGTCCCCTTCCAGGTCGGCACCGAAGGCCCACAGCCGGCCGCGATACTTCGTGACCGTGTCCAGGACCTCGACCTGGAGACCGCTGCCCTGATCCTCACCGCCTCGAAGGATCTCTCCCTGCCTGGCCTTCGCGCCGCCATAGTCGTCACAAGGAACAAGGCACTGCTGCGCCACCTGGGCAGCGACCGCTTCGAGCGGATGGCCATGACCGGCGACCCCATCGGCGAGATCGCCATGCTCTTCTACGTTTCCCTCCTCGCCGTCGCGGACGCCCCCAGTGAGCAGACCGGCAAGTTGGTCCAGATCGCCCAGGACTGCGCTTACCGCGCCAATCTCCCCGCACTTCCTGATGAGGAGACTTACCGCCGCGTCCGTGGCCACTTGACCAGCATGAGCGAACGTTTCCGCCGCAACGCTCTTACGCTCGCAGACCCCCGCTCGCCGCTCCGGCCCATCACCGGCCTGGAGCCCGCCACCGGCTACTCCACGTTCGCAGAACTCCGAGCGCCCCAAGAAGACTTCCTCGACTGGGTCGCCCGGTGTGGACGCTCTGGACTGCAGCTCAACCCAACTGTCGTCCACGGCGGCACATCCATGGCCTGGGAGGCGCTGTACCCCGGTGGGCAGCTCCTGCGAATCAACCTCTCGGAGGCCCCGGTTACCTTCGATCGCGGTCTGAGCCTTCTCCGTCGCTACGCCACCAATCAGTTCGAGCAGGAGTTGGAAGCGCGGGGCCAGGCCTCCCCCGAGCAGGTGGACGCAGACCGATGACGCGCGCCACTGCAGCGACGGACGTCGGCGATTCGGCCAACCTCCGCTTGGGGCAGTGCCGTTGCGGGAGCTGGGTCGGTGCAGTTTCCACGGTTCCTCGAACGCTCTATCCCGGGACTTCAGGACCGACCGAAAAACGTGTGTTCGATATCTCGGCTGTGTCGTTGAGCCTCGCGAACCAGCCGTGACGACCGACAGGGGGGATCGACTTGACCTCGGGCAGCACAGCCGCGCAGCCGAGCACGGACGAAGCGGAGGGGACTCCACCGGACAGCGGGGGCGCGGCGCAGGAGGAGGAGTTCCAGTACCGGGACGAGTCCCGGCTCCAGGCCGGCGCGCAGATGACGACGACCACGATGGCGCGGCGCCTGCCCGTGCTGGTGCGCCGGTCGCTGCGGATGGCCTGGCAGGTGGACCGGGTCGCGACGGCCGGGCTGCTCGCGTGCCAGCTCGGCACTGGCGTGCTGGCCGCGCTGGGCCTGTTCGCTGTCACCGGGACCCTCACCGCGCTGATCTCCTCCGGCGACATCACCGAGCGGCTGCGGGAGGCGGCTCCGCAGCTGGCCGTCATCGCGGCGGCCGCGGGGTTGCGGGCTCTGCTGGGGGTCACGGTGACCTGGCTGACCGGTCGGCTGCGGCCGGTGCTCGCCCGGGCCGCGGAAGTCAGCATGGTCGAGGCGGCTCTCGGCGCCGAGGCCGCGGCGAACAACAAGCCGGGGTACAACGACCAGTACGACATCGCCGACCGCGGCGCCCAGGTCACCCCCGACCTCGTGGAGGAAGCCCAGGACGTGCTGGCCGCCACGGCGACCCTCGCCGCCGGCGCCACGGTGCTCACCGTGATCCACCCGATTCTCCTGCCTCTGCTGCTCCTGGCGTGCCTGCCGCAGGCCGCCGCGTACGTGCGCGCGGCCCGAGTGGTGTACCTCGCGGGCCTGGAGACGTCGGGGCGCCGGCGGATGCTGCACAAGCTGCGCTGGCACATGTCCTACATGGAGTCCAGCGAGGAGATGCGGGCCTGCCTGGCCGGCCCGTTCCTCCTGGGCCGCTACCGGCGGCTGGCCGCCTCCGTCAACGTCTCGGAGCGCGAGGCCGCGAACACCGGGGCGTGGATGGGCCTGGCCGGGGCGGCGGCCGGCGGCGTCGCCTCGGCGGCGGTCTGGGCGACCCTGCTGTGGCTGCTGGTCTCCGGCCGGATGGACCTGGCGGCGGGTGGTGGCGCGGTCTTCGCCCTGCAGACGGCGACCGGTTCGGTGCGGGGCATCATCAACGGCGGGGCCCGGCTGGTGCGCACTGGCTGGTACGTGCAGGACTGGCAGAACTTCCTCGACAACGCGCACGGGCAGGCGATGGTGGCCTCGCGTGGCACCGAGGTGTTGTCGGCGCCGCCGGAGCGGTTCGAGGTCCGTGACGTCACCTACCGGTACGACGGTGCGGAGAAGGACAGCCTGGCCGGGGTGTCGCTGACGGTACGGCGCGGGGAGGTCGTGGCGCTGATCGGGGAGAACGGGTCGGGGAAGACGACGCTGTCCCGGCTGATCTGCGGCCTGCTGCTGCCGACCTCCGGGGAAGTGGCCTGGGACCACAAGACCACCGCGCGGCTGGAGCCGTGGGAGGCGTGGAGGCACGTAGCGGTGGCACCGCAGCGGTTCACCTACCTGCCCCTGACCCTCCGCGACAACGTCACCCTGGGACAGGGTGACACCAGTGACGCCGCGCTCATGGCGGCCTGCGAGGCGTCCGGAGCCGCGGACATGCTGCCCGCCCTCCGTTCCGGCCTCGACACCCTCCTGACCAGCGAATGGTTCGGTGGCCACCAGCTGTCCGGTGGGCAGTGGCAACGCGTCATCCTGACCAGGGCCTTTCACCGGAAGGCCAGCCTATTGGTGATGGATGAGCCCACAGCCGCCCTCGATGCCCGAGCCGAGCACCACGTGTTCACCGGCCTGCGAGACCTGGCCAAGGACCGGGCCATCTTGCTGATCACGCACCGCCTTGCCAACGTCGCCGTGGCCGACCGGATCGTCGTTCTCGATCAGGGCCGCCTGGTCCAGGAGGGAACGTACGCGCAGCTCACCCGCGAGCCCGGGCTCTTTCGGACCCTGTGGGAACTGGAGCAGCGCACCGGCGGTGCACCCGATCCCGCCTGAGACCCGCCGCAGTCCCGAGCCGACCCCGGCCGTCCGGCAACGGCCCAGGTCCGTAGCCCCCGGCCGGCCCGGCCGGTCCGCACTGCGAAGACCCCCTCGACCGACAATCCCCGGGAGGAACCGTGTTCCCCAACCGCACCGAATCTGATGGCGGTGTGCCCTGCCGCTTTGCCATCCCGCACCCGTGTGCGGGGTTTGCCGGATGAACCAGACGAAGCCGCTGCCCGCGGCCCTGCAGCGCTGGGCGGAACAGCAGATCGGCCCCGTCGTGTCCGTCCGCGACGCCTCGCATGACTGGGACCGATCCCGGGTGTGGGATCTGAAGGGCGAAAGCGGGGTGCACCACTACCTGAAGGTCTCGCCCTCGGTGAAGTTCTTCACCCGTGAGAGCCGGGCATACCGCCACGTCGTCCCCGCACTCGGACACACCCGTGCACCCCACCTCATCGACAGCCGCGCCCAGGACCTGGCCCTTCTGCTCTCCGCGGTCCCAGGCACTCCGGCAAAGCAGCTCGGCCTGGACGCCGCCGAGTGGAGGACCGTGCACCAGCAGGCCGGCGCGCTCTGCGCCCGCCTCCACGAGGCCGGACCGCTCAACCGCGGAGACCGGGTGGAGGCCGAAGCCTCCTTGAGCGCCGCCGCTGACGGAGCGGAGAAGTATCTGGCTCGTGCCGGGGACCGGCTCAACAAGGAAGAGCAGCACCTGATCCGGGACCACGCTGGGCGCCTTCGCCGCGTCGGCCCGGTGCCTGTCGGCTACGTGCACGGCGACAACCAGCCGAGGAACTGGCTGTGGTCCAAGCACGGGCTCGCCCTCATCGACTTCGAGCGCACCCGGCCGGCCGCCCGCGTCCAGGACTTCGTCATCCTCGCCACCACTCAATGGGTAGACCATCCGGACCGCGAGAAGGCGTTCCTCCTCTCCTACGGGCGGGAGCTGTCCGACGCCGAGCGGCACGCGCTGCGCTGCCTGACCGCGCTGGACGCGGTCAACTGCCTGGCCTGGGGCCCGGACAACGGCGACGCCGAGGTCACTGCCCGGGGACGGCGGACCCTGGACCGCCTCATGAGGGAGGCCCGGCCGTGAGCGCTGTACACCGGAGCATCGGGAACGTCATGGTCCTGCTCCAGCGACCCGCCGACGGCCGGATCCTGACCGTCCGGCACCAGGCGACGTCGTGGCACTCCCCCGGAATGCTCACGGTCGTCGGAGGACGCCTCGAAGACGGCGAGTTCCTCAACGAGGGAGCGGCACGCGAGCTCGCCGAGGAAGTCGGCATCCACATCACCCCGGACCGCCTGCGGTTCTGCCAACTGCTCCACTTCCACGCGGCGGACGGTGAGCGGGTGATCGGCGCCGCCTTCACGGTCCGGGAGTGGGAGGGCGTCCCGGACAACCGCGAGCCCGGCACGCACACCGAGCTGGTGTGGGTCGACCCAGCCGCACCGCCGCCCGACTGTCACCCCTTCACCCACACTGTCCTCACCCACTTCGCCACCGGCCAGCTCTACGCCAACGTGACCGCCCCGGAACTGCTGGGCGGTGAGGCCGGGTGACGACCTCCACCCAGACGGCCCAGGCCGCGAAGGTCACCTCCCCGGATCTGCGCCGCTTGGTCGCCAGCGAGTGCGCGAGCTTGTCCGGATCCGCAGTCAGCACCATCGCCCTCCCCACCCTGGCCGTGCTGGAACTCCACGCCTCCACCACCCAGATCGCCGCGCTCGCCTTCCTCGGCCAACTGCCGAACGCCGTCGTGGCACTCCCGGCCGGCGCGCTCTCGGACCGATACGCCAAGCGCCCCCAGATGATCGCCGCGGACCTCACCGCTGCCGCGGGCCTCGCGTCAATCCCGGCCGCAGCCTTCGCCGGGGTGCTCGGCATCGGCCAGCTGTACACAGTCGCCGTCGTCCTGGGCATCACCAAGATCGTGCATGATGCGGCCGCCATCAGCTACCTGCCCATGCTCGTTGAGCCTGACCAACTGCAGCACGCGAACTCGAGGCTCGGTGCGGCCTCGTCGGTGGCCGACAGCGCGGGCAGCAACGCGGGCGCCGCGCTGGTCGGCGCCATCGGCGCTGCCCGCTCGGTCCTCGCCGACGTCCTGTCCTACCTCGTTTCGGC
>NZ_JBEOWI010000104.1:0-12717 GCF_040296005.1 Kitasatospora sp. NPDC002551 | reverse complement strand
GGGGCGCGGTGGGGGGGGGTGGGGGCGCGGGCGGCGCGGCCCCCCTGGGGGTCTCCGCCCGGGGGTGTCACCCCCCCCCCCCGGGCGCACGCCGCGCACCGGGGGCGCCGGGTACCCGGGGCACCGCGCACCGCCGACGGGGCGACTACCCGCCGGTACCGGTGCGCGGGGCGGCCCGCGGGGAACGCTGCGCCGGATCGGCGCACAGCCGCGCCAGGAGACCCGGGAGCCGTCCATGCCGCCGTCCGACCGCCGCTCCTCGCCGGCCGCCGCGCCGACGGCCAGACGCGCGGGCCTTCGCCGGCTGGGCGAGTGGTGCGCGCGCCACTCGCTGCTGGTGATCGTGCTGTGGATCGTGGCGCTGGCCGCCGTCCAGGCCGCCAACAAGACGGTCGGCGGCACCTACTCGGACGACTTCTCACTCCCCGGCACCCAGGCCCAGCAGGGCAAGGACGTGCTGCAGGCGCACGAGCCGGCCGCCGCGGGCACCAGCTCCCAGGTGGTGCTGCACGACGCCCAGCCGCTGACCGGCTTCCAGCCACAGATCAGCCAGGCCGTCTCCGCGCTGGGGCAACTGCCGCACGTACTGGGCGCGCAGAGCCCGCTGCCGCCGCCGGGGCAGCCCGCGCCGCCCGGCGGACCGCTCGCCGCCGACGGGCTGACCGGCTACATCACCGTCCGCTTCGACACCAACCCCACCCTGCTCGGCGAGGACTACCTGGCGGGCGTGGACGCCGCCGTCGCCCCGCTGCGGTCCGCCGGGGTGCAGGTGGAGTACGGCGGGCCGCTGGGCGAGCTGGCCAGGCCGGCGCCGGACGACCGGTCCAGCGAGGCGATCGGCTTCGCGGTGGCGATCGTGGTGCTGCTGGTGGGCTTCGGCAGCCTGGTGGCGGCCGGACTGCCGCTGCTGACCGCGCTGTTCGCGGCGGTGGTCGGCCTCGGCGTGCTCGGGCTGATCGCGGCCCTGTCCACCTTCGCGACGGTCGCGCCGACGCTGGCGACCATGATCGGCATCGGCGTCGGCATCGACTACGCGCTGTTCCTGCTCACCCGGCACCGCCAGAACCTCATGGACGGCGTGGACCCGGTCGCCTCCGCCGGGCAGGCGGTGGCCACCAGCGGCCGCGCGGTGCTGGTCTCCGGCTGCACCGTGATCATCGCGCTGTCCGGGCTGTCGGTCTCCGGAATCTCCTTCATCGCCAAGCTCGGGGCCGCCGCCGGCGTCACCGTGGTGTCGGCGGTGCTGGGCGCGCTCACCCTGCTGCCCGCCCTGATGGGCATGATGGGCCGCCACATGGACCGCGTCTCGGTGCGCCACCCGATCGCCGAGACCGGCGGCGCCTGGGGCGAGGAGACCACCGGTGCCTGGCACCGCTACGCCCGGCGGGTCGAGGCGCACCCCTGGCGCTTCCTGGTCGCCGGGGTGGTGGTGCTCGGGGTGCTGGCGATCCCGCTGTTCTCCATCCAGCTCGGCCACATCGACGACGGCGCCGACTCCACCGACTTCACCGACCGCCGCGCCTACGACCTGATGTCACAGGCCTTCGGCCCCGGGTCCAACGGGCCGCTCACCCTGGTCGTCGACCAGAGCGCCGTGGCCGCCGGCGAGCGCCCCGCCGTCCAGGCCTCCGTGCAGCAGGCCCTCACCGGCCTGCCCGGCGCGGCGAGCGTCAGCCCGCTGCAGACCAGCCCGGACGGCGTGGTGCTCTTCGACACCGTCGTCCCGACCACCGCGCCCCAGGACCGCGCCACCACCGACCTGGTGAACCGGCTGTCGGACACCGTGCTGCCGGACGCGGTGGCCGGCACCGGCGCCGAAACCTACGTGACCGGCAACACCGCGGCCCAGGTGGACTTCCTGAACATCGTCTCCAGCCGGCTGGTGCTGATCATCGCGGTGGTGGTCGGGCTCGCCTTCCTGATCATCCTCGCCGTCTTCCGCGGCCTGCTGGTCGCCGTCAAGGCCGCCGTGCTGAACCTGCTGTCGATCGCGGCCTCGTACGGGGTCGTGGTGGCGGTCTTCCAGTGGGGCTGGGGCGGCCCGGCGCTCGGGGTGGCCGGGAAGGTGCCGATCGAGAGCTACGTGCCGATGATGATGTTCGCCATCGTCTTCGGGCTGAGCATGGACTACGAGATCTTCCTGCTCTCACGCGTCCACGAGGCGTGGCTGCGCACCGGCCGCCCGCACGACGCCGTCGCGCACGCCCTGGAGATCACCGCCCGGGTGATCTCCTGCGCCGCGCTGATCATGGTCAGCGTGTTCGCCGCGTTCATCGTCAGCGACAACATCGTCATCAAGATGATGGGCCTCGGCCTCGCCGTCAGCGTGCTCGTCGACGCCACGGTCGTGCGCCTGCTGCTGGTGCCCGCCGTGATGACCCTGCTCGGCGCCGCCGCCTGGTGGACCCCGCGCTTCCTCGACCGGATCCTCCCCCACATCGACACCGAGGGCGAGGGCGAGAAGGTCCAGGAGCGGCCGTCCCAACGGATCTGACCGCCTGTTAGCCTGGCCGGATGGACGAACTTGGATCCGTGCCGTGGCCGCCCGAGCCGATCAGGACCGAGCGACTGGTGCTCCGCCGGCCCGAGGCCCGGGACCGGGCGGCGTTCGTCGAGCTGCTCGCCTCGCCGCAGGTGCACACCTACCTCGGCGGTCCGCGGCCACGCGACGAGGTGGAGCGTGAGCTGTCCGGGGCGCCCGAGCAGTGGCCCGGGAGCTTCGCCGTCGAGCTCGACGGGTCGATGATCGGCCACGTCCTGCTCAGGAGGGCGACGGGGCACCGCCGGCCGGCCGCCGCGGGCAAGGCCGATCTCGGCTATCTGTTCCTGCCGCGGGCCTGGGGGCGCGGATACGCCGCCGAGGCGTGCGCGGCGGCGCTCGGCTGGCTCGCCGGCGTCCTTCCCGGCGAGCCGGTGGTGCTCACCACCCAGAGCGCCAACGCCGCCTCGATGCGCCTCGCGGCGAAGCTGGGCTTCACCGAGGTGGAACGCTTCGAGGCCTGGGGCTCCGAGCAGTGGCTCGGCATGCGGTCCCCGGTCACGCCGTCCGGCTGAGCCGCTCGGCGGCGTCGAACGCGGGCGCGAGCGGGGAGAGCGCCGCGCGGAGCCGCTCGGCCAATGAGCCGGCCGGGACGACGAATCCCGCGGCGCCGAGGCTCCCGGCAGCCTCGGCGCTCCCGGCCGGCCGCAGCCAGCCCTCCAGCGCGATGCGGACCGCGGCGGCCGCGCTCGCCGCGAGAACGCGGGCCGTGGGCGCTCCGGTGTCTCCCAGGCGCTCGGCGAGCACGGCCGCGAGCGGGGGCTCGATGCCGGCGGTGGCGTCCAGGAACGCCTCGCGCAGCGCGGTCCGGGTGATGATCAGCAGCAGCGCCCGGGGGTCGTGCTCACCGGCGTGCGCGTACTGCTCGACCACGGCGTCGGTGACGGCGTCGGCCAGCCGCACGTCCGCGGGCCGGGCCGCGACCGCCGCCGCGATCCGCGCCTCCCGGTCCGCGGTGACGGCCGAGACGATCGCCTGCTCGCGGCTGGCGAAGTAGTTGTTGTAGGTGCGCGGCGAGACCCCGGCCGCCTCGGCGATGTCCTCGACCCGCACCTGGTCCGGGCCGCGCTCCACGGCCAGGCGCAGCGCCGCCTCGCGCAGCGCCACGCGCGTGGCCCGCTTCTTCCGTTCCCGCAGCCCCGGTGGTGGTGTCGTCACGGCGCCAGCCTCCCATGCCGCGATGCGCGCACGCAAACTTGCGTGCGCGCATTTTTCCTGTCAGCCTCGACCGGGACCGAGCGAGAACGACTGGGAGGGCGTCCGCATGAGGGCCAGGGGAATGACCTACGACACCGGATTCGTCGTGCACGGCCGGACATCCCGCGAGGACTTCGATCCCGCGGTGGTCCGGCGCGAGCTCGCCGTCATCCGCGACGACCTGCACTGCAACGCGGTCCAGATCATCGGCGGCGACCCGGAACGGCTGGAGCTGGCCGCCGCTGCCGCCGCCGGGCTCGGCCTGGAGGTCTGGTTCTCGCCCTATCCGCTGGAGCTGGATCCGGAGCGGATCCTCACGCTCTTCCGCGACTGCGCCGAGCGGGCGGAACGGATCCGGCGGCAGGGGGCCGAGGTCGTGTTCGTCGCGGGGGTCGAGCTGAGCGTGATGAACCACGGATTCCTGCCCGGAGCGAGCCCCGAGGAGCGGGTCGAGCGGCTGCTGGGCCGCCCCGAGCGGCGGGCCGGGGCGATGCGCGAGCTCGGTGTGCGCCTCAACGCCTTCCTCGGCGAGGCCGCGGCGGCGGTGCGCGAACGCTTCCGGGGCAGGCTCACCTACGCGTCCATCCAGTTCGAGCAGGTCGACTGGACCCCCTTCGACATCACGACGTTCGAGCTGCTCCGCTCCGCCGAGGTCGCCGACCGGTTCCGGGAAGCGGTGCGGACCCTGGCCCGGGGACCGAAGCCGCTCGCCATCACCGGGTTCGGCACCGCGGCCTACCGCGGCGCGGGAGACCGCGGCGGCCGGGTGCTGGACGTGGTCGAGTACGACCCGCACACCAGGGCCCCCGTCCGGCTGAACGGCGTGTACGAGCGCGACGAGGCCGGCCAGGCCGCCTACCTGACCGAACTGCTGGAGATCTTCGAGACCGAGGGCGTGGACAGCGCGTTCGTGTTCCTGTTCGCCCTGCCCGGCTACCCGCACCGTCCGGAAGGCGACCCCAGGGACGACCTGGACCGGGCCGGCCTGGGCATCGTCAAACTCCTCGAAGGACGCCGGGGGCGGACCTACCCCGACATGGACTGGGAGCCCAAGGCGGCCTTCGCGGCCGTGGCGCAGCGGTACCGGCGGTGAGGCGCCCCGTGCGCGGATGACAGGTGGTCAGGACCACCGGGGCCGGCGCCGGCCCCGGTGGTCCTGACGACGGCGGTCCCATGTCCCGGGCACACGGCTGGCTGCCGCTGGGCGCGTTCTTCGCGGCCCGGGCGGAGCGCACCCGCCGTCCGGACCACGACCCGGCGGCGGGCCGGGCCCGCTCCGCCGAGGCCCCGCTTCCCGACGCCGTGTGACGCCGCTCGCCGGGGGCGTGCAGCGGGTGGGGCGTGGAACGCGCGGTTCCGGGTAACGGCGGTTCATGCTGACACTCGGAGTCGAGGAAGAGTACCTGCTGATCGATCCTCGGGACGGCACCCCGCTCCCCCGGGCCGCCGAGGTGCTGGCGGCGGCCGACCTCGCGCCGGCGCTGCGGCCGGAGGAGGCCCAGCACGAGCTGCTCCAGGTCCAGGTGGAGACGGCCACCCCGGTCTGCGAGGACCTCCCGGCGGTGGTCCGGCACCTGTCGCGGGTGCGCGCCGGGCTGACCTCGGCCGCCG
Source organism: Kitasatospora sp. NPDC002551 (assembly GCF_040296005.1). Classification (NCBI taxonomy): domain Bacteria; kingdom Bacillati; phylum Actinomycetota; class Actinomycetes; order Kitasatosporales; family Streptomycetaceae; genus Kitasatospora; species Kitasatospora sp. NPDC002551. The sequence continues at coordinate 7,370 of NZ_JBEOWI010000104.1, read as the reverse complement.
CGCAGCACGGGTGCCGGGTCGTCCCGGTCGGTGCGGCGCCGTTCGGACTGGACGACCCGGTGCCCGTGACCGACGGCACCCGCTACCGCCGGGCCCGCCGGCAGGCGCCCGCGCTGGTCGACGACCTGATGCTCAACGGCATGCACGTGCACGTCGGCATCGAGGACGAGGAGGAGCGCGTGGGCGCCCTGGTGCGGCTGCGCCCCTGGCTGCCGGTGCTGATCGCGCTCTCCGCCAACTCGCCCTACTTCCGGGGCCGGGACACCCGTTTCGCCAGCTGGCGGACGGTCCACTTCGACCAGTGGGCGGTCAGCGGCCCGCCGCCCGCCTTCGCCGACGCCGCCGACCACCGGCGGCGGGTGGCCGCCCTGCTGGCGGCGGGCGCGGTCGCCGACGAGGGCCAGCTCTACTGGCACGCCCGGCTGTCCGCCCGCTACCCGACGGTGGAGGTGCGCGCCGCCGACGTCCAGCTGACGGTCTCCGACGCCGAGCTGTTCGCCGGTCTGGTCCGCGCCCTGGTGGTACGGGCCGTGCTGGACGAGCGGGCCGGGCATCCGCGCCCGGCCGTCCCCGACGAACTGCTGCGCGCCGCCACCTGGCACGCCGCCCGGACCGGCCCGCGCGGCAGGCTGGTCTCCCCGCTCGACGGGACGGCCCGGCCGGCCGCCGAGGTGGTCGGGGAGTTCCGCGCCCACCTCGCCCCGGGGCTGGAGGCCACCGGGGACACGGAACGGATCGCGGAACTGTGGCGGGCCTTCGAGCGCGAGGGCAGCGGCGCGGACCGCCAGCGCCGCTGGTACCAGGAGGGCGGCCGGGAACGGCTGGCCGAGCAGCTGGTCGCCTCCACCGTCCGGCCGGAGCGGTGAGGCGACCGCCACCGGCTCCCCCGGCCCCGGTGACGCCGTCGGTGCGAAGCAGCGGCCGGTCGCCCGGCCGGGCGCTGATCGTGTCCTCACCCTGCCGATCGTGGGGACGCGCGGCACCGTGGGCCCGCGACGACCGGCTATGGTGTGCCCCCGACTTTCGTAGGGGGTGAGCGTCGCACAACGGCCGAACCGGTGAGGTCCGCCGGTTCCTACCGTCGAATCCATGACCCACACCCCCGCCCGCACCGCCCCCGCCTCCGCAGCCGGGCCGGTCCGCACCGACGGCTGGGCGTTCCTGCGCGAAGCCGTCCGCGACCTGCGCACCACCGGCGCGGTCGCCCCCTCCGGCCAGGCCCTGGCCCGCAGCCTGACCGACCCCGTCCGCGCGCGGTCCCCGCGCCCGCTCGCCGTGCTGGAGGCCGGGGCCGGCACCGGCGCCGTCACCCGCGCCCTGCTGTCCCGGCTTCCCCGCGGCAGCCGTCTGGACGTCGTCGAGGCCAACCCCCGCTTCACCGCCCGCCTCGACCACCTCGTCGACACCGCCCCCGCCGCCCGGCACACCCGGGTCACCGTCCACCAGGCCCTGGTCGAGGACCTGGCCACCGACCGGCGCTACGACGTCGTCGTCTCCGGCCTGCCGCTGACCAACTTCACCCCCGAGCAGGTGGAGCGGATCATGGCCCGCTACCTGGACCTCCTGCACCCCGGCGGCACCCTCTCCTACTTCGCCTACCTCGGCACCCGCCGCGCCCGCACCCTGTTCGCCTCCCGCGCCGAGGCCCGCCGCCACGCCACCGTCGACGAGATCATGACCGCCTACCAGCACCGCTACGCCACCGGCCGCTGGACGGTGCTCGCCAACCTGCCCCCCGCCCACGTGTGGGAACTGCGGCGCCCCGAGAGCCCCGCCGACCGCGTGCGTCCGCTCGCCACCCCGCTCGGCGTGCCCCGCGCCCAGGGGGATGGTGTGCTGTGGTGAACTTCCTGACCGACGCCCTCGCCCACCTGCCGCCGCCCGCCGTGTACGCACTGCTGGCCGCGGTGGTCTGCGCCGAATCGGTTCTGCTGCTGGGCGCGTTCACCCCCACCCTCGCCCTGCTGCTGACCTCCGGCGCCATGGCCCGGGCCGGTTCCGTCAGCCTGCCCCTCGTCATCGCGGCCGCCGCCGCGGCAGCGGTCGCGGGCGACTACCTCGCCCACCGCACCGGAGGCGTCCTGGGCGGCCGTCTGCGCGCCGGCGGCGTCGGCCGCCGCGTCCCGGCCGCGGCCTGGCAGCGCGCCGAGACCCTCATGGCCCGCCATGCCGGCCGGGCCGTCTTCCTCAGCCGCTTCGTGCCCGTCGTCCGCACCCTCACCCCGCACCTCGCGGGCGCCACCCGCCTGCCCTACCGCGCCATCGCCCCCTACAGCGCGAGCGCCGCCGGCCTGTGGGCCGCCGCCGAGGCCGGCATCGGCTACGCCGCGGCGACCTCCCTCGAACGCCTGCTCACCCTCGGCGGCCCGGCCCTGGCAGTCGTCGCCGTCACGGCCGTCGCGGGCGCGGTGCTGTGGGCGGGACGGCGCGGCTGACACCGCCGGGCACGAGCATCCCGCCGGGCCGGCCCGGCTCAGCTCCACGGGCTTTCGCGACGTGTTCACCTACCGGCCACCACTTCGTCGCGGACATGACCGTTGGCACCGTGATCGTTTTCCCTGCCAGGGCAAATCCCTCATGAAGGAAGAAACATGACGATCCGTCTGGCCGCTCGCGCGTCCATGCTCGTGCTCTGTACGGCACTCGCGGCCTCCGTCGCCCTTCCGGCGCAGGCCTCCTCGGTCGCCGGCGTCCGGCCGAAGGCCGAGACCGCGCCGCTGTACGACGACGAGGCCGGTGGCAACGCCAACGCGGACGACCCGGCGATCTGGCGCAACGCCGCCGACCCGGGCCGCAGCCTGGTGATCGCCACCGCCAAGCAGGGCGGCCTGCGGGTCTACGACCTGGACGCCCACCAGGTCCAGTCGGTCCCCGCCCCGGCCGGACCGGGCACCGACGACAAGCCCGGGCGCTTCAACAACGTCGACCTGGTGCAGGGCCTGCGGCTGGCCGGCGCCCGCGCGGACGTGGCGGTGGTCAGCGACCGCGGCAACGACCGGCTGCGGATCTACCGCATCGACCGGGACAAGCCCGGCGGCCCGCTCACCGACGTGACGGACGCGGGTGTGCGGCCCGTGTTCTCCGCCGACCAGGCCGAGATCAACGACCAGAAGACCGCCTACGGCCTGGCCACCTGGACCGACCGCAGGACCGGCCGCTCCTACGCCCTGGTCAGCCAGCGCAACAGGACCCGGATCGCCCTGCTGGAACTGGTCGCCACCCCCGCCGGCACGGTCGACTACCGCCAGGTCCGCACGATCGACCTGCCGTCCTCCTTCCGCCTGCCCAACGGCGCCACCTGGACGCCCTGCGCCGAACCGGGCGAACTGCCCCAGGTCGAGGGCATGGTCGTCGACCCCGCCGACGGCACCCTGTACGCGGGGCAGGAGGACGTCGGCATCTGGCGCATCGACGCCGGACTGACCGGCACGCCGACCCTGATCGACAAGGTGCGCGAGTACGGCGTCCCCGGCACCTACGACGAGCAGACCGAGGAGTGCACCCCCGGCGCCGACCCCGGCTACGGCGGCAAGCGCCTGAGCGCCGACGTCGAAGGGCTCACCCTGGTCACCGAGCCGGACGGCGACGGCTACCTGCTCGCCTCCAGCCAGGGCGACGACACCTTCGTCGCCTACGACCGCGAGCGCGACGACGACAACGAATTCGAAGGCGCCTTCCGCATCACCGCCGCCTCCACCGCCCTCGACGGCTCCGAGGTCTGCGACGGCGCCGCCGCCCTCAACGCCCCCCTCGGCGCGCGCTACCCGAACGGCCTGCTCGTCGTCCAGGACGGAGAGGAAACCCCCGCCGACGGCGACCGCGAGGCCACCGGCTTCAAGTTCGTCGACCTCGGCGAGGTCCTCAGCGCGATCGACTGACCCGCGAGGCCGGCGCACGGTGCCGCACCGTGCGCCCGCCGCACTCCCTCGGGCCGGTCAGGGCCGGTCGTCCGGGTCACCGCCGTCGGGATCGCCGTCCGGGTCGTCCACGTCGGACTCGTCGGACTCGTCGGGCTCGTCGGGATCCAGCCGCCGGGCCCGGCCGGGTTCGACGGTGGTCGCGTCGCCCTCCGGCCCGTCGGTGCCTTCGTCGCCGGTGTCATGGTGCAGCGGCACGCCACCCGCGCCGCCCTGCGGGATGTCCTCCACCGTCGTCTCCTCGCCTCGTCGCGGATTCCTCCGGTCGCTTCGCGCGTGCCCGGGGCTCGCCGGGTCAATCCGCCCGGCGGCAACCGCGCAGCAGGCCGAAGGCCGCCCCGATGAGCCCGGCCCAGCCGGCCAGCGCCGTCCAGAACACCTCCGGGGCGCAACCGCGCAGTCCGGCCGTCAGCAGGGCCAGCGACAGCAGGCCGAGGGTCAGCACACTGCGGGGCCGCCCGCCGCACAGCGCCTCCCAGGCGCGGCCGCGCAGCCACAGGGCGACGCCGTGCGGCGTCACCGGTCCGGCGCGGCCCCGCCGCCGCCCGTCCGCCGTCCGTTCCGGCCGGTCCACCGTGTCCGCCTCCTCGCGGTCGCCGTGTTCGCCGGCGCTCGGCTTCCCCGGTTCCGGCGGGGCTAACGTCCCGATCCGGGGGCAGACGCGCCCGCGTGAACCCGATCGAACGCGCCCTGCGCGCGCTGGACGGCCTCCAGCAGCGCCACCGTCCGCCCGCCGTCGTCGTCGGTGTCGTCAAGAAGTACGGGGACGACCGCGGCGGCCTGCTCTGCGCGCTGCTCACCTACTACGGCTTCGTCGCGCTCGTCCCGCTGCTGCTCCTGCTCAGCACCGTCCTCGGCTTCGTCCTGCACGGCCACCCGGAGGCGCAGCAGGCCGTGGTGGACTCCGCGCTCGCCGACTTCCCGATCATCGGCGACCAACTGCGCCAGAGCACCCACTCGCTCCAGGGCAGCGGCCCGGCGCTGGTGATCGGCGTGCTCGGCCTGCTCTACGGCGCGCTCGGCGTCACCCAGGTGCTCCAGCACGCGATGGCCGAGATCTGGAACGTGCCGGGCGTGCGGCGGCCCGGGTACTTCCCCCGGCTGGCGCGCGGGCTGCTGCTGTTCGCCGTCCTGGGCGGCGGGCTGGTGCTGACCACGGCCGGCGCCGCGCTGGTCGGCACCACGCTGGGCGGGCTGCCCGCGCGGATCGGGGCCCTGGTCGTCTCGGCGCTGCTGAACTCCGCCCTGTGCCTGGCGTGCTTCCGGGTGCTCACCCCGAAGGACGTGCCGACCCGGGCGCTGTGGCCGGGCTGCCTGCTGGCCGGACCGCTGTTCACCGCGCTGCAGGCCTTCGGCTCGCTGCTGGTCGCGCACCAGCTGCGGCACGCCGGGCAGGTGTACGGCTTCTTCGCGACCGTGATCGGCCTGCTCTCCTGGCTCTACCTGACCGCGCAGATCACCGTGTACGCCGCGGAGACCGACGTGGTGCTCGCGCGCCGGCTGTGGCCGCGCAGCCTGCTCCAGCCGCCGCTGACCGAGGCCGACGAGCAGGTGCTCGCCTCGGTCGCCCGGCAGGAGGAACGGCGGCCCGAGCAGCGGGTCGACGTCTCCTTCCACGACCCGGACGACGGGGATCGGAACGGCGGGGATCGGGACGGCGGGGATCGGGACGGCGGGGCCGCTCCCGGTCGGGGCCGGTGAGCGGGCCGCCTACGGCCCGGTGGAGGCCGGGCCCGCGGTGCCCGGGCGGGCCGCGTCCGGGCGGGCGCCGGGGGCCTCCGTCACCGAGACGCGCGGCAGGGCGTACGGGTGGTGGTCGCGCAGGTAGCCGATCAGGTGCTCGCGCAGCTGGCAGCGCAGTTCGTAGGCGTGGTCGGCGTTCGCGGCGGTGGCCAGTGCCCGCACCACGATGGTGGTGGGCGTGGTGTCGACGACCTGGAGGGCGCTGCCCTCGCCGTCCCAGAGCGGGTGGCCGGCCAGGAAGGCGTCGAACTCCTCGCGCAGCTTGCCGACCGGGGCGTGGTGGTCGAGGTGGAGCAGCGCCGTGCCGGTGATCCGGCTGGACCGGCGCGACCAGTTCTCGAACGGGCGGCCGACGAAGTACGACATCGGCATCACGATCCGCCGCTGGTCCCAGGTCGCGATCACCACCGCGGTGAGGGTGATCTCCTCGACCGTGCCCCACTCCCCCGCGACCACCACGACGTCCCCGATCCTGGCGAGGTCGCCGAAGGCCATCTGGACGCCGGCGAAGACGTTGGCGAGGGTGCTCTGCGCCGCCACGCCCGCCACCACGCCGACCAGGCCCGCCGAGGCGAGCAGGCTGGTGCCGATGCCGCGCACCGCCGGAAAGGTCATCAGGACGGCGCCCAGCGTCACCAGCCCGATCACCGCCTGGCAGATCCGGCCCAGCAGGTCCGCCTGGGTCCGGGCCCGGCCCGCCCACGCCGGGTCACGGCGGTGCACGGCGAGGCGCACCGTGCCGTTCACGAGCAGCACCACCACCCGGGCGCCCAGCCAGCCGCCGCTGACGATGGCGGCGATCAGCACCAGGTGGCGCAGGTCGTCGCGGGCGGCGAGCGGCGCGTCGATCCACGGCAGCGCGCCGAGCACCAGCAGGCAGGCCGTCAGCGCCAGCAGCGGCCGGCGGCAACGGGCCAGGACGCGCGGCACGCCGGTGGTGCGGCCGCGGGCGGCCGGCCGCCGGGACAGCGCCAGCGCGGCCCGGTCCGCGCCGTACGCGAGGACGACCGCCGCCAGGCCCGCGAGCGCCAGCCGCACCAGACTCCACCCCATGTCCCGCTCCCCTCTCGCGTCTCTCCTCGTGGACGCCGGGGCGCGAGCGCCCGGCCCGCGGCCCGTCTTTCCCGGCTCGCCGCGCCCACACCTGCCGCGGGTGGCATGGTCCGCGCGGTCCGGGGCATCCGAGCACCGCGCACCCGCGGCGGCGGGGCGCAGCGGACCCACGACGGAAGGGAGCAGGACACATGGGCGAGGACGTCAACCTCTGGCAGTTCCGGGACACGGCCGGCCACACCGCCGGCACCGACCTCATCGGGTTCCACGTGGAGGCCGTCGACGGCTCCGTCGGCAAGGTGGACAAGCTGTCCGAGGAGGTGGGATCGCAGTACCTGGTCGTCGACACCGGGCCGTGGATCTTCGGCCGGCTGGTGCTGCTCCCGGCCGGAACGGTCATCCGCGTCGAGATCGGCGAGAAGACCGTGTACATCGACCGGACCAAGGACGAGATCAAGGAGAGCCCCACCATGGGCGCGGCCGAGAGCGACCTGGGGCCCGACTTCCGCGACCGCTACGCGCTCTACTACGCGCCGTTCTACGGCGGCCGGTTCTACTGACGGCCCGGGCGAACGGCCGCCCCCCGGCCCCCGGGCCGGGGGGCGGGCCCCCCCGTGGCGGGGCGCCCCCCCGCCGCCGGGCGCGCGCTCCCCCCCG
>NZ_JBEOWI010000103.1:0-12943 GCF_040296005.1 Kitasatospora sp. NPDC002551 | reverse complement strand
TCCGCTGGAGCGGATGATGCGGGACGCGAAGATCACGCAGATCTACGAGGGCACCAACCAGATCCAGCGCGTCGTGATGGCCCGCAACCTGCCGTAACCCCTGCCGCGCCCGGGCACCCGGGCCGGCCGTCCGCGGCCCGGTCCGGGTGTTCGAGGCCGATGCTATGTTCCGGGAATGAGCGAGAAGGAAGAGCAGGACCGGCCCATGAACGACGGGCACCCGAAGCCCGCGATGCGCGAGGCGTTGGTCGCCGCCGCCTTCGAGCTCTTCCTGGAGCGCGGCTTCGAGCAGACCACGATCGACGACATCGTCTCGCTCGCCGGAGTGGGCCGGCGCTCCTTCTTCCGCTACTTCCCGGCCAAGGAGGACGTGGTCTTCCCCGACCACGAGCGCGGCCTCGCCGACATGACGGAGTTCCTGGAATCCGGCACCGGCGAGGAGGACCCGGTCCGGCACGCCGGCGACGCCGCCCGCCTCGTGCTGCGGATGTACGCCGAGCAGCCGTCCTTCTCCGTCCAGCGCTACCGCCTCACCCGCAAGGTCCCGGGCCTGCGCGCCTACGAGCTGTCCGTGGTCTGGCGCTACGAGCACACCCTCGCGCACTACCTGCGCGGCCGCTTCGCCGAGCGCCCGGACGGGCCGCTGCGGGCCGACGTGGTGGCCGCCGCGGTGGTCGCCGCGCACAACCACGCCCTGCGCACCTGGCTGCGTTCGGGCGGGGAGAGCGACTGGATGGCCGAGGTGGACCGCGCGATGTCCTTCGTCACCGACACCTGGAGCGAGCGCCCCGGCACCGGCGGCGCCCGCGAGGGCACCGGGGCGGGGGAGCAGGACGACGTCGTGGTGCTGGTCGCCAGCCGCCGCGCGCCGCTGTGGCGGATGGTGCAGGGCATCGAGAGCGCGCTCGGGGACGCCCGGCAGGTCCACCGGGACTGACCCCTCGGCCGTTCACCCGGACGGCGCAATCGGCGCGCGGCCGCACCCGGGGTTGCGTGCGGGTCCCCCGGGTGCGGGCGAGACTCGGTCGCAGGACGCGGCCGGAGCGGGACCGGCGCGGGGAACGCGACGGAGGCGGACGATGCCGGAGCCCAGCGCTGGTCCGGGCGGCACCGAGGACCCGGCGCCGGCCACCGGCCCCGCCCCGGCCACCGGCGCCGGCCCCGTCGCGGCGGCGGCCCCCGACCGGGCGCCCGCCCCGGCCCTGCGTCAGGTGCTGCTGACCAAGGGCTACCTGGGCCTGCTGCTGATCTCCGCCCTGGTCGGCGTCCCCGTCTCCCTGGCGGCCTTCTGGTTCGTCGGCCTGGAGCACCAGCTCCAGCACTGGGTCTGGGAGAGCCTGCCGGACGCCCTCGGCCACGACCGCGCGCCCTGGTGGTGGCCGCTGCCCGCGCTGTTGCTGGCCGGCCTGCTGCTGGCCCCGGTCGTCACCCGGCTGCCCGGCCGCGGCGGACACATCCCGGTGGACGGCCTGGGCGGTCCGCCGGCTCCGCCGGAGGCCGTGCCCGGCGTCGTCCTGGCGGCGCTCGCCTGCCTGCCGCTCGGCGCGGTGCTCGGTCCGGAGGCACCGCTGATGGCGATGGGCGGCGGGCTGGCGCTGCTCGCCGTCCGCCCGGCCCGCCGGGCGGCCCGGCCGCAGCTGGTGCCGGTGCTCGGCGCGGCCGGTTCGACGGCGGCGATCTCCACCATCTTCGGGAGCCCGCTGGTGGCCGCCGTGATGATGATCGAGGCGGCCGGCCTCGGCGGGCCCAGGCTCCTGCTGCTGATCATGCCGTGCCTGCTGGCCAGCGGCGTCGGCGCGCTGGTCTTCACCGGCTTCGGCCACTGGACGGGACTCTCCATCGGCGCGCTCGCGCTGCCCTCGGTGCCGCACAGCGGGACCCCGGACCCTGGCGACTTCCTGTGGGGCGTGCCGGTCGCCGCCGTCGTCGCGGTGGTCTGCGTGGCGGGGCAGACGCTGGGCCGGCGGGTCAAGGCGTTCACCACCGGCGGTCCGGATCCGGCCGAGGCGCCGCCGACCGCGTGGCGGACGGCGGTGCGCACGGTGCTGTGCGCCGTCGCGGTCGGCGCCTGCATCTCCGCGTACGCGCTGCTGACCGGCCGTTCGCCGCAGGAGGCGGCGCTCTCCGGCCAGGCGACCCTGGGGACGCTGGCCGCGGACCCGGCCGCCTGGTCGGTGTTCGCGCTGCTGGCGCTGACGCTCTGCAAGGCGACGGCCTGGGGCATCGCGCTGGGCAGCCTGCGCGGCGGCCCGATCTTCCCGGCGGTGCTGATCGGCGCCGCCGTCGGGCTGGCCTGCGCCCCGCTGCCCGGCCTCGGCACCGCTCCGGGCCTGGCCGTCGGCCTCGCCGCCTCCGCCACCGCGGTCACCCGGCTGCCGGTCACCAGCACGGTGCTGGCGACGGCGCTGCTGGGGGCCGAGGCACCCGATCTGCTCCCGTTGCTGCTGGTCACCGCCGTGACGGCGTTCGTCGCCGGCGAGCTGGTGCGCGGTCACCGCGGGCGGACCGCCGCCCCGGCTCCTGCCCCGGAGCCCGCTCCGGCGAGCGGGCCCCGCTGAACCCGGACGCCACCGGCCCGCGTTGAACCAACGGCAGGAGCAGGGCGTTTGCCCACGGTGTCATGGTCTGGTCGAATGGGCGCCGCAAGCGCTCAGGGGGCGGTGTTCGTTTCAGTTCGAACTGAGCGCACGTCAACTGCGCGGCCCTGATGGTGGGCTGCGGAGGGCGTTTCATCCGATGATATGATCACGGCGCTTGCCGGGGGGATCGGGCGGGTGTGAGACGGAAGGTCACCAGGGGCAGTCCGGGCGGTGAACCCGGTGCGGACGCCCGCCGGCCCACCCCCGCTTTGACGGTAATTCAGCAGCTGGCCGCCACTCTCCTGAAGAGAGTCCTATGACGCATTCCCTGCAGAATCCCATTCTCTGGGCTCTTCTCGTCGTCCTCCTCGGCGCAATCGCCGTCATTGTCCTCCAGCGCCGGGCGGCAGCGTCCGCGCGCCGGGAGTCCGAGGGGCTGAGAGCCCACTACGCCGCGTTGGAGAGCGATTTCTCGCAATCCGTCGAGGCGGCTCACGTGCGCGCCGACGAGGAGACCAAGACGGTCCTCAAGTCCGCCATGCGAACCCTCCAGGGCCTCGCCGCCGAGCAGCAGCTGGTCATTTCCCGGCTGCAGAACAAGTACGGCGACTCGGTCATCCTGGAGGACCTCCTGGAGATCGACCACACGAACTCGCAGTTCGGCCGGCGTGCCCAGTCCATCGCCGTGCTGTGCGACGGCTGGCTCGGCCGGCAGCGCGAGGTGGCCTCGATCTACGACGTGGTCCGCAGTGCGCAGGGCCGCATCCGGCATTTCCGGCGGGTGGAGATTCTCTCCCAGGTCGATTACGGAATCACCAGCCGGGCCGTCGAACCGGTGGCGCTCGCGCTCGCCGAACTTCTCGACAATGCTACCAGCTATTCCAGCCCCGACACGATGGTGGAAATCAATATCCGCACCGTGCCGAAGGGTATTTGCATCGTCGTCGACGACGCCGGTATCGGCATGAACGACGAGGAGCGCACCCGGGCGGAAGGGCTCCTGTCGAGCGAGCGGGCCCTCGGGGTCTCCTCGCTCGGAAACCCGCCGCAGTTCGGCTTCGCGGTGGCCGGTGTGCTCAGCGAGCGCTTCGGCTTCGAGGTTTCCGTGGATTCCTCCTCCCCCTACGGCGGTGTGCGCGCGGTTCTCCTCCTGCCGCACGAACTCCTCACCGCGATGCCGGAGCAGAAGCCGGCTCAGACCGGCCCCGGAGCCGCCGAGGCGGCCCGCAATCCGTTCGAGGCCGCGCCGACCGCGAGTGCCACCGGGCCCGACGGCCTGCCGAAGCGTCGCCGCAAGCGGCCGATGTCCGTCGTCCCCGCCGAGCCGGCCCCCGTCGGTGCCGAGGGCTTCGGGGCACCGGGCTTCGCCACCCAGGGCTTCGGCGGCCAGAGCTTCGCGGGCCAGAGCTTCGGCGCTCCGGCCACCGGGGCACCGGTCCGCTCGGGCGCGGAGACGGCGGCGATCATGGGCGCCTTCCAGCGAGGCACCCAGTCCGGCCGGGCCACGAATCCGGACGCCGCGGAAACGACGAGCAGCGCAACCGCTGCAAGCAGTGAAGGACATGAGTACCCGTGAACAACGATCTGTCATGGATGCTTGACAGTGCCCTGGAGATTCCCGGAGCCCTGCACGCGGTCCTGATATCCGCGGACGGCCTGCTGATGGCCCGGACGAAGGAGATCGGCAAGGACGACGCGGACCGGGTCGCCGCCGGGATGAGCGGAGTGCAGTCGCTGAGCCGATCGCTCGCGTTCTTCTGCAACGGCTCCCAGCAGCAGTGGCGGCAGACCCTGGTGGAGTTCGACGGCGGCTGGGTCTTCCTCATCTCCGCCGGCCAGGGCGCCTACCTCGGCGTCTCGGCCTCCCCGGACGTCGACATGGCGGACATCACCTTCCGGATGCAGCAGCTCGTCGGCCAGCTGGGCAAGGCGCTCATGGCGCCCCCGCGCGAGAACCTCGGCGTGCGCCCATGACCAGGCACGGTGAGCAGGCGCCCGACGCCGCCCCGCCCCTGGTGCGGCCCTACGTCATCACCAAGGGGCGGGGGCTGCCGGACGACCAGCAGCTCTCCCTGGTCACCCTGGTCACGGCGGCGGCCGGCGATCAGCAGCGCCCCAGCCGCAGACTCTCCCCCGAGGAGCAGGGCCTGCTCGAGTTATGTGCGGCGGGCTACCTCACGGTGGCCGAGATCGCCGGGCACACCCGGCTGCCCCTGGGCGTGGTGAGGATCCTGCTCTCGGGCCTCACCGAAGGCGGCTTCCTGCTCGTGCGGCCGCCCGTCGAGCGTGCCTCCCTGGTGGACACGCGCATCCTTGAGGAGGTGCTGCATGGACTTGAGGCCAAGTTTGGATGAGCGGGCCTACGTCCGCGACGGAGCCAACCAGACCGCCGTGAAGATCCTCGTGGTCGGGCACTTCGCGGTCGGCAAGACCACCTTCATCGGCTCGATCTCCGAGATCACCCCGCTGTCCACCGAGGAGACCATGACGCGGGCCGGGGAGGCGGTCGACGACCTCAAGGGGGTCAGGAGCAAGACCACCACGACCGTCGCCATGGACTTCGGCCGGCTGACCCTCAGCGACCGCGTCGTGCTGTACCTGTTCGGCACCCCGGGACAGCTGCGCTTCGTGCAGATGTGGGAGGACATGGCACGCGGCGCGCTCGGGGCGCTGGTGCTGGTCGACCCCGACCGGCTGGCCGACTCCTTCGCCGTGATCGACCTCATCGAGCAGTACGGCCTCGACTACGCGATCGCCGTCAACCGCTTCGACGGCACGCCGGTCTACCAGGAGGCAGCCCTGCGCGAGGCGCTGGACCTGCTGGACGACACCCCCGTGGTCACCTGCGACGCCCGCGACGAGAAGTCCTCCGCCGAAGCATTGATCAGACTGGTCCGTCACTTGCTGGACCGTGTCCACTAGGAGCAAAGAAAATGGACGCTGAGTCCACCGCACTCGTGCCCCCGCCCGGGTGCCCCGCCCACGGCACCGGCGAACGCATACCCCTCTACGGCTCGCAGTTCGCGGCCGACCCGCAGGCCTACTACGCCTACATGCGCCAGTTCGGCGCGACCACTCCGGTCGAACTCGCCCCGGGCGTCGAGGCCACCCTCGTCACCGACTACACCGCCGCGCTGCAACTGCTGCAGGACCCGGCCTCCTTCCGCAAGGACTCGCGCCGCTGGCGCGACCTCAACGAGGGCCGGATCCCCGCCGACAGCCCGGTCCTGCCCCTGCTGGCCTACCGGGCCAACTGCATGTTCAGCGACGGTGTCGAGCACCTGCGGCTGCGCCAGGCGGTCACCGACAGCCTCGCCCGGATCGACACCCGCCGGCTCACCCAGCGCATCGGGCAGATCTCCGACTACCTGATCGCCCAGTTCAGCGCCCGCGGCTCGGCCGACCTGGTCGGCGAGTACTCCAAGCAGCTGCCGCTGTTCGTCTTCAACGAGCTCTTCGGCTGCCCGGCCGACATCGGCGACCGGGTGCTGTTCGGCATCTCCGGCATGTTCGACGGCGTCAACGCCGCCCGCGCCGCCGACGTCCTGATGCAGGCCGCGGCCGACCTGGTGGCCCTCAAGCGGACCAGGCCGGGCGAGGACGTCACCTCGTGGCTGATGCAGCACGAGGCGGCCCTCGACAACGAGGAGATGGTCCACCAGCTCGCCCTGCTCCTGGGCGCGGGCGCCGAGCCGCTGCGCAACCTCATCGGCAACACGCTGCACCTGCTGCTCACCCAGGACCAGTACGCCCACAAGGGCGGCCTGATCGCCGAGGCGCTCGACGACACGCTCTGGGGCAACCCGCCGCTGACCAACTACGCGCCGCACTACCCGGCGGCCGACATGGAGTTCGCCGGCACCAAGCTGAACGCCGGCGACCTGGTGCTGGTCAGCATCGCGGCCGCCAACACCGGCGGGGCCGGCAGCAACCGGGCGCACCTGGCGTGGAGCGCGGGCCCGCACGCCTGCCCCTCCAAGGAGCCCGCCCGGCACATCACCGTGACGGCCATCGAGAACCTGCTCAACCGGCTGCCGGACATCGAACTGGCCGTGCCGGTGGACAGCCTGACCTGGCGCCCGGGCCCGTTCAGCCGGGCGCTGTCCGCGCTGCCGACCCGGTTCACCCCGGTCCAGGAGGTGCCGCGGCCCGCCACGGCGACCCGTCAGGCTGCGGCCACCCGCGAGGACCACTCCACGGGAGCCCGCAAGGAGCGCGGGCTGTGGAGCTCCTTCCTCAGCTGGCTGGCCAAGTGACCGGGAAACCGGAAAGACCGGGCGTGCTGACGCTCGGGGAGTTCACCGCGGGTCAACTGCGCGGCCTGTGCGAGGTCGCGAGCCTCTCGGCGGACGACGCGCGGACCTATGCGGACGTCCTCACCGGGGCCCTGGGCCCGGAGGCCGGACGGCGGCTGGACCTGCCGCCGTCCGGCCGGACGTTCCTGTCCGACGACCACACGCCGGTGGAGTACTCGCTCTCCTTCCGGCCGGACGGCCCGCCCGACCTGCGGGTGCTGCTGGAGCCCGGCTGCGGCACCGCCGGCCTGGAGGAGAACGGCCGCGCCGGACTCGACGCGGTCCGTGCCATGTCCCGGCGCTGGGGCTTCTCCACCACCTGGCTGGACAAGCTGGAGGACCTCTTCCTGCCGCCCGCCCCGGAGGGGCCGCTGGCCCTGTGGTGCGCCCTGGAGCTGCGCCCCGGCGGCGTCCCCAGGGTCAAGGTGTACCTGAACCCCGCCGCCCGCGGCGCCGACCGGGCCGCCACGACGGTGCGCGAGGCGCTGGACCGGCTCGGCCACCCGCGGGCGTTCGCGGCGCTGCCGCCGGGTGACGGCTACCCGTTCTTCGCCCTGGACCTCGGCGACTGGGAGCAGCCCCGGGTCAAGGTCTACGTCCGCCACCCCGGCCTGCCGGCCGGCGCGGTCGGCGGGCTGTCCCGGATGGCCGCCGGGCCGACGGCGGAGGTGCTGCGGGAGTTCGCCGCCACGGCCGCCGGCACCGGGAGCGCCGACGACCGGCTCTCCGGGCTGCCGGTGCTGTCCTGCCACGTCTTCACCGACGCGCAGGACGACCGGCCGAGCGGCTTCACCCTGCACGTCCCGGTGCGCGACTACGCCCCGCACGACGGCGAGGCGCTGGACCGGGCGGTGGCCCTGCTCGGCCGGCACGGCATGGACCCGGCCCCGCTCCTGCGCGCCCTGCCCTCCCTCACCGGGCGGCGGCCGCAGGACGGCGCCGGGCTGATCGCCTACCTGGCGCTCGCCCACCAGCGGGGCCTGCCGGCCCGGCTCACGGCGTACCTCTCCGCGGAGGCCTACGCCGTCCGGCCGCCGTCCGGCTGACCGGACAGGGCCACCCGGGCAGGGGCTACGGCGTGCGGAACTCCTCCACGTAGGGCACCACGTCGATCTGGACGGAGGCGCCGAGCCCCTGCCCGTAGCGCGCGGCGATGCCGGCCAGGTACTCGTCGATCTCCTTGCGCATGACGTCCTCGGACGGCAGCGCCGCCTCGCCGGCGACGAGCCGGGCGACCCAGTCCGCCTGGGCCTCCAGGGCCCGGGTGATGGATCCGACCGGCCGGATCAGCCCCACGAAGTACAGGCCGGCCCGGTCGGGCACGACGATCCGCCGATACAGCTCCACCCGGCCGCTCGGGCCGACCGGCCAGCCGGCGGGCAGGTACGGGTAGGACATCCGGTAGCCGGTGCACCAGACCACCGCGTCGGCCTCCACCTCGGACCCGTCGGTGAACCGGACCACGCTCCCGGCGAAGGATTCGATCCCCGGCTTCGGGGTCACCGCGCCGTGCCGGATCCGGGTGAAGATCTCGTCGGAGACGGTCACGGCGGAGGAGAAGATCGGGTGGTCGGGCTCGGGGAGGCCGTAGTCCGAGAGCCGGCCGCGGGCGACGATCAGGGCCTGCTCGATGTACTCGCGCCGCTCGGCCAGCGACATCCCGGTGAACCACGGCTCCTCGGCGATGACGTCGCACGATATGCCGAAGAGCTGCTTCGGGACGACGTGCAGCCCCCGGCGGACCGACAGCACCGTCCGGGAGGCGTGCCGGGAGAGGTCCGCGGCGATGTCCACGGCCGAGGCGCCGAGGCCCACCACGACCACCCGCTGCCCGCGGAACCCGTCGCCCTCCAGGTAGTCGACGGCGTGCAGCATCCGGCCGGTGAACGACTCGGCGCCGTCCGGCACCGGGTCGGGCAGCTGCGGCTCCGCGTTGGCGCCGGTGGCGACGACCACCCGCGCGAACCGCCGGGTGGCGCAGTCCCCCCGTGCGTCGCGGGTGGCGACCAGCCAGGAACCGTCGGTGTCCTGGTGGACCGACAGCACCTCGGTGCCGAACTCGACGCGCGGCAGCAGCCCCGCCCACTCGGCGAAGGCCCGCAGGTAGGCGGCCATCTGGTCGTGTCGCGGATAGGCCGGGTAGCTGTCCGGCATCGGGAAGGCGGCGTAGCCGGTGAGTTCCCTGGCGGTGTTCAGGTGCAGGGACCGGTAGCCCGGCCCGCGCTCCCCGGCCCCGGGTTTGCGCCAGATCCCGCCGACCTCCGGAGCCTGTTCCAGGCAGACGAAATCGATGCCCCGCACCGCGAGCGCGTGCGCGGCGGCCAGGCCCGACAGACCCGCTCCGATGACGCACACCGGCGCGTCTCCGCGCACATCAACGGCATACGACCCACCCGGGAAATTCCCCACGGAACACCCACCTTCCCATCAACCGGCATGGCCATCCCCCGTCGGCACCGCGCTGCGGCGGTGCGACGCCGACAAAGTAAACCTCAGGTCACGGCGGTCGAACAGGGACCAATGGCGTACAGGAAGTGCGTGGCCGGAAAACAACCAGGGCCGGGCGGGCGGAACGCAACACGAAAAGCGGGCCAGGATTTCTCCTGGCCCGCTCAGCGGTGTCCGAGGGGGGACTTGAACCCCCACGCCCGATAAAGGGCACTAGCACCTCAAGCTAGCGCGTCTGCCATTCCGCCACCCGGACGGGGTGTTGTCCTCACGGCTTCCTTCTGTTCGTCGGCCGCGCTGACAGATGTAACTGTAGCAGTGATCGGCTTCCGGTCCCAAAACGGCTCCGGACGGGGGAGCGCAGGTTGCGGCGGTGTGTCGCCGCGTTTCACGGGGGTGGATCCGGCCCGGGGGCTGGGAGAGGATGGGCGGACGTGCTCGTGCGGCCCCGGCGGAGGTCCCGGGGGTGGCGCTGGGGCGCCGGTGCGGGCCAGAGACGAGGAGTGACCGTGAGCGAGCGGAGCGAGTCGGCGGAGCGGGCGGCGGCGGCGCCGAAGGTGACGGGCGAGTCCGAGGTCGCGGACCTCTGCCGCGATCTGATCCGGATCGACACCAGCAACTACGGCGACGGCTCCGGTCCGGGGGAGCGGAAGGCCGCCGAGTACGTGGCCGAGCAGCTCGCCGAGTTCGGCCTCGAACCGCGGATCATCGAGTCGGCCAAGGGCCGGGCGTCCACCGTGGTCCGGATCGAGGGCGAGGACCGTTCGCGTCCGGGCCTGCTGATCCACGGGCACACCGACGTCGTGCCGGCGAACGCGGCGGACTGGACGTACGACCCGTTCTCCGGGGAGATCGCGGACGGCTGCGTCTGGGGGCGCGGCGCGGTCGACATGAAGGACATGGACGCGATGACCCTCGCGGTCGTCCGCGACCGGCTGCGCACCGGCCGCAAGCCCCCGCGCGACCTGGTGCTGGCCTTCCTGGCCGACGAGGAGGCGGGCGGCACCTACGGCGCCCGGTACCTGGTGGACAAGCACCCGGACCTGTTCGAGGGCGTGACCGAGGCGATCGGCGAGGTCGGCGGCTTCTCCTTCACGGTCAACGACCGGACCCGGCTCTACCTGGTCGAGACGGCTGAGAAGGGCATGCACTGGATGCGGCTCTCGGTCGAGGGCCGGGCCGGGCACGGGTCGATGGAGAACGACGACAACGCCATCACCGAGCTGTGCGAGGCGGTCGCCCGCCTCGGGCGGCACCAGTTCCCGCTGCGGATCACCAAGACCGTCCGCGCCTTCCTGGACGAGCTGTCGGACGCGCTCGGCGTCGAGCTCGACCCGGAGAACATGGACGAGACGCTGCGGGTGCTCGGCGGCATCGCCAAGATGATCGGCACCACGCTGCGCAACACCGCCCAGCCGACCATGCTCGGCGCCGGCTACAAGGTCAACGTGATCCCCGGCCAGGCCACCGCGCACGTGGACGGCCGCTTCCTGCCCGGCTACGAGGAGGAGTTCCTGGCCGAGCTGGACAGCGTGCTCGGCCCGCGCGTGAAGCGCGAGAGCCTGCACTCGGACAAGGCGATCGAGACCAGCTTCGACGGCGCCCTGGTCGAGGCGATGCAGACCGCGCTGCGCGCCGAGGACCCGATCGCCCGCGCCGTGCCGTACTGCCTCTCCGGCGGGACGGACGCCAAGTCCTTCCAGGACCTCGGGATCCGCTGCTTCGGCTTCGCCCCGCTGCAGCTGCCGCCGGAGCTGGACTTCGCCGGGATGTTCCACGGCGTGGACGAGCGGGTGCCGGTGGACGGCCTGAAGTTCGGTGTGCGGGTGCTGGACCGGTTCATCGACGCCTGCTGAGCACGGGCCGGCGGCCCGCTCCCGGAGGGTCCGGGAGCGGGCCGCCGCCGTTCTGACAGATCGATTTCCTGTTCGTCGTATCACCGGTCTGGGTGAAGGGCGGGACTGCTCCGTACCCCGTTTGCCGCAACGTCGTTCCTTCCTGTGACGACCCGGAACCGATATCCGGGTGTTCATACAGGAGGAATGATGAAGGTCAAGAAGATCGCCGCCGTGACCGCCGCCGCCGGTGGCCTGGTGCTCGCCGCGACGGGTGTCGCCTCCGCCCACGGCGGTGCCGGTGCGCAGGGTGTGGCCGCGGGCTCGCCGGGTGTCGTGTCCGGCAACCAGATCCAGATCCCGGTGCACGTGCCGGTCAACGCCTGCGGCAACACCATCAGCGTGATCGGCGTGCTGAACCCGGCGTTCGGCAACACCTGCTTCAACGTCTGAGTCCAGGTCGGTCCTTGAGCCGGGCCCCCGGGCGGCGTGCGCGCCGTGCCGGGGGCGCTTGTTTTTTCGGCACGCCCCATCGGTTCGTCCTAAACCTCCCTCGAAAGGGTGAATGGGAGCCCCGCCGGCCAACCTCGGCGCGCGTTCCTTCGTTCTATCCCATACAGCCGAGGACCTCTCCGCCCGATCGGAAATTCCGACTTTCGGGAGGTCATCACGTCGTCTCGAAATGTCAGGGGAAAATATGAGGAACGCAGCCAAGAAGGGGCTCCTCACGGCCGTGGCCACCGGCAGTGTGCTGGCCTCGACCGCCGGCTACGCCTATGCGGGCGCCGGCGCGGAGGGGGTCGCGGCGGGCTCGCCGGGCGTCGCCTCCGGCAACTCGGTGCAGGTGCCGATCGAGGTGCCGATCAACGCCTGCGGCAACACGATCGACGTGATCGGCGCGCTGAACCCGGCCTTCGGCAACAACTGCGCCAACACCTCCGGGCGTCCGGCCGGCGGCGCGCACGCCGGCGGCGGCCAGTCGGGCGGCGCGCACGCCGGGGGCGGCCAGACCGGCGGCTCGCACGCGGGCGGCGGCCAGGCGGGCACGGGAAGCGGGACGGGAGCGGGTACGGGCGCGGGTAGCGGCGCGGCCGGTGCGGGTACGGCGGCCTCGGGGGCGAGCGCCTCCGGCACGGCCGCGGGCTCGCCCGGCGTGGTCTCCGGCAACAGCGTCCAGGCGCCGGTGCACGTCCCGGTCAACGCCTGCGGCAACTCGGTCGACGTGGTCGGCGCCCTCAACCCGGCCTACGGCAACACCTGCGTCAACGCGGCCGCCCCGGCGCCCGCCAAGCCGGCGAAGCCCACCAAGCCCACCCAGCCGCAGGAGAACTGCCAGGAGGCCTGTCCGGAGGAGCACGTCCCGCACAACGCGCCGCCGCCCGCCGCACCGCCGGTCACCCAGAGCGCCGCCGCGGCCACCGAGGGCGTCGCCCGGGCGGGCGGTCCGGCCGAGGCCGCGCAGCCCACCGGCGCCCCGTCGGCCGCGGAGCGGGCCGTCCCGGCCGCCGCGCGCGCCGCCGCCCCGGCCACCGCGGAGAACGGCCACCAGCTGGCCGCCACCGGCGCCGGCAGCACCGAACTGCTCGGCGCGGCCGGCCTGGCCCTGCTGATCGGTGGCGGCGTCCTCTACCGCCGCGCCCGCGCCGGCGCCCGCTGAGCACCCCGGACCCTCCGGACGCACCGGACGCGGGGGGGGGGGGGGCGCCCGCCCCCCCCCCGCCCCCCCCGCCGGCCCCGCGGGGGGGGGCCCCGGGCCCGCCCCCCCCGGGGGGGCCGGGCGCGGGCA
>NZ_JBEOWI010000102.1:0-13352 GCF_040296005.1 Kitasatospora sp. NPDC002551 | reverse complement strand
CGAGACACACAGCCGGCCACGGTCGCCGGCGCCGCCCTGCGGCCCCGGGCGCGGTCAGGGGGAGGGGTGCTGTCCCTCCGTCAGCTCGGAGTACAGGTTCGCCGGGTAGAGCGAGGTCTTCAGCACCATCTCCAGCAGCAGCAGAGTGTGGGCCGCCGGCAGTCGGTCGCCGTCCAGGATGGCCAAGATCGTGGGGTGCGTCATGCCCTGGCCGGCCTGATGCGCGAGCGCGCGGGCGCCCAGTCCGCGGCGCTCCATGGCCGCTGTGAGAGCCAGCGCCACGGCCTGCCCGAGGCGGGCGCCCGGAGGTGCGTCGGCAACGAGAGGTCCCTCCGGCCAGACGCCGCCGGGCGCGAGGTGCGCCCGAGGGACCACTGCCCATGGCATCGACTCGCACCCCGCTGTGATCTTCGGACTCAACTGACCTGCCCCATTCTCCCGTGCTCCGGCGCGCAGACCGTGCCGATCTTGGTGGTATTTTTTAATACCACCAAGGGGAAGGAATGTTCGACCGTGCTGTTCGCGGGCATCGACTGGGCGGACCGCTGGCTCGACATCGCCGTACTCGACAAGGCCGGTCGGCCACTACTCGAGCAGCGCATCGTCTACGCCACCACCCCCGATCCTGTCGCCTCCTACCTGGCGCTTCTCCAGCCGCTCGCTCGCCGCTGGAGATCCACCGTCACCGGGATCGAGGAGACCGGCCTGCCCTTCGCGCGGGCCCTCTCCGCCGCGGACATGAAGGTGGTCCACGTCGACCCGACCAGGGCGGCCCGGCACCGCACCGCCCTGGGTATCCCCAAGAACGACCGCGCCGACGCGCGGATGATCGCCGACCTGGCCCGCCAAGGCGTTGCCCGTGCCGTCGTCGATAGCACCCCGCAGTCGCAGGCGCTCAGAGTGATGACCCACGCCCACCGAGCGGCCGTCCGCGACCGCATGGCAGCCACTCACGCACTTCGCGCCACCCTTTCCAGGGCCTGGCCGAACGCGATCGCCGCCTGGCCCGCGACCCGCGGCGGTCTGGGCAACCCGCAGGCCCTCGCCGTCCTTCTTGCCGCGCCCGGCCCCCGGGCAGCCAGTCGGCTCACCCGCGCCCAGCTGGCCGACCTGCTGCGCGGCGCCGGGCGCACCCGCGGCACGGACCGCGAGGCCGAACGCCTGCAACTCCACTTCCGCCGGCCCGCCATGCTCCTCCATCCCCTGGTCGAGGAAGCCGAAGCCGTGCGGGTCGCGGACCTGACCGCCACCCTGGCCGCCGCGGCCGACCGGGCGGCCCGCCTCGAAGCACAGATCGCCGATTACTACGCCCGCCAGCAGCACCACTACATCACCGCCGGAATCCCCGGCATCGGCACGATCCTCGGCGCGCAGATCATCTCCGAGATCGGCGACCGGCCGCACGAGCGCTTTGGCAGCGGCCGCGCCCTGGCCGCCTACGCAGGCGTCGCGCCGGTCACCTGGGCCTCCGGCACCACCGCCCGCGTATCGCTGCGCCGGGCCTCCTCCACCCTGCTGCGCAGCACTTTGCACCTTGCCGCCTTCTCCTGGGCCATGCACTCCCCCGGCGCGTCCGACTACTACCGCAAGCGACGTGAGGCCGGGGACGCCCACGCCACCGCCCTGCGCAAGGTCGGCCGGCGGCTCGTCCTGTGCCTCTACCACTGCATGACCACCGAGACCCCCTACAACGACGCAGCCGCCTTCGGATACGCCCCCGGCGAGGCACCGGTCCTGGGCCGCAAGCCCCCACTCGGCGATGCCGAGATAGCCCACGGCCGGAAACTCCTCCTGGCCCCGGGCAGCACCATCGCCGAAGTCGGCCGGGAGCTCGGAGTCAGCCCCCAGACGATCCGCCGGTACGTACTGGGCGAACCACGTTCCCGCTGACCGGCACCCGCCCGTCCGAGGACGGTGGTGTCCACCGCACCACGGTGGAGACCTCCGCCTTCGGCCGAGGGCGGACGAGGTGGGTGGGCCGCAGTACGCCCGATTATCTCCGGGCCGCGAGCCCCTACGTGGGAATGGCGACCGCACCGCCCACCCACCTCACCAACCTGATGCGCCCGCCACGTTGAATCTGATGCGAAAGGACGCTCCTTGGACGTCGTCGTTCCGCGGGGAACCTGTTCCGTCCCCTGTCGGCATCCGGCTGGCGCCCTGCCGGGTGCCGCGAGACGAGGCAGGCGAAAACGCTCTGTGACTGTCAGTGCACGCCGGGACAATGGCGGGCGAACCAAGCCGGGAAGGAGTGCTGGACGGTGATCGAGGTGAGCGACCCGGGACAGCTGCCAGTGGACCTGGAGGCCGCGCTGGTGGCCAGGGCGCGAGGAGCGTGGTCGCAGGAGGCCGCGGTGTGGCTGCTGACCGGCAACGGCGGGATGTGGCTGCCGCGCCTGGAGGTTGGCGACTTCGTGAAGTGGATCGGGGACGACCGCGCCATGGCATACGTGGACTGGCCAGCCGTCTGGGAGGTTCTGGACGAGATGCCGAACGAAGACGCCTCGGGCCCGCTGCGCGCGGGCACTACCACCTCGCAGCTGATGGTCCTCCGGATCGCCGGGGCGCTCGACTTCAACGGCTGCTCGGCGGTTCTGGCGCACCAACTGCCCGGCCTGAACGAGCACGACACCCGCAGAGTGCTGCACGCCATGGCCTGGTCCGCGCGAGGCCGCAGCTACGCCGAGGCGCTGGGAGTGCTGACCGCATGAACCGCTATGCCTACGCCGCACCGCCTCCGATCCGGCTTCCGGACTGGCAGCGCAAGACGCTGCGCTTCTACCGCACCGACACCGCCCGGGCCCTGATCGAGACGGCCAAGCTGGAGCAGCGCATGGTCGGGGTCGAGCCGTCCTGGAAGTCGCTCACCGAACGCCGACAGGCCGCCGAGGCCATGGTCGCCGAAGAGACCGCCCGGCTCTCGGCCGCCGAACTGCGCTGGATCGGACCAGGTCTGACCGCCACCGCCCGCGAGTACGCGCTGGCCGACCTCGGCCACGTCTGCATCGACCACGGCTTCCCCGTCCCACCCGGCGCCGAGGAGGACGCCCCGCAGAACCAGGACGGCTTCGCGCTGTTCGCCGAGGCGTACGCGGTGACCGGCGACGGCGGCAAACTGGTCGCCGCCTCGTGGTCGCGCTGGACCCCCGGCGACCGGGACTGGGAATCCAGGTGGCTGTCCTGGGACCAGCACGGCCGGGACACCGCACAGACCGAACTGCTGCGCGATGCCGCACGGGACGGCGGCACGTGGGACGGCGGCTGGTGGCTCACCTTCTACTCGCTGTCCGCCAGGCCGGACGGGCGCCCGCGCGGCAACGTCGGCCCGCTGCTGCCGCTGGCCGAACTCGCCCTGCCGGACGGCTGGGAACTGCCGGCCCGGGACCGGCTGGAAGGAGACACCACCCCGTGGCACTACGCCCGGCCGGTGCTGGCCGCCCTGCGCCTGCTGCGCGAACTGCCCCGCGAACGGACCGTCGGCGAGCTTTCCCAGCGCGTCGAGCACGTTGAGGAGAGCGCTGCCCGGCAGCGGGCGGACCGGCGGGCCGGCATCACCGGGCCGCGCCGGGTGTCGGTGATCCACGAGGACGCCCCGCTCCCCGGCTCGGTGCAGCGGCGGCCGGACCGCGTGGTTGTGCCCCGCGGCCCACTCGAGGTGCGCGTCCCGGTACAGAAGTACACCCGTTGCCCCAACCGGGCCGAGCACGGCCCCGGCTGCGAACACCGCGAGGTGAAGGGCTACACCCGCGGCCCCGAGGGAGCACCGCTGTACGACCGCTCTCAACGGGTTCGCGCCGCCGGCGCTCGACGGCGACCGATGGAGAACACCGAAGGGTGACTGCGGCTTCTTTCCTTACCCCCGGAGGCGTCCCGCCCCAACGCCGCTCTGCCTTCTTCGCCGGGGACTTCACCGGCGCCCCCCGAGAACCGCACCGTCGCCACCGCCACCCCCACCAACCGGAGCACGCCGTGATCACCCGCCGAGACGCCAGCAGCATCACCGCCGACGCCGAGAACGCCCTCCTCGCCGCCCACGGACTCTTCCCCGCCGACCTGATCGCCGCCGGCACCGAGGCCCGCGTCTACGCCCTCGGCCACGACCAGGTCCTCAAGGTCTACGCCGACCCCGACCAGCTCGGTGCGCTGGAGACCATCGCCGACCTCTACCGGCGCTTCGACCGCACCAGCGTCCCCTACGCCCTGCCCGAGATCCGGTCCATCGAGCAGCACGGCCCCCTGCTGGCCGTCACCGAGACCCGCCTGCCCGGCACCCCGATGGGCGACGCCCTCGACCTCACCGACCCGGCCACCGAAGCCGTGTACCTGGCCGCCGTCCGCGACTTCACCCGCCTGCGCCTGACCACCCCGCTCGACCGGCGCATGCTCCTCGACCCCGACCCGGCCCACCAGGGCGAGGACTGGCACGCCTTCCTGCGCCGCCTCCTCGCCCAGAAGCTCCCCCAGGTCCTCCCCGACCTACGCCGCGACGTCCCGGCCGTCGACCACATCGCCGACCGGCTCGCCGCGCGGCTCGCCCGCCCCTATACCGGCCCCGAAGGCGTCATCCACGGCGACCTCTACCCGGACAACATCCTCGTCGCCAGCGACAAGCTCTCCGCCGTCATCGACCTCGGCACCTTCACCCTGCTCGGAGACCCGCTCTACGACCTCGCCGGTGCCTGCGCCTACTACCGGATGTACGACGAAGACCGCGTCGACGTCCGAAACCGCCTGCTGGCCGCCGCCGCCCAGGACCTCCCCGCCGACCGGCGCGACGACCTCGCCGACTACCTGCACACGATCGCCCTGCTCAGCTGCGACCTCTACCCCGAGCAGGACAAGGACATCCGCGACACCGGCCACTACCAGTGGGCCGCCGACGTCCTCAACACCCCCACCGACTGGAGGGGCCAGTGACCAGCTTCCTTCCCGAACCCGATCCGGAGGCCGGCAGCTGGCTCCCGCCGGATGAGTTCATCGCCACCCTTCCCCGCGCGACCGCGTACGCCTCCCTCTACATCACCGACCAGCACGGACAGCCGGTGCTGCTCAACTCCTCCGTCTACAAGCCGGACAGGGGCCAGATCTGGCAGTTCCCCGGCGGCCAGATGGACCCTGACGAGACCCCTCGCCAGACCGCGGTCCGCGAGACCCAGCAGGAGACCGCCCTCACGCTGGAGTGTGGCCGACTGCTGGCCGTCCACTTCCTCCCGCCCGAACCGACGTGGCCGGCGGCGAAGTTCGGCCTGATTTTCGACGGCGGCACGCTCAGCCCCGAACAGCTCGCAGCGATCCACCTGGACCCTGCCGAACACAGCGAGTGGGATGCCCGACCCGTCGAGGACTGGACGGACGTCCTCAACCCCCGAAGCATGGACCGGCTCCGGCAGGTCGCCAGGGCGGCTAGCTCCGGCTCGACTGCTTACATCGAGCACGGCCGTAGCGACTTCGTCGACTACATCTGACCGAGCCCCCTCGCTGCGAGACTTGGCCACGATGGGGCACATCAGCCTGTTGGCCAACACAGTTGAAAGCACCATGTGGCCGCCGTCGGTGTCCCTTTCGGGGGAGCGCGACGGCGGCCGCCGTACTCTCATCCGGCCCCGGCTCGCTCCCCGCCTTCGACTCCACCACACCAGAGCCGGACCAGTACGGCTCCGGCGGAATCACCACCAGCGCGGCAGTGTGTACGGCTCCCACATCGGGGCTTCGCGCTGGCCGCGCCGCTCACGGTCCCCGGTCATCGCGACGATCCGGTGCACCGGGACCTGGATGGGCCGGTGCCCGTGCTGCGGGGTGAAGGTGAGCACGCGCCGGCGGGCGTCCCAGCCGGTCAGCAGGCCGTACAGGCTCACCAGCGCCGTGTCGGTGCGCGGCCCGACCTCGACGTCCAGGCGCACGACCATCCAGGAGCAGTGGTGCTCGGCCAGGTCCTGCAGCTGAGCTGCGGCCCGGCCGGTCGCGGTGTCGTCCGGCACCCACGCCCTCGCCGAACGCATCCGCGACCACGGCGCGAGCCGGCTCGCTTGTCGGCGACACCTGGACCGCCCCCGGGCCGAGCACGGGCCCGGTTGTGAGCACCGCGAGGTGAGGGGATACACCCGCGGCCTCGAGGGAGCACCGCTGTACGACCGCTCCCTACGGGTTCGCGACGCCGGCGCTCGACGGAGAACACCGAAGGGTGACCGCGGCTTCCTCGGTCGACTCCCACTGGAGGCGTCCAGCCCCAACGCTGCTCTGCCTTCTCCGCCGGGAGGTCACTGCGACCCGCGGCGCGACCGCAGCTGAGATCATGGAGACCGGTTCGCTTCAGCCGCCCCGACGGGCGGCGGGGAGAGGGGGTTCGGTGGACGACAACAGTGTCACGGTGCGCGCGGTGGTGTTCGACTACAAGGCGGTGCTGCGCACATCCACCAGAGCGCACGACGAAGTCGCCGAACTGCTGCACTGGCTTGCCGAGCGCGACGTCGCCTGGGTGCTGCTGTCCAGCGACCCGATGGACGCCGTCGGCGTCTGTGCGGCCGCCGGCTTGCCGCAGCCCGCCCTGCATCTGTGCCGAGACGACATCCCGGGTCGGCCCGCGCGCGGCAGCGGCGCCTGGCTCACCAGCGTCGCCGAGGCCCTGGAGCTGTACCCCACCCAGCTTCTGCTGGTCGGCACTACCGAATGGGACTGGTACACCGGCATCCAGGCCGGCGTCGTCTACGTTCACGCCCGCTGGGCCAAGGCCAACAGGAAGCCGATCACCTCGCTGCTGGCCGACTCCCCGGACGAGGTGCGCGAGCTGCTCGAGCCCTACCTCCTGCACGAGCCCACCTGGGCCTACGCCCTCGACGACGAGGACGGCCGCTTCCGCCTTCGCTCCCTGCTCCCCCCGAACGTCTCCTTCCCCAAGGGCGGCGGACGCACCTTCACCCTTCAGGACGTCTTCACCCGCTCCCACAGCATCGCCCTCGGCGAGCAGGACGCACGCGACGTCCTAATGCTGAGCCTGCTCCTGTCCGCCTACCTTGAGGGCAACCTCCCCGGGCGCAGCCTGTTCTGCGTCTACCCCAGCAGCAGGCCCGGCCGGGTCAGCGCCCAGCTCGAAGGGTTCCTGGAGAGGGCGAAGGTCGTGGTCGGCTCGTACTACCGGGAAGACCTGCTCGAACGGGTCGTCGCGGCCCCCGACACCAGCCTGGAGCGCTACCGGGCAAGCAGGGGAGAAAGGACGGGGGTGGACATCTCGATCGCCGCCCAAGCCCGCACCGTACGGATCAACCCCGACTACCGGCGCAAGGTACGCGGCAAGGCCGTGATCGTCTTCGACGACTTCACCACCGAGGGCAAGTCGATCGAATGGGCCCGCATCCTCCTGGAGGAGGCCGGGGCGGCCGAGGTGATTGCCCTGACGGTCGGGAAGTACCCCAAGGCCCACACCGCCTACGAGCTGCGCAGCGGCGTGAGGATCGACCCGTTCGGCACCAACGATCTCGACCTCGCGGACTTCAAGGCCACGATCTGCCCCGGCGGCGTGGACGACGGACCGTCCCAGTCGCTGCGGCGAGCCATGCTGGAGTACCTCGACACCGCCCAGTACCAAGATCAGTAACAGCCGGGGCGCCCAGAACCCAGCCGGGCCCCGGCGGCCGGCTAGACGCACCGGTCGGCGTCCCCGGGGGCCGCCTGTCACACCCGTGCGCCATGATGGAGGTGGCCCAAGCACACCGCACCATCCTTCGAACATCCCCGGGCCGCGAGTAGAAGGACTCTTCCTCATGACCGACCTCACCCTCACCGATCAGCACCGCGATCTGCTCGCGCTGTGCGCCGCCCGCGTCGGCGAGCACCTGATCGACTGGAACCTGATCGCGCGCAACGCCCAGACGCCCGACGACCTCGCCGCCCTCCTCGACGGGCGACTGCGCGAGGACGGCACCACCACCGTCCAGCGCAACCGGCCCCTGCTCCAGGAGGCCATCAAGAACCTCGACCCCTTCCGCGCGTGGGTCGACAAGGAGACCGAAGCCGCCCGGAAGGCCGGGGCGCAGCTGGTCACGGTCCTGGACCCCGATTACCCGGCCAACCTGCGCCTGGTCCCCAACCTGCCGCCGTTCCTCTTCTACCGCGGCCAGCTCAGCGACCGCGACGCCCGCTCCATCGCCGTCGTCGGCACCCGTAAGGCCTCCGAAGACGGACTGCGTCGTGCTGCCCGCATGGCCCGCGAACTCGTCGAGCACGACGTCGTCATCATCAGCGGCCTCGCCAAGGGCATCGACCGAGCCGCCCACGACGCCACCCTGCGCGCCGGCGGACGCACCGTCGCCGTCATGGGCACCGGCATCGCCGCGCCCGTCTACCCGGCCGAGAACCGCCCCCTGGCCGACGCCATCCTCGAGCACGGGGGAGCGCTGCTGAGCCAGTTCTGGCCGACCTCGCCCCCGGCCCGGTGGACCTTCCCCAAGCGCAACGTCGTCACGAGTGGCACGACGCTCGGCAGCGTCGTCATCGAAGCCTCAAGCACCTCCGGCGCCAAGATGCAGGCCCGCATCGCCGCCGAACACGGCAAGAAGGTCTTCCTGATCCGTTCCCTGGCCACCAGCGAACCCTGGGCCGAGAAAATGATCAGAGAAGGGCGGGCCATCCAGGTCTCCCACACCAGCGACATCCTGGAACGCCTCGGCACTGCCGAGAACGTCCAGCGCGCCAGCCAGCAGCGGCAGCAGCTCGCCCTGGCCGGCCTGTGACCACGCCCCTTCCCCAACCGGCAGGCTTCCCCAACTGCGGCATCTGCGCCTACAGCCTCACCGGCGCCGCCCACCTCTGCTCAGCCTGCGCCCAGAAGACCCTCCAGCCGATCGCCGAGCCGCACTGCTCGGTCTGCTCCCAGGCCGTCGCTCCCGGGCAGCCGTGCTCCAACCGCCTGTGCCGGCTGCCGCTCGCCGAGCGCGGCTTCTCCCGCGTGGACGCGGTCGCCGTCTACTCAGGGGCGCTGCGCGACAAGATCCACAAGCTGAAGTACGACGGGGCGCACGGCTGGGCCTTGATCTTCGGCCGACTTCTGGTTGGCTGGATGGAGACACACCGCGACCGGATGGACGGCATCGACTTCGTCATCGGCAACCCCACGCACGCCAGCCGCGCCCCGATCCAGCACATCGAGCGGATCATGGACGCGGCGTACAACGAGGACCTCACCAATGCCTTCCCTCTCAGCCCGCCGGGATCCCCGCTCCTGATCAAGACAGCGGAGACCCCCCGGTCCGCGCGCGGCACGCTGGAGGACAAGCGCCAGGCCGGCCTCGCTCACGCCGCCGCCCTCACATGGACTGGAGACCGCGCCGCGATCGAGGGCGCCACCATCCTGCTCGTCGACGACGTTCTCACCTCCGGTTCCCAGCTCCAGCACGTGTCACTGCGCCTGCTCGCCTCCGGCGCCGCCGAGGTCCGCGGTCTGGTCCTCGCCCGTGTGCCCTGGGGCAACTGATCACTGCCATGCTGCTGGCTACGCTGGTGCCCGGGCCACACCAGGGCCAGCTCGTCCTGCTGAGAGGAACCCATGGAGAAGCCTTTCGTCATCGTCCGAGACGAGTGCTGGGAACTGATGGAGGCCAGTGAGAGCAGGACCACCCCGGAAGCCGACGCCGCTCACCACAGCATCGGCAAGGAAGAGATCTTGAAGGACCTCATCCTCCAGACCCGCAACGGACTGCCGCCCCGCCCCGTCATCGGCTAGATCCCCCGCACCTGGCGGGTACACCCTGCCTCCTGTTCGGTCCGCGGGCCAGCCGCCAGCACCTGCCCTCGGCAGTCCGTCAGGCCGGCCGGCCGACCCACGCCTCGTGCGCCGCCGCGACGAAGTCGTTCTCTCGAAGGCGGCCCCGCAGAATCCCGACGCGGGTCCGCCCCTCTAACACCTGCAGACCGCTTCCCGAAGAGTCCAGCAGCCTCCGGTCGAGCAGTAGCGGCGGACGCTTCCATGTCCCGTGGTCCCGCCACATCTCCGCGACCCCGACGTGGATGCCCGAGTTGCGCACGCGGACGTAGTGGCCCGGGTGGAGGGCGAACTGCTCGATGCAGCCCGCCTCGGACCGACCAGTCGGCATCGTGCTCAGCTCTGCGGCTGTGACCGTTTCGAGCGTCCACACGATCGTGGTGAGGTCGACGTGCCCGTAGTCACGGTGGAAGGGCCCGTGGTCACCGTGGTCGTAGAGAAACTGCTCGACGACGTCGGCCGGCCACTGGAGCGAGGCGATCATGAGGTCGGCGCGGAAGGCATCGAAGCTCAGGCCGAGGCCGGCTCGGCGGCGGCGCATCAGGTCGCGGAGGTCGGTCAGCTTCACGGCTCTACCGTAGGACGTACATCCCTGGCTGTGGCCTGCGCCGCCCTCGTCGCAAACTCTGGATTTCGATGATCGTCAGGGCGTCTGAACGAGCGGGGTCAAGACGCCGAGCCGATGCTCTTCCGGCTCGGCATGCGGGACACCATCAGGCCCCAGGAACAGGTAGAAGTACTGCGTCGTCAGTGGCTTCGGAGTCAAGGTCCCGCCCCCGGCGGTACCACTCAGGGCCCCCGCAGAGTAGAAGTGCGGCAGCCAGTCAGGGCCCACGATCGCCTGGACCCATGCCTTCGCCTCCTCCAGATCAACGGGCAGACGGGTACGGAGCTTCTTGTGGTGCGCGGCGAACGAGAGCGTCAGCACAGCCCCCTCCCGGTCGGCGCCCTCAAGGAGCGTGGCCTGGTCGGTGACGTCCCCAACAACGCTGAGGACAGCGTGCTGGTCGGTCACCGAGCGCACCGGCCCGAAGCGACGCGGCATTACGCGCCCCTCCGAGCGCAGCTGCTCCAGCACGGCTTCGGGTAGCACGGAGGCCAGACCGCTATCGGCCGGCTCCGTGGAGAACAGGCTCCGGCGAAAGAGTCTGAGCTCTTCCTCGTGCTTCCGGAGCACTGTACGAATATCGACATACATAGTGCATACGGTACAAGCTGCCTGTATCGAGTCACTCGGCTTCTGCAGTGCCGCCGCCCGGCGCGCCCGCTGGCCCGTCCACCTCGTATTGCTGTCGCCCCGCCCGACGCCTGGTCTGCATCGATCCGCGTGCCGGGCTGCGCCGGTCCCGGCTACCCAATCGTGCGTGCGGGTTCGTGCCTTCCCGATCAACCAGGGGTCTGGATAGGTCCTGGTCACGCACATTGCCGCAAGTCACCCCCTTCACAGGGCTTGGCGGAGCGAGTTCGCGCAAGTTCCCGCAAGCTCGTGGCCTGCGGTGCGTTAGCCCGCCAGACTCGCGGCATGTCCTCACGCGTCTTTCGCCACGTCCACCAGGAACGCAGCCACAGGACCCTTGGAGGCACCGTGGAACCACCTGCGGCTGAGGTCGCCCGGTGGGAAGCCATGCTCGAAGCTGCCGCCATCAGCCGCGGGCTGGCTGCGGCCAGCGGGCGGGGGCTGTACGAAGCCTGGGTCGCGGCCGAGCAGCCGCCGGAATGCCCGTGCAAGCTCTGCGGCGCCTTTCGCCACGCCCTTGAGACCGAGCAGGCCCGGGAGGCCGCCGGGGCTTACCGAGGCGAGAACGGGTTCTGGGTCTTCCCCAACGGTCTTCCCGAAGGAGAAAGGTACCCGTCCTACCAGGTCGCCGAAGGAGTCTGGGTGCACACCGACGAGGCGCCGGGCTGTTGAGGGAGCGAGAAGGCCCTGGTCCGCTCCCCGCTCCCCGCTCCCCGCTCCGCGCCGTCCGCCCGGACGCTACGTCGCCCCGCTGCCCGTCCCGGCCCCGTTGCCCGCCGTCCGCCGCCCCGGTCCGGCCGTCCCGCCCCGCGCCGGGAAAGGGCTGGACGGTGAATTCCGGCTGGCCAGAGGTGGGTCGGTGGCTAGCATGGCCACACTGCTGGATCAGCAGGAGGTTCTCAACAAGCAGGGTGGTTCCGGTGAGCGACATCGAGGCGTGGCAGAGGACCCGGTTCGCGGAGTTCCTGGACGCCCAGCTCCTTCCAAGGAATCTGGGCAGCGGCGAGACCACCGCTACCTACTCCGCGCTGAAGGTCGTGCTGCAGCCCCAGTACACGGACCTCCTCATCCCGGCCACGTGGCCGACCAGATGGAAGCGAGAGCCTTCCGGTGACGGAAACTGGTTCGTCCTGCGCGACGATCACGGGGCCCCCGTGATCGAGGGGATGGTCAGCTGCAAGCCCTACGAGCAGAAGGCCTTCATGCGGCTCACCCCCTGGGGACGGCAGAAGGTTCGCCGTCACTGGCGGGAGCTGCCAGCTTGGAAGCAGACGCTGCATGGACGACCGTGGGCCACTCCGTTCAGGACCATCGCCCGAGGGTTCGAATTTTCTGAGGAGCAGACCAGTCAGCTACCCGTACTCTTGGACCGGCTTCGGACCCTGGGCTGGAACACCGGATCCGAGATGCCGTCCGGCATCCAGATCGTGTTGTCAGACCGGGCTGGTGCCTGGAACGAGGAACGAGAAGCCGGCGAGGCGATCTGGCTGCTCCCCGGATCCAGCTCCCCCGAGCTCGGGTGCACCAAGGGGCAGGCGTATCCCTGGCACCCCCTGCACCTCCAGAGCTCATGGAACACCCCCACCGCAGTGGCCGACGAAATCGACCTGATCCTGCGGCATGGCCACGAGTTCTGGCCGCGCACCGCCGCCCACGCTGACTAACTGACCGTCCGCCTCCTGGTCGACGCGCTCTCCCGCCGCATCGACCAAACCATCGTCGACTGCTACCGCACCGTCCCGTCATGAGGTTCGCCAGCCGCTCCGCCACCGCGCGGGCCGGCTCCAGGCGGGATCATTCGGACAGACGTCCCAGCAGGGCGCCCTGACCGGACTGGAGGATGTGCGCGGCCTCCAGCGGAATCCAGAAGCACTCGAAGTGAGTGGGCTCCTGGTCGCCGTCGTGGTCCTCCCGGCTCATCCACCGCTCCGGGGTGGGCTCGGTGAGCTCCATGTGGAAGACGTGCCGGTGCTGGATCTCGAACCGGTACGGACTGATGTCGTACTCGGTCTCGCCCAGCTTGCGCACGATCTTGAAGTCGTTCAGGCCGGTCTCCTCACGGGCCTCCCGCAGTGCGGCGGCCTCCGGGGTCTCTCCGGGGCGGATGCTGCCGGCCGGGACCTGGATGCCGACTTCCTCATAGCTGTAGTCGGTGTGGCGGAACACCAGCAGCCGTCCGTCGCGCACGACGTAGACGAGCACCTTCTCCTTGGTGGTCTTCGCGGGCATCGAGCAACCTCCACGCGGTCGGGAATGATTGTCTGGAGCATGCGGGAGCGCGGCTCCAGGCCTTCGCCCCGGTCCATGAGGCGGGCCGGGAAACCCATGAGTTTAGGTCCTTTGACTGACCCTCAACTTGCC
>NZ_JBEOWI010000101.1:0-13719 GCF_040296005.1 Kitasatospora sp. NPDC002551 | reverse complement strand
GGCGTGCTCGTCACCGGCGGGCTGCCGCGGTGCGAGGGCCGCGCCGCGCCGGCGGACGGTCAGGCCAGTGGACGTGGTCTGCGGCGCGGGCACCGCTGGCGCGGGCTGCATGCTGGCCGTCGGCTCTTCGGGGACATGGGTGAGCAGGTGGCTGGGGAAGAAGATCTGGACGCTCGTGCCCCGGTAGGAGTTGGGGGCCTCCAGGTCCACGCTGAAGCCGTACTCGCGGGCCAGGACCGCGGCCACCGCGAACCCGGTGCGCGGGTGCGCCCCGAGCTGGGTGACCGGCGCGGCCTTCTCACCGTTCAGTCTCTGGCGGGCGGCCATCACGGCCTCGCGGTTCATCTGCAGGCCGGCGTCGTCGATCCGGACCGTCAGGCCGTGGTGCCCGTTGAGCAGGCGCACGTCTACGGAGGCCGACGAGGGCGAGTACTTCAGCGCGTTGTCGAGGAGCACCGCAATCGTGTGGACGGCCGGCCCGACTGCCCGGCTGGTCAGGGCGACATCGGATTCCTCGTGCTTGATCCGCTCGAACCCCTCCAGGTGGCCCATCGCCGCCTGGACCACGTCGGTGACGGTGGTGGCCGGCCAGCGCCTCGACAGCTTTCCCCCGCCGAGAATCACGTAGTTCTGCGCCACCAGCAGCAGCTGCTGGACGAGACGGTCGATGGTGACGAGCGTCTCGTACGCCTCCCCGCCCGCGTGCCGGCGCACCCCCTCGCTGATCTGCCGGCTCACCTTCGATGCGATCACCACCAAGGACGCGGCGAAGCTGCGCACCGCCGCCTGGGCGGCCTCCTCGGCAGCCCGCTGGGCTTCGGCGGCCGCTGCGTCGGCGTCCTGCTTGACCTGGGACACCTGAACACCGGTGGCGGTCTCCGCGTCGTACTGCACCTGCCGCATCGCCGCGGCCACCGAATCCACGACGGCACGCACCCGGTCGGCGATCACGGTGCCCGTCAGGGCGTCCGGCAGCGTGAAGTCGACGCCTTGTCCGGCGCCGGGCCGGACGACGGCCTCCTGGATCGCAGGCACCACCTCGTCGGCCACCTGCCCGAGGATCAGCTCGGCGGCCCGCAACTGCCGGGTCAGGTTCTCGGCATGCCGCTGCAACCTGTCGGACCGTCGGCGCTCCGCCCGCAGGGTCCCCCGCAAGTGCCAGACCGCGCCTCCGCCCGCCAGGGCCAGCGCCGACGGCACGGCAACCGCTGCGGCTTCTATCAGAGTGCTCATCAGATCCCCACGGGCGTGCGGTCGTCTCGGGCAGGTACGAAGTACGGAGGGCGGGTCGCGGGCGGCGGACACAGGGCGGCCATCAGCAGGAACGGCGCGCTGAAGACCCGTCCCTGCGCGTTGCCGAAGCGGGCCCAGCGCAGGTCGTCGCCCGGTCCGCCCGCGCGCGGCGGGACCTCGAGGAGGCCCTCGTCACGGTGTTCGGCCGGCCAGCTCCACTGCATGCCGTAGCCGGAGCCGGGCGGGAGGATGAGGACCCACTCGTCGGTGAGCGCACGGGCCACGGCAGCGCCCACCGGATGAGGCCGGAACCCCTCGAAACGGCTGATGACTTCCAGCGCGGTGCGACTGGGCATCGTCAGGGTGTCGAAGTGCTCCCCGATCACCGCGGCGAAGGGCTCGTCCGCCACCCTCAGGGGGAACAGGTCGCCGATGGTGATCTCCTGCGGGCCGGGGCAGGCCCCGTACGAGGGCGACACCGCCCCGGGGCCGGCAGCCGCGAACCCCGCCGGGCGGAGGGAGGCCGCCCTCATCGCCCGGCCCCCGCTCCGACCAGCTCCCGGTCACACCGCGCGGCCTCCAAGGCCAGCTCGGACTGGATGATCGCCACGTGCGAGAAGCCCTGCGGGAAGTTCCCCAGCTGTCGCTCGTTGACGGGATCCCACTCCTCGGCGAGCAGGCCGAGGTCGTTGCGGGCCCGCAGCAGTCCGTCCTGGAGGATCTCGGCCTCGTCGACGCGCCCGATGAGAGCGAGAGCGGTGACCAGCCACCCCGAGCAGATGAGGAAGGCGCCCTCGTCACCGGGCAGGCCGTCGACACCCGGCGCCGCGCCTTCGGTGCGGTAGCGCAGCAGGAACCCGCCCTTGATGGACAGCTCCTGCTGGATCGCCTCGATCGTGCCGATGAGCCGCTTGTCGTCCGGGGCGAGGAAGCCGGTGATGGCCAGCTGCAGCAGGGAGGCGTCCAGCGCCGACGACCCGTACGACTGCGTGAAGGTGTTCCGCTGCTCGTCGTACCCGTCGCGGCAGACCTGCTCGTGGATCGTGTCCCGGATCTCCCGCCACCGCTCCACCGGACCCTGACAGGCCCCGGAGTCGACGAGACGCACAGCCCGGTCGAAGCCGACCCAGGCCATCACCTTGGAGTGGACGAACTGCCGGCGCGGGCCGCGGACCTCCCACACCCCCTCGTCCGGCTCCTCCCAGCACGTCTCCAGGCAGCCCACCAGGTCCGTGATCAGCGGCGCGACAACCGCCGTCAGGCTCGGGTCACGCTGCTGCGCCGCGTACAGGGTGTTGATGACCTCGCCGTAGATGTCCAGCTGCAGCTGCTTGACGGCGCCGTTCCCGATCCGGACCGGAGCCGAGTTCTCAAAGCCCGGCAGCCAGTCGAGCACAGTCTCGGGCAGGTCGCGCTCGCCGCCGACCCCGTACATGACCTGCAAGTTCTCGGGGTGGCCCCCGATGACCACCCGGAGCCAGGCGATCCAGTCCTTGGCCTCCTGCACGAAGCCGCACGCCAGGAGCATCTCCAGGATGAGGGCGGAATCGCGCAGCCAGCAGAAGGTGTAGTCCCAGTTCCGCACGCCGCCGATCTCTTCGGGCAGCGACGTCGTCGGCGCAGCCACGATGGCGCCGGTCAGCGCGTAGGTGAGGGCCTTGAGCGTGATGAGGGACCGCTCGACGACTCCCCGGTGGGGCCCGGTGTAGGTGGACTGGGAGATCCAGTCCCTCCAGAAGTCCGCGGTCGCCTTCATCAGCCCGGTCGCGTCCGGCAGCGGCGGCGGGGCATCGTGGCCCTGCTCCCAGGACAGGGTGAAGGAGACGCGCTCGTCCGCGGAGACGGTGAATTCCGACGACAGGTCACCGTCGGCCTCACGAGTGGGGGCGGAGGTGTCGAGCCAGAGCCGGCCGTCACCGAGGTCGGCGCTCGCGCGGCTGCCGTCGACCTCGATCCGCGGCACGCGGATTCCATACCCGGGGCGCGCCCGCATCAGGGATCGCATCGGCACCCTGCCGCTGACGCCGCGCACGATGCGGACCAGTTGCGGCGCCCCACCGGTGGTCGGCATGAAGTCGAGAACCTGGACCGTGCCGGTCGGGGTGATCCAAGTGGACTCCAGGATCAGCGTGCCGTCGAGGTAGCGCCGCCGGTCCGCAGCTGCGGGCGCGGCACCGTCCGCACCAGCCGGGCCGATGCGCCACAGCCCGTGCGTCTCGGTCCCGAGCAGGCTCGTGAAGTGGGCAGGGGAGTCGAAGCGGGGCAGGCCCATCCAGTCGATGGCGCCGTCCCGGTCGACCAAGGCGGCCGTCCGCATGTTCCCGATGAAGCCGTGGTCCTCGATCCGTCCCACTTGCCGGGGCCGCACCAGTGCGTTCCTGGGGGTCGGGATCAGCGCACCGGTAACCGCTGCCCCGAGAGGCAGGGATTGGTGCGGAGACATGAGGCGGCTTTCCATGGTGTCCGATCTCTACGGGCCCGGAAGAGACCGGGCGGTTGCGGGTGGGCACGGCGTACGAGCGCTTCGCCGCGTTCTTCAGGAGCGGAGGAAGGGGGCCGGGGCCTCCGCCAGGCTCGACTTCGCCGCCAGGCCGAGGTCGTTCAGATCCACAGCGACGCAGCCCTGGAGCGACAGCACTTGACGGGACGCCAGCACCCAGCGAATAGCTGGATCGTCGTAGGCGACCTGAACGAGGTCCTCCCCAGGAACCGGCTGCAGGGAAGTGGGGTCGTAGAGGATTCCAGCCACGCCCCAGCACACCGGGCGTGCGACCCACGCAGCCACGTGCTCGCGAAGATGGGGGCAGTGTTTGACCGCGATGAACGCACACGGGGGGCAGACCGGGGCGGCGGTGGTCAGCTCCCCCTCACCCACCGGCCGGCCAACGTCCTTGAGCACGAACAGCTGCCGCTCCGGGTCCAGCTCCATGGTGTCCACGCCACAGACCTGACACAACATTCGGCTGACTGCGCGTCGCTGACGAAGCGCGTGGACGGTCGGGAACAACGCCCTGCCGGCCCCTCGGGCGATGGCCTGCCGGATCCACAGCACGCCATCCATGTCTCGGTCGTACTGGGTCTCGTCCGCATAGCCGATGCCCAGCCCTGTCCGGTGCAGAACCACGGTGGGCTCAGGGTACGTCTCCGCGCTCCACGCGGTTACGTATGGCACCGGGAGGCCCCCTTGAAGGAACGGGGTTCTGCTCATGCCGCAACGCTCGGCGTGGTGGCGGTCAGTCGGCGCGGCTGGATGATCTTGCCGTCGGGGAGGATCTCACCGGTGTCGTCGAAGAGGAGGACGCCGTTGCACAGCTGGCTCCACCCCTGCTCGGGGTGGGCCGAGACCACGACGGCCGCCTCGCGGTCCGTTGCCTCGGCGGACGGGCAGGTGGGCTTGTGCTGACACATGGCGGTTCCTTGGGGGAAGCGGCGCTGGAGGGGCAGGGACAGGAGTGGCGACGAAGGGGACCGGCTGCCGCGGGGGAGTCCCTCGCCGCGGCAGCCGGGAGGCGTGGGCGCCATGCCCGTGTGCCTCGCTCCGGCCTTGCGGGGGCCACGATGCAGGGGCAGCACCGGCCAGCTCCCGATCGGGGCGCGGAGCCCGAGGGCAAGGCGCCAGCGCATGGCGTGCACGGGGGTCCAGTGCCGTGCGCTGACGCTCGCCCCGTACCTGGGGCGGGAGGCGTCGATGGCGCGAGAGGCGACAGCGGGGTGTCCCATCAACTACTCCCTTCAGTGGGGTGTCCGGCGAGCTGAGCCGGCTCGTTGCGACCGGGCGGGTCCGACCGAGGCATCGTTCCGGGGTCCCAGAACGGAGGGCTGTCGGCCTGACCCCACGGTGCCGTGGATTGCTGCGCACTGGTACGCCGAACCGTGGCCACTTCTTCGCCACTTCAGCCTCGCGATGACGCTGAGCTCTATCCGATTTGAACT
Organism: Kitasatospora sp. NPDC002551; assembly: GCF_040296005.1. Classification (NCBI taxonomy): domain Bacteria; kingdom Bacillati; phylum Actinomycetota; class Actinomycetes; order Kitasatosporales; family Streptomycetaceae; genus Kitasatospora; species Kitasatospora sp. NPDC002551. The sequence goes on along the minus strand of NZ_JBEOWI010000101.1, from coordinate 8,553 downwards.
ATTTGCCCTCAGCGCTGGACGGGGCGGCGGAGGGGCATGGCGACGAAGTGGCCAAGAAGTGGCCACGGTTCGGCGTACCGACGCCAACGCAATTCCGCCACGGTTGAGGCAGGCCAATCCCGGCTACGCCGCAGGGCGTCTCGAGCCCGAGGAGACGAGAGTGCCCCCGACAACCGCTGAGCTGGTCCGTGACCGCAGTCTCGGAGACCTGTTGAAGCACCGCGACATCGTGCTTGAAGGGCGAGAGGCCCCACAGCGCACTGCTCGCGTCGAGCTTGCTGACATGCTGAGCACGGACGGATCCCGAGCTGATGACGCGATGGTGGTAGCCAGCGAGCTCATCGCCAACGCCATCCGGCATGCCGGCGGTGCGGTCTTGATGCGGATCGAGGTCTACGAATTCGGCTCAGCGCTCGGAGTCGTCGACCGTGCTCCTGACACCCGTGCTCTCCCCGCGAGCCCCTCCAACTCGTCGACCGAGTTCGCGGACCTGGCCACGAACGGACGAGGCCTGTTCCTCGTCCACACCCTCGCCAGTACCTGGACGGTCGAGCAGATCACGGACGGGAAGATCGTCATCGCCGTGCTAACAGGGGCAGGCTCTCGTTGATGAGTGCGTTCGACTCCACGAAACGTCACCTGGGACAGGGCCTCTACGCTCACCCGCTCGGCGTCAACTGCGGCGCCATCGGGGTAGCCGAAGGCCCTAAGCAGACCCAGGTCAGCGACGGGCGCGCTCTCGACGGCCTACGCCGCGCCGTCGAGCTCGGCGCCAACCTGCTGGACACAGCCGACTGCTACGGTGCCGGCCATGCCGAGCGCCTGCTGGGTCGGTTCCTGCGTGAGCACCCGGACGAGAAGCTGCTCACCAGCAGCAAGGTCGGGCACGTCCGCGGCTCAGCTCCACACGCTTACGCCGGCCGTCACATTCATCACCAGTTCCAGCAGACGCTCGAGAACCTCTACATCGAGGAACTCGACCTCTACACGCTCGACTCTTGGGACTTCGGCCCGCAGGACCGGTATCTGGGCGGCGCGATCGAGCAAATGCGCACCCTTCGTGAGGTGGGGGCCGTGAGAGCTATTGGGATGCGGGGCCCGTACGTCCCCTACGGCGCCACGCCGGCTGAACGTGACGCCTGCGCGGCCCGGTTCCTCTACCTCTTCCGGATGATCAAGCCGAACATCATCTGGACCCGCTTCAACGCGCTCACCCCGGTGATCACCCTGGAGGGCGAGGATCTGTTCGCCTTCACCGCCCGCCACGGAGTCGGTGTGATCCTCGCGGCCCCCTTGGCCCACGGCCTGCTCACAGGACGAGGCCCACGGAACACCACGCCATCCCCCGGCTCTGCCGTCCGGCCGGCGGGGGCCAGGACCCTCACTCCCGAGAAGGCCACGAGCGTCACGGCCGGGATGCAGCCGCTGCGAGTCCACTTCGGCAATGAGCCGGGGGCTCTGACCAGGTTGGCGTTGCTCTTCTGTTTGCAGAGGGCCGACCACTGCGCAGCTGTCGTCGGCTTCACCAGCACGGCTCAGCTGGAGGAGAACTTCGGCTGCCTGTCAGGCCCCGCTCTCACGGCTACCGAGCTTCAGGTGATCGACACGGCATTCGCCCAGATCCGGGCTGACATAGAACACCAGCCGCGGCGACGAGTGCCTCAGCCAGCCCGTACCTGAGCCCTCAAGAGAGGCTCAGACCGCCCGTGGCGGAGGGCCGGGACGACGCGGCCGGCCGTCGGTAAGCCGCTGATCACCTGCTCGGGGCGCTGGGCTGGGAAGGAACCTCGGGACGCAGGGGGACCGAGTGAACGGTCCGCCAGCGGTACGCCCTGTCCTGACGGCGTAGTTCCACCAGCTCAACCGTTGCCACGTCCAGGGCGACGGGCGGCAGTGAGCGGAGCTGCCCTACCGCGTGAATGACGGGCGCAGCCGGCCGGGTCCGGTTGTTGTAGGCGATCCCCAGATGCGGGCGGAAGGCGCTCGTCGGCCTGCCACCGGGAATGCCGACCCGTTCGCCAGCGTCGGCGAGGGCGGCGTGGAGGCGGATCACGGGGCGCCAGGGCGAGAGGCTGAACCGGACTGCGCCGCGTGAACCCGCTAGCGGATGGGCGAGGAGGCGAAACGCTTGAACGGGCAAGTCCTGCGCCACGGTGAGAAGCTGCTCGACCTGGTCCACGGACACCTGATCCGTACGGCCAACCCGCAGCATCGTCACATGCAGCCCGTCACTCGGGACCGGATCCATCCCCAGGTCGTACAGGGCCTTCTGACAGTGCCCTGCCAGGCCCAGGAGTTCGGACGCTCCGGAGAAGGTCAGCATCCAGTAGTACGTGCGCTGTCCGTCGGACCATCCCGGCCGATCCCAGTGATCACCCATGTGCTCGACGCTCTGGAAGGCGTGCCAGTCGTGTTCGACGATCGTGTCCGGATCGTCGAGATCGGCCGGCGGCTCACAGGGGAAGGCGCTCGGGTCGGTCGCCAGCTCGGGCGTCACAGGGCTCCTCGGCGTTCGTCAGGGGGTGATCTGGGCGTGCTGAACTTCGGCGAGCGGTCCTACCTGGGGCTGCGCCCGCCAGCTCCGGAGCTCATCGGCATAGTCCCCTACAACGGATTCGTCATGCCACCGCTCGGCGCCCACATACAGCTCCTTCGCCCTCTCCCAGACCGACTTGATAGGCCGGCCGATGCCGGCCCGCAGTGCTCTGCCGCCCAGGGCCATGGCGTGCTCGACTTCGGGGGAGTCCTGCTTCAGCAGTGCTGATGCCACGTCCAGGCCGACCAGGGCGCGGCTCCAGTCCGAGGGGGAGTGCGCCACCAGGTCCTCGATCTCCGCGGCGTGCGCGACGACCTCGGCCGTGTCACCGAGCGACAGGCGCGTGGTGATGGCGTTCGCGAGCGTTCGTGGCATGGAGTAGGGGTCGAAGCTGATGCACGAGGTCAGGCCGTCGGGGAGTGATAACTGCCGATCCGACAGGTCGATTGCCTGTCCGATGGCGGCTTCGGCTCTGCCACGGTCGCCGAGGCGCCCGAGTGCACGGGATCGGCCGTTGACGAGCAGCCGGATTGCCTGCGGGTTGTCCGGATCCAGGGCAATGCCGGCGGAGGCCGCATCGTCGGCTTCCGCGTACCGCTTCTGGTAGTACAGGCCCAGCGACCGGGTACCGGTCGCCCACATCTGCATCGAGACCTCGCCGATCTCACGGGCCAGCGACTCTGCCTCCGTGCAGTAGGCGTTGACCACCTCGAACCGCGCTCCGGCGTTGACAGCCATGTACCCCAGAAGCCCAGATGCCTGGGAAGCGAGCCGGAAGAGTTCCGCCCGTACGCGTGGGGGCTGCTGGCCGCCCAGGACTCCGTGGAGCATCTCCCGGATGACTCGGGCCTCGCCGGCCAGCTGGTGCGGTCCGAGCGCTTCGTAGCGGCTCACGATGCTGGCGATCGACTGGGTCACCATGATGAGGATGGGGTCATCGGCGTTGGAACTGGTCAGCTTGTGTGTCTGCGCGACAACTGCCAGCGGGTCGTCGAACTCGGGCGCCTGGGCGGGAGGAGCCGCCGCGCCGGAGGTGAAGTCGATGGGGGGGCGCAAGACGGGTTCAACCTGCTCGAACAGTCGCTCGGGCGACATGTTGAACATGTGTCGAAGGACGAGGTATGCGTCACGGCGGGGAGTGCCCTTGAACGTACCCTTGCGGCCCATCCACCGGTCGAAGGAACTGCGGGAGACATCCGCCCGCGCGAGACGGGGATCGTTCTCCCGTTCGGCCGCCCGTCTCGCTGCCTCGCTGAAGTGAATGCAGAACTTCTCGTACGAGTCCCAGTTTCTCTCCTGCACGAGGAGAGTGAAGCGTGTGGTGGCCATGCCTCCTCCTTCAAGGCTGGGTGCCGGATGAGCGGATCGCGCGGCGGCGAAGGTCTACCTGGACGCCGGCCGGGTGGGATTAGCCCTTCTGTCCGAAGGTGAGCAGGGGCACGTCGTAGAGGTCGGGATTGCGCGGGCGGGTCACCGCGGGTGAGGTCCATTCCTCGATCACGAGCTCGGTGACGAACTGGACGGTCGCGCCCAGGAGGTGGCTGGTCCGCCCGTCAGCGGCGTCTGCCTTGAGGCCGGCGGTGACATGGATGTGCGGCGCGACGCGGTCGTTCTCGGTGTCCCAGGCGAGAGTTCCGTTGCCGAGGACTTCCAGGGTCTTGACTTCGATCTCTTCCCAGAGCGGGCGCTCCGGGTGCTTGAGGGGCTCGCAGGTTCCTACCAGCCGGGCGTGGCTGAAGCCTCCGATGAACGTGACGTAGCCGGCGCGGATTCCGGTTTCGCGGCAGAAGACGGCCAGCGCCTCGAAGAAGTCCTCGCCGTGGTCGAGGGCGACGGCGAACTTTCGGCCGATGGTGATCTCGGTGGTGCGCATGGGAGTCCGATCGTGAGTCGTCAAGGTCAGCGGTGGGTGGCGAAGGCGGCCTGGATCGAGGCATGGTCTGCACCGGAGCGCAGGAGAGCGAGTAGCAGGAGCCGAGCCTTGCGCGGTTCCAATCGGCCGCCGTTGATCAGTCCCCGGCTGAGGAGGTCGGTCTCCGAGCCGGGACCGAAGTCGTAGGTGTGGGTGAGGACGCTTCCGGCGCCGGTGCGGGAAGTCAGGACGACGGGGACGCGTGCGGCGAGGTCGCCCAGCCGTTGCGCCCATGTCCGCGGGACGTGGCCGGCGCCGAAGGCCGCGACGACGAGCCCGTCGAGCCGGGCTGCAGCCTCGGTGAGGAGGAGGCCCTCGCTGCCGAGGGTGGCCTCGATCAGCTCGACGGAGGCAGGGCGCGCCACGGGCAGGTCGATATGCCCCTGGCGCGGCAGCGTGAAGTGGATCCGGGGTCGGCCTTCCACCAGATGCCCGACCGGTCCTGCGCCGGGTGAGGTGAAGGCGGACGTGCTGGTGCTGTGGGTCTTCTGTACGTGCCGGGCCGCGTGGAGCTCGTCCGAGAACGCGACGAGAACGCCCATACCACGGGCTTCGGGGCAGGCAGCAGTGCGCACGGCGGCGAGGACGTTGGCCGGCCCATCGGCGCCCGCCATCTGCGCATTGCGCATGGCGCCGGTGATGACGACCGGCGCGTCCTCGGTGTACAGCAGGTCCAGGAGGTAGGCCGTCTCCTCGAGGGTGTCAGTGCCCTGGGTGATTACGAACCCCGCAGTGTCCGAGGAGCGCTTGTTGAGCAGTTCAGCGACAGCGGCGATGTCCTCCACCTCGAGCCATGCCCCCGGGATCTTCCGGAAGTCCACCAGTTCCAGGGTGGCTTCCGAGGCGAGTTCAGGCACCGCAGCGGCGAGATCCTCGACGGTCAGCCGTGGTGCGACGCCCTGTCCCGTCGTATCGGCCGCCATGGCGATGGTGCCACCGAGCGAGAGCACCAGAACACGCGGGAGCGGAACCTGGGATTTGGGGTCCACGGCGATCGCCTTTCACAGAAGAGGATCAAGAACAGGTCAGGGTCAGCGTCGTGCCTCTCACCGGTCGGGGGCAAGGGATCCGAAGAAGTGGAACACCTCGTCCAAGGCCTCGACGCTGAGGTGCCGGCTCCTGGGCCGCACGATGCTCGCCATCCCGCACTCCCTCAGCTCGCGGCATCGTACGACCAGCCAAGTCCAGTCGATCTCCAGGTATCCGGCCAGAGCACGCAGCCGGGTCTGCGGGTCGGGCCCCCGCATCACGCTGTGCGCCTGTGCTTCGCCCGCTGCTTCGCGGTATCCCCGGAGAGCGGGGCGCTGTGTCACCGTGTCCACGGCCCAGATAGCGTCGGTTCGCGTCCAGTTGGCTACCACTGCCCGCTGCTCGGGAATCAGTGCGAACCCGTCCACCTCCGAGTACTCAGGGTCGGGAAGAACGTCGACGCGGATACCTTGCAGCTCCATCAGGGAGATCGCCAGGAGCAGCAGGATCCGCTCGTACCGGTCGCTCCGGCTGACCTCGCTCTCGGGGATGCAGAAGGCACGAGACATCGGTGCAGCACCCTCGGCGTAGCGAGATGACAAGGTCCTGAGGTAGTCGATCTTGTGCTGAAACCACAGCCACGCAGCAGCCTGTTCACCAGTCTGTTCGCGTGTCCAGAAGACCGGGGGCTCCGTCAGCCCATCGAGCCGGCGGATGATGTGCTGCGCACAGAAGCTCGACCCCAACCACTGCGTTCCAGCCGTGCTGAGGTCGGGCATCGCCATGCGGCTGGGAGCTGACCGCGGAAGGGCGAGGTAGGTGTCCAGGGCGTGTTGCTCCTGGGCCAGAGCGGAGTCGTCTGCAAGCAGTCCGTCGTCGAACTGGACGAGAGACCAGAGCAGACCGTAGGTGAGATCGTCCAGCACGTGCGCGGCCGGCAGCTCGATCGTGCTGCGCCCCGGGGCCGTGGCGCGGGCACGCCGGGCGTTCGCGGCGTCGATCACGAAGAGCTGGGGGGTGCTTTCCCGCTCGTCCACTCCGATGAGGAACCCGCGCCTGGCCGACCGCAGGAAGCGTTCGAGAGCGGCGGTGTTGGTGACGTCGATCTGAGCTACGGAGCCAGAACGCGTGGCAGGACGGAAGGCTACGGAGGAAGCCGTCCCGTCCAGCGCCTGCCTGCCCACCATCTCCCACGAACCAGGCAGCTCGCCCGAGGGCATGTACAGACGGCTTGTGGGCCAGTTGTCCGTGATCTTGAGAGAGGCGCTGAGGCCATCACGATCACGCGGCGAGGCCTGGAGGTGAACGGACTCCGGAGCGGGGCCGAAAAGATCCTCCGAGGGGACGCCGAAGAGCCGCTCCAGGATCAGGGCCGTGTCCGGGCGCGGTACGCCATGCCAGTCTCCCTTCGCCCACCGGTCGAAGCTGCGTCGCGGCACAGTAATTGTGGCCAGCCTGGGCGCTTTGACTTCCTCGGCGAGGTCGCGGGCCGCTTGTTCGAAGCGTAAGCAGAACGTGCTCCACCGGTCCCACCTGCGCTCCATGAGGAGGACGCGGAACAGGGTGGGGCGGGGCATCGACACAGCCCTCCTTGGACAACGGCAGGACAAGCACCGGCCACCCAGCCAGCCGGCATATTCCACCAGGCGCGACCGGGGGTGCACTCTTCGTGACCCTCGCTAGGATGCTCCCTCAGGTGAGCCGTTAGCAATATGGCCGAGCAAATTGCTCAACCATATTGCTTGTAGGCGGAGCTACGAGCCGTCAGACTGGCCACCATGCCAGACGCCAAGACGCCGTGGTCGTTGACCCTCAGTGAAGTCGGCGTGCGCCTTGAGGACTTGCGCGAGCGGCGCAATCTCACCCAAGGCGATGCCGCAGGCCACGAAGCGCTGCGCCGCCGAGGCATCAAGATCGACAACAGTGGACTGAGCCGACTGGAGCGAGGGCAGCGCCGCCGCGTCTCCCGCGACCTCGTCGAAGCCCTGCTTGAGGTCTACCAGGCCAACGCCACGGAAAGTGCTGAGATTTTGGCCCTTCTGGGAGCCGATACCACTCCCGCCGGTCGGCCACGCCCCGCGCTGTGGCGGCGCAATGCCCACTTGCTCGGCCCCATGCAGTTTGAGGGCTTCCTGAAGATGGAACGCCGGGCCACTGAGCTGTGGAACTACGAACGGGACGTCTGGCCTGGACTCCATCAGAACGAGGAGTACGCCTACCTCGTCATCACCCTGATGCGGCCCGATCTGCGTCGCTCCGAAGTCAAGGCCCTCGTCGATGTCCGCATGGACCGGCAGCAGCAGGTGCGAGAAGGCGCACTTGCGGAGCTGCGCGCCCTCGTGGACGAGCGTGCGCTCCACCTCCTCGCCGACGACCCGGCGGTGGTGCGACGGCAACTGGAGCGCATGATCCAGGAGTCTGAGGACCCCCGGAACACCGTCCGCATCCTGCCGGAGGCGATCGGGCTGCACCCGGGGTCCGCTGGCCCCTACGTCGTCATGGGCTTTCCCGAGGCGGCCCGTCGGGTCGTATGGGTGGAGACGATGGTCAGTTCGCTGTACTTCGACGGGGAAGAAGATGTGCAGCGCTACACAGCGGCTTTCACCACTCTGTGGGAGCGAGCGCTGGACCCCGACGAGACGCGCAGGCGTCTCAAGAAAAGGATCAAGGAGCTAGAACAGTGACAGAAACGCCGGACCCGTCCTCGTTCGACCTGGCGTCGGTCGAATGGACGGTGTCCAAGCGCAACGGCGGCGGCGGAAGCCGCAAGCCGGACCCCTCCTCGTTCGACCTGGCGTCGGTCGTATGGACGGTGTCCAAGTACAGCGGCGGCGGCGGGAACTGCGTTCGAGTCGCCGTCGTGGACGGGTACGTCCTGATCGGCGACTCGAACAACCCCGATCGCCTACCTTTGGTCTTCACCCCGGCTGAGGCCAAGGCGTGGCTGCTCGGCGCGAAGGACACGGACTTCGACTTCCTGCTCAACCTGTGATCCTGTTCTGAAGTACCGCGCGACGCACAAGCCGGCCCCCCGCCCGCAGGGGCCCGCCACCGCCGCCCGACCCCAGGAGCGGCGGGGCGCACCCACCTCCCGGCCGGACCCCACGGCGGTTTCCCCGGGGGTGGGCGCCCGGCA
>NZ_JBEOWI010000100.1:0-15581 GCF_040296005.1 Kitasatospora sp. NPDC002551 | reverse complement strand
ACGCCGAGGCCGGGGACGTTCTCGAAGCCCTCGACGGCGGGCAGGGTGCCGAGCCTCTCGGCGGCGGCGGTCGCGACGGCGGCGGCGATCGGGTGCTCGGAGGCGTGCTCGACGGCGCCGGCCAGGCGCAGCGCCTCCTCCTCGGTGACGCCCTCGGCGGTGCGCACGGCGAGCAGGGTCATCCGGCCGGTGGTGACGGTGCCGGTCTTGTCGAGGACGACGGTGTCCACCCGGCGGGTGTTCTCCAGGACCTCGGGACCCTTGATCAGGACGCCGAGCTGGGCGCCGCGGCCGGTGCCGACGAGCAGGGCGGTGGGGGTGGCCAGGCCCAGGGCGCAGGGGCAGGCGATGATCAGCACGGCGACGGCGGCGGTGAAGGCGGCGGTCCAGCCCTCGCCGGTGCCGAGCCAGTAGCCGAGGGTGGCCAGGGCCAGGGTGATGACGACCGGCACGAAGACGGCGGAGATCCGGTCGGCGAGCCGCTGGGCGGCGGCCTTGCCGCTCTGGGCGTCCTCGACCAGCTTGGCCATCCGGGCGAGCTGGGTGTCGGCGCCGACCCGGGCGGCGCGGACGACCAGGCGGCCGCCGGCGTTGACGGTGGCGCCCGTGACGGTGTCGCCGACGCCGACCTCGACGGGCACGGACTCGCCGGTGAGCATCGAGGCGTCGACGGCGGAGGCGCCCTCGACGACCACGCCGTCGGTGGCGATCTTCTCGCCGGGGCGCACCACGAACAGCTCGCCGACGGTCAGCTCGGCGACCGGGACGCGGACCTCGGTGCCGCCGCGCAGCACGGTGACGTCCTTGGCGCCGAGTTGCAGCAGCGCCTTCAGCGCGGCGCCGGCGGTGCGCTTGGAGCGGGCCTCGAAGTAGCGGCCGGCCAGGATGAAGGCGGTGACGCCGGCGGCGGCCTCCAGGTAGATGTTGGAGGAGCCGTCGGAGCGGGCGATGGTGAACTCGAAGCCGTGCCGCATGCCGGGCATCCCGGCGTGGCCGAAGAACAGCGCCCACAGCGACCAGAGGAACGCGGCGCCGGTGCCGAGCGAGACCAGGGTGTCCATGGTCGCCGCGCCGTGCCGGGCGTTGGTCCAGGCGGCCCGGTGGAACGGCCAGGCGGCGTAGGTGACGACGGGGGCGGCGAGGGTGAGCGAGAGCCACTGCCAGTTGTCGAACTGGAGGGCGGGGACCATCGCCATCGCGATGACGGGGACGGCCAGGGCGAGCGCGGTGATCAGCCTCTGGCGCAGCGGGGCGAGTTCGTCGGCGGGCTCGTCGTGGCCGTCCGGCTCGGCGGGCCCGGGGGCGGCGGGGCGGGGCACGGCGGCGGTGTAGCCGGTGGCCTCGACGGTGGCGATCAGCTCGGCGACCTCGACGGCGCCGGTGACGTTCACCTTGGCCTTCTCGGTGGCGTAGTTGACGGTGGCGGTGACCCCGTCCATGCGGTTGAGCTTCTTCTCGATCCGGGCGGCGCACGAGGCGCAGGTCATGCCGCCGATCTGGAGTTCCACCTCGGTGGAGGCGGGTGCCTGGGTGGTCATCTGGGCTCCTCGTGGGTCGTCGGTGGGGCGGTTCGGGCGGGTCGGTCCCGGGGCCCGGTACCCCCGGGGGGTTCCGGGCGGGCGGGGTGCCTGCGGCGCCGGGGGCGCCGGGCCCCGGGCCCGCCGGGCGGTCAGGCCCGGCCGGTGAGCTCGTAGCCGGCGTCGTCGACGGCGGCGCGCAGGGCCGCCTCGTCCAGCTCCGCCCCGGCGGAGACGGTGACCAGGCCGGCCGGGACGTCGACGCGCACGGCGGTGACGCCGGGGAGGGCGGAGACCGCCTTGCCGACGGCCTGCTCGCAGTGGCCGCAGGTCATCCCGGCGACGGCGTAGACGGTGGTGACGGCCGCGGGGTCGACGGTGACGGTGGTGCCGGTGGAGCAGGTGCCGTCGCTGGAGCAGCAGGACATGGGGTTCCTCCGTGGAGTCGGTAGCATCTGGTCGATACCCAGCGGGGGTATCGGTGGGCGATGACTCCTTTATACCCCTGGGGGGTATGGCCCGCAACCCCCGGACCGCCGCGACCACTCCTTGACTGCATACCCCCCAGGGGTATCTAATCGAGGACGTCGGAGGACCAGCTCGACGATCCCGGGAGATCCGCCATGACCGGCTACCACCACGAAAAGGACCAGGTGCAGCGCAGACTGCGCCGGGTCGAGGGCCAGATCCGCGGACTGCAGCGGATGATCGACACGGACAGCTACTGCATCGAGGTGCTCACCCAGATCTCGGCCGTCACGAAGGCACTCCAGTCGGTCGCACTGCAACTGCTCGACGACCACCTCGGCCACTGCGTCCAGGACGCCATCGCCCGCGGCGGCACCGACGCGGACGCCAAGGTCGCCGAGGCCTCGCAGGCGATCGCCCGCCTGATGCGGGCCTGAGCCGCCCTGACCGCCGCCCCGATCACCGCTCCGCCCGCCGCGCACCCCCGCTCCCCCACCCACCGCACCGCCCGAGCCGCAAGGAGTCCGCCATGAACACCGCCCTGAAGATCGCCGCCTTCGCCACCGGGGTGACCACCGCCTTCGGCGCCGCGTACGGCGTCGGCCACCTCACCGGCGGCAGCTCGCCCGCCCCGCGCCCCGCGAACGCCGCGCACGCCGGGCACACGCCGGCCCCCGCCGCCACGGGCGCCGCGGCCGGTCAGGAGCAACTGCCGGGCGGACTGCGGATCTCCGAACGCGGCTACACGCTCGCCCTGGAGAACGCCTTCGTCACCGCCGGCGCCCCGACCGAGCTGAGGTTCCGCATCCTCGGCGCCGACGGCCGCCCGGTCACCGACTACCGCCCGGCGCACGAGAAGGAGCTGCACCTGATCGTCGCCCCGCGCGACCTCGCCACCTTCCAGCACCTGCACCCCGTCCGCGCCGCCGACGGCACCTGGAGCGCGCCGGTCGCCCTGCCGGCCGCCGGGGAGTACCGGGTGTTCGCCGACTTCACCCCGGCCGGTGCCGAAGAGGGCCTGACCCTGGGCGCCGACCTGCACGCCGCCGGCGAGCTGCGCCCGGCCCCGCTGCCGGCGACCGGACGGACCGTCACCGTCGACGGCTACACGGTGACCCTGGACGGCGAGCTCACCCCGGGCCGGGCCGGGCAGCTGACGCTGAGCGTCGGGCGCGACGGCCGGCCGGTCACCGACCTCCAGCCGTACCTCGGCGCGGCCGGTCACCTGGTCGCCCTGCGCGCCGGCGACCTCGCCTACCTGCACGTCCACCCCGACGGCCACCTGCCCGAGGGCGCCGCCACGGCCGGCGGCCCGGCGGTCACCTTCACCACCACGGCGCCCAGCGGCGGCGAGTACCGGCTCTTCCTGGATTTCCAGCACCAGGGCACCGTGCACACGGCGGCGTTCACCCTCCCCGTGGGCGGTGCCCCGGCGCCCGCCGCCGAGCAGACCCCGGCGCCGACCACCACCCCGACCACCGCACCGGCCGCCGGGGCGAGCGGGCACGGCGGGGCGGGGCACCAGCACTGACACCACGCCCCCGGGCCCACGGAACGGGCGCGCGAGAACGGGCCCCGCACCGGAGGAATCCCTCCCGTGCGGGGCCCGTCGACGGTCCGCCGGACGGCGGCACGGCCGCTCAGTCGAAGTAGCCGAGCGCCCCGACCGCGCACAGGCCGCCGGCGCCCATGAAGACCGGCATCAGCACCTTCAGCTCCACCCAGCTGCCGGCCCGGAACCGCATCCCCTTCGGCGGACCCAGCGGGTACCAGCGCTTGCGGCCGATCGGGAGCGGCCACAGCACCGGGCAGCCCGAGACGGTCAGCGCGTCGCCCAGGCAGTGCACCAGCGCGCCGAGGGTGATCGGCAGGCCGATCCACAGGTACTCCTGCCCCGGCTGGTCGAACAGCCAGAGCGCGCCGTTGCCGGGCTTGTCCAGCACACCGGTGATGAGCCAGGTCCCGGCCGCGCCGAGCAGCCAGACCAGGACGTCGCTGGAGACCCGGGCCTGCCGCCACAGCAGCCCCTCGATCGCCAGCACCATGTGCACGAAGAGCACCAGCAGCACGCCCCACCGTCCGCCGTACACGGTGACGGCCGAGGCGCCCGCGCCGCAGAGCACCGCCCAGAGCCAGGTGTGGGTCAGCGTGCGGTGGCCGCCGGAGCGGCGCGGGTCGTGCTTGCTGCGGGTGGCCTTGTAGACGGCGTAGGAGAGGTTGTCGATCACCTCGCAGAGGATCCGCGACACCGGGCCGAACGCCCGGGATATGGTCGCCGCCTTGTGGTCGAGGTCCGGCGCCAGCGCGGCGCCCGCGCAGATCAGCGCTCCCGTCAGCAGCACCGGCCAGGGCATCGGTTCACCCATGGCCTCCGCGATCGCCCCCACGCCCAGCCACGCTGCCGCGCCGGACAGCGAATGCGCCGGTCCCATCATCTTGTCGGCTCCCGCCCTCGTCCCGGACCGCCCATCGCGAGGGCTTCGCGAGGGCCTGACGGGGCCGCAGCATAGTCGCCCATGATCGAAAACATCGGAAGGTCCGAATTCACCCGAATGGAGGAAGGGTTTCCTGCGGACAGGGGAGGCCGCCGAGCAGGGATGCTGACGCCACATCACCCCTGAGAGTGGATTCGCAGCCCGGGCGCGTCGCGGGCGCCCCCGAAGTACGCCCAGCGAGTGCGCCCAGCGAGTACGCCCAGCGTGCGGCCGACGCGCGCCCGCCGGCGCCCGGCGGCCGAGCCCGGCAAGTGGCCCAGGAAATCCGCGCGGGACCGGCCCTTCCTGGCGGTCCGACAGGCCCCTACGCTCGGCCGGGTGACCAACACCGTGGACTTCTACTTCGATCCCGTCTGCCCGTTCGCCTGGATCACCTCCCGCTGGATCCTGGAGGTCGAGAAGCACCGGGAACTCGACCTCACCTTCCGGGTGATGAGCCTGTCCGTGCTCAACGAGGGCCGCGAGGGCCTGCCCGAGCGCTACCGGCGACTGCTCGCCACCGGCTGGGGCCCGGTCCGGGTCTGCACCGCCGCCGCCGAGCAGCACGGCGTCGAGGTGCTGCGCGACCTCTACACCGCGCTCGGCACCCGGCTGCACCTGGAGGACCGCGAGGCCGACGACAAGCTCGTCCGGGAGGCGCTGGCCGAGGCTGGCCTCCCGGAGGAGCTGGCCGAGGCCGCGCACACCACCGACTGGGACGAGGCGCTGCGCCGCAGCCACCACGCGGGCATGGACCCGGTCGGCGAGGACGTCGGCACCCCGACCATCCACGTCGACGGCACCGCGTTCTTCGGGCCGGTGCTCAACGCGGTGCCGCGCGGGGAGGAGGCCGTCCGGGTCTTCGACGGCGTCCGGCTGCTGGCCGGGCACCCGGCGTTCTTCGAGCTCAAGCGCACCCGGACGGGATCGCTGGACTTCAGCTGAGCGGCCGCCGGGGGTCGGGCACCGCCGCGTCCCCGGACCCCGCGCCGCCGGCCGCCGGGCCGGGCACCGCCGCGCCGCGCCAACGCGGCCGCGACAGCGTGGTGAATGCCCGCAGCAGCCACTCCACCGGCCCGTACGGGTGCCGGGCCAGCCACCAGCGGCAGCCCACCGCCTGCGCCGCGAACAGCGCGACGCCGATCGCCGCCACCCCGGCCGGCGAAACCCGCCCGACCAGCCCGGCCCCCACCCCGGTGAAGACCAGCACGCAGACCAGCGACTGCGTCAGGTAGTCGGTCAGCGTCATCCGCCCGGGCGGCGCCAGCACCGCCACCAGCCGCCGCCCGTACCGCCCGCGGGCGAGGCGCAGCACGGTGGCCGCGTACGCCGCGGCCAGCACCGGCGCGGTCACCACGTCCACCCCGAGCGCGAACACCTGGGCCGAGGCGCCCGGGTGGGCGAGCGCCGACCAGGTGTAGACGCCCGCGCCGAGCAGCCCGAGCGGGAAGCCCAGCAGCTGGAGGCGGCGCAGCGTGCGCTCGTGCCGGGCGAGGTCGGCCAGCGCCCGGTGCCGGCCGGCCGCCAGGCCGAGCAGGAAGGCCGCGAGGGCCGCCGGGGCCTGGAAGAACGCCAGCAGGAACAGCACGTCCGGCAGCTGGTCGAGGTGGGCGCCGACCACCGATCCGAACCCGCCGCGCAGGGCCTCGGTGGCCCGCTGCGCGTCGGCCGCGGCAACGGCCGGGTCCCCGCCGTCGGCGCCGCGCAGGGCCAGGGCGAGCAGCAGGTAGGCGGCGGAGGTGACGGCGAACAGCACCACGGCGGTGCGCACCGCGGTGCGCGGCCGGATCCGGTGCAGGACGAGCAGGACCAGCCCGAGCACCGCGTAGGTGGTGAGGATGTCGCCGGGGAAGAGCAGCACGGCGTGCAGCCCGCCGAGCACGAACAGGCCGGCCAGGCGCCGCAGGAAGCGCGGGGTGAAGCGGGCGCCGTGCCGGGCGGCGGAGTCGAGCTGCAGGGTGAAGCTGTAGCCGAAGAGGAACGAGAACAGCAGGAAGAACTTCGCCTCGAACAGCAGCGCCACCACGGCCCGCACGGCGGTGTCGAGCGGTGAGCCGAAGCCGGGCTCGTCGACGCCGGTGCCGTGGTAGGCGGAGGCGAGGTAGGTGATGTTGACGGTCAGGATGCCGAACAGCGCGAATCCGCGCAGCGCGTCGACGTCCGCGAGGCGCGCCGGACCGGCCCGGCCCCCGTCCGGGGCGGCGGTCGCGGTGGTGGTCGTGGTGGCGGCCGTGGTGGTGGTCGTCCCGGCTCGGTCCCGCGTCATGGAATCCCCTCCGAAAACTATCGCTTCGAAAACGCTCGTTTCGAGGATGAACGTTATATGCTCGATCGCGCAAGTCGAGGCCGGCAACGAGAGGGGCGCGCCACCATGGGGACCGAGGACGGGAACGGCGGTCCGACGCTGCTGCGCGCGGTGCCGGCCGGCGCCGAGGCGCGGGTCGCCGCGCTGTACTGGGAGGCCTTCGGCCGCAAGCTCGGCGCGGCGCTCGACCCGCCCGAGGCCGGGCGGGCGTTCATCGCCGCGCACCTCCACCACGACCGCGGCGTCGTCGCCGTGCACGGCGGGGAGGTCGTCGGCGTGGCGGGCTACCGGCTCGGCGGGCGCGGTCTGACCGGCGGCAGCCCCGGTGACGTGCTCGCCGCCTACGGCCTGTTCCGCGGCCTGCCCCGGCTGGCCGTCCTCGCCCTCTTCGAGCGCACCCCCGAACCGGGCGAGCTGGTCATGGACGGCATCGCCGTGGACGCCGGCCGGCGCGGCCTGGGCACGGGCGGCCGGCTGCTCACCGAGGTCGCGGCCGTCGCCGCCGAGCACGGCTGCCACCGGGTGCGGCTCGACGTCATCGACGTCAACCCGCGCGCCCGCGCGCTCTACGAGCGGCACGGCTTCACGGCCACCCGCACCGAACGGACCCCGTACCTGCGCGGCCTGCTGGGCTTCGGCGCCGTCACCACCATGCACCGCCCGGTCTCCCCGGCCGACGCCCGCACCTGACCGCCCGCACCCGACCGCCGGGCCCCGATCGGCGGCGGACGGCGGGCGCCCGGTCGCACGGTGGTGCCCTCGGAGGTGCGGGTGTGCCGCCGTGCGCCCCGCCGTGTGCCGCCGTGCTCCCTTCCGGCCCCGGGCGGCGACCGTCAAGATGGTCCGCGCCCTGCTGGGCCGGAAGCGGGGCGGACCGGTCCGGACGAGCCGACGGGGGTCACGGGGACAATGGCACAGGTCATCATCACCATCGGAAGCGGCGCCCCCGGGGACGGCACGCACGCGGACGGCACGGCGGCCGGGGACGCCGCCGTCCACGAACTCGCCGCCTGGCTGGCCGGCGAGCCCGCCCTGCGCGGCCGGATCCGGCCGGGCCGCAGCGCTCCTCCCGCCGCCGGCGCGATGGGCCCGGTGAGCGACCTGCTGATCGCGGTGCTGGAGCCGGGCGGGGCGGCCACCGTGCTCGTCGGCGGCGTCGTCGCCTGGATCCGCGGCCGCCGCGAGCGGCGGACCGTCACCTTCCACCGGGCCGACGGCACCGAGGTGACCGTCTCCACCGACCAGGTCCACCGGCTCGACGCCGAGGAACTGGCCGCCCTGGTCCGCGCCGTCACCGAGGCGATCGAGCCGCCCGGCGCCCGCACCGCCGAGGCCTCGGCCGGGCCGGCCGGCGCCGACGGACCGTCGTCCGGACCGGCCCCCGAGGACACCGCCGAGCCCGGTCGGCTGCCGCCCCGCGACCGGGCGGAGGAGCCGTGAGCGGCGGCGCCCAGCCCGGGCTGGGCGCGCTGCCCGGCGCGCACGCGATCCTCGTCGGCACCGGCCGCCACCGGCCCGGATCCACCCTGGAACCGCTCCTGGCGGTCGACGCCACGCTCGCCGACCTGAAGACCGCGCTCCAGGATGTCTGCGGCCTGCCCGCCGAGCGGATCCACTCGGTGCCGGCCGAGGCCGACCAGACCGAGGTGCTCGCCACCGTCGAACGGGTGGTCGCCGAGGCCTCCGGCGCGGTCGCCCTCTACTACGTCGGCCACGGCCTGCTCGGCCCCAACGACGAGCTCTACCTCGCCACCTGGCACGTGCGGACGGAGCACGAGATCGCCCACGCCGTCGCCTACCGCACCGTGCGCGACCTGCTCGGCCGGGCCCGCGGCGGCAGCATCGTGGTCCTGGACTGCTGCTACTCCGGGCGGGCCGCGGCCCCCTTCGGCGGACCCGACCGCGACCCCTTCGCCCGGCTCTGGCCGGTCGGCAGCTTCCTGCTCACCTCCGCGCACAACTTCACGCAGTCGTTCGCGCCGCCCGGCGCCAAGCACACCCGGTTCAGCGGACGGCTGCTCAAGGTCCTCACCGAGGGCGACCCGGAGGGCCTGCCGGAACTGACCATGGACGGCCTGCACGCGGTGCTCGCCCGGCAGGCCGAACACGAGCCGGTCCGCCCCCGCGCGCACAGCGAGGGGGACATGGGCACCCTCGCCATCGCCCCCAACCGCGCCTACCGGCCGGCCCCCGGCGACCGGCGCGAACCGCCGGGCAACGTGCCCTGCCCCTACCCGGGCATGCGGCCCTTCCGGCCGAAGGAGAGCCGCTGGTTCGCCGGCCGCGCCGACCTCGTCGAGCACCTGCTCGACGCCGTCTGCGACCGGCGGACGCCCGGGCCGACCGTCCTGGTCGGCGCCTCCGGGGCCGGCAAGTCCTCACTGCTGCGCGCCGGCCTGCTGGCCGGGCTGGCCGACCGCCACGGCCGCGGCGCGGCGGACGTGCCCTGGCCGGCCCTGGAGGTCCCCTCCCCCGGCCCCGCGCCGATGGCCGCCCTCACCCGGCAGTGGGCCCGGCTCACCGGCCGCACCGCGGAGGACGTCCAGGAGGCGTTCGCCCAGGGCCGCTTCCCCGCCCCGCTGCCCGGGCACGCCCCCTGCGGGCTGCTGGTGGTCGACCAGTTCGAGGAGGTGTTCACCCGCTGCGAGGACGAGCGGCAGCGGGACCGCTTCATCGACCTGCTCTGCCGCCCCGACGTCCCCGGCCGCCCCGAGACCGTCCTCGCCCTGCGGGCCGACGCCTACGGCCACGCGCTCGCCCACCCCGACCTCGCGGCCGCCCTGGAACGCAACCAGCTGGCGGTCGAGCCGCTGAAGGGCACCGCGCTGCGCGAGGCGGTCGAACAGCCCGCCCTGGAGGCCGGGCTGACCCTGGAGAACGGCCTGGTCGACCGGCTGCTGCACGACCTGCGCCAGGGCGGCGGCAGCCACGAGCCGGTCGAGGGCCTGCCCTTCCTCGCCCACGCGCTGCACGAGACCTGGCAGCGCCGCGCCGGCGCGGTCCTCACCCTGGCCGGCTACCAGGACACCCGGGGCATCTGGCACGCGGTGGCCAACACCGGCGACCAGCTGTACGAGCGCCTCGACGCCCCCGGGCGGGCCGCGCTGCGCGACGTGCTGCTGCGCCTGGTCCACCTGGACGCCGACGGCGGGGCACGGCGCCGCGGCGCGGCCCTGCCCGCGCTGCTGGAGGGACGGCCGCCGGAGGAACGGCGGGCCCTGCAGGACGTGATCGAGGCGCTGGACCGGTCCCGGCTGATCACCCGCTCCGAGCACGGCGCGCAGATCTCCCACGAGGCGCTGCTGCGCGGCTGGCCGCTGCTGGGCCGCTGGATCCGCGAGTCCCGGGCCGACCTGCTGCGCCACCAGGAGATCGCCGAGAGCGCCGCCGCCTGGGTGGCGGACGGGCGCCGCGCGGAGAGCCTGCTCACCGGCAAGCGGCTGGAACGCCTGCTGGACCTCCTGGAGCAGCCCGCCGAGGGGCCGGGCCTCCCGCTGGCCCCGGTGGAACGCGAGTTCCTGGACGCCGGCCGGGCCGCCGAGCGCCGAAGACGCCGACGGCACCGGCGCCGGCGCGCCCTGGCCGTCACGCTCGCGCTGGCCGTCACGGCGGCCGGGACGGTGGCCGTGGTGAGCGCCGCGCGGGCGCGCGGCGAGCGGGACCGCCGACGGGCCGCCGTCGTCGCCTCGCAGCGGCTCGCCGACCAGGCCGAGGCGCTGCGCTCGGAGAACCCGGGCGAGGCCCTGGACCTGAGCCTGGCCGCCTACCGCGCCGCCCCGACCGCCGAGGCCCGCGGCGCGCTGCTGGCCTCCGCCCTCCAGCCGGTGCAGGCCCACCTCACCGGTCACTCCGCCTTCGTCACCGGCCTCGCCTTCAACCGCAGCGGCCGCACCCTCGCCAGCGCCGCCGCCGACGGCAGCGTGCGGATCTGGAACACCGCCGACCGCTACCACCCGTCCGCCGGGGAGGTCCTGGAGGCCCGGGGCAACGCGGCGCTCGCCTGGCACCCGGACGGCAACCACCTGCTCGTGCACACCCCCACCGACCTGTCGGTCTGGGACCTGGAGGACCCCTCCCGCCCACGCCTGGTCTCCCGGACCGCCGCCGACGCGGGCCCGGTCACCTCCCTGTCGCCGAGTGCCGACGGGACCGTCCTCGCGGCGTCCACCAGCGGCGGGAAGCTGTGGCTCTGGGACCTGCGCGACCTGTCCCGCCCCGGCGCCGTCTCCCCCGCCCTCGCCCCCGGCGGCCCCGAGCCTGGCTCCGAGCCCGCCCGGGTCTACTCCGTCTCCTTCCACCCCGACGGCCGCACGCTCGCCCTGGCGGTGGCCGGCGGCCGGGTGCGGATCCTGGACGTCTCGGACCGGGGCCTGCCGCACACCGTCACCGAGCTCGGCACCGGCGCGTCGGTGTCGGTGGCCTTCAGCCCGGACGGCCGGAGGCTGGTCGGCGCCGCGGCGGGCGGCGGACTGCACCTGTGGGACACCTCGGACCCGGCCAGGCCGGCCGCGCTGCCCGATCCGGCCGCCGGTCAGGAGGCCTCGGCCTCGCTCTCCTTCCCCGCGCAGGAGCCGCTGCTGGCCACCGTCGACCAGAAGGGGCGGCTGGCGCTCACCCGGATCGACGAGCCGCTCGCCGCCCGGCGGGAGGTCCCCGGCGGCGCCGGGCTGCGGGCCGCCGCCTACGCGCCGGACGGGCGCACGGTCGCCGCCGGGGACGAGAGCGGCACCGTCACGCTCTGGAACCCCCCGGTGCAGAGCCTTCCCGAGCTCCTCACCGGCTCGCTGGACCAGGGGGAACCGGTGCTCTCGGCCGACGGCCGCTACGGGGTGGGCCGCTCCGGGACCATCTGGCGCCTCGGCCCGCAGGGCCCGCCGGCCCCCGTCGGCACCGTCCCCGGGGCCACCGGGGAAGTCCGCTTCCTGCAGGGCCGCGACGTGCTGATCGGCATGGCCGGGCCCGGGTTGCTGCGGCTCTGGTCCTTCAGCGACGGCACGGCGCGCCCGGCGGGCGAGATCCCGGTCCCCGGACCGCTCGCGGGCCGCCCGGTCGTCGGAGCGAGCCCGGGGAGCACGGTGATAGCCGTCTACAACGGCACCCCGCCGGCCGTGCACCTGTGGGACATCCAGCAGGTCCACCACCCGGTGCAGCTGGGCACCGTCGCCGACCAGTACCCCAACGCCGACACCCGGCTCACGCTCTTCGGCGCCAACGGCCACCGGCTGGCCGTCCGCCACTTCACCCAGTTCAGGATCCTGGACATCACCGAACCGGCCAAGGCGCGGCAGCTGGCACTGGTCCGGGGGCAGCCGCAGAGCCTGAGCACCAGCGGCGACGACTGGCTGATCGTCAGCCGCGAGGTGATCGCGGACGAGGCGCCCCACCAGCCGAACACCGCCTGGGTGCCGGGCCCGGACGGTGAGGCCACCCGGCTGGCCACCGGTCCCCGGCTCGGCGACACGGCCCACTACGTCCGCGCCGGGACCGTCGCCGCCCTCTCCGACCTCGGGCAGCCGTTCCTCGCCGACCTGGGCAGCCCCGGCAAGCGGTACGCCCTGCCCGGCGGGCTGAGCAGGGTGACCTCGCTGGCGGTCGGCCCGGCCTCGGGCCTGCTGGCCGCCTGGGGGTCGACGGAGCCGGCCGGGGCGCCGCTCGCGCTCTGGCGGCTGCCGGCCGCCGGCGCCCCGACCGGCGGTGCCGAGCTGCTCGCGCAGACCCGCCTCGACCGCTCGGGCCTCACCGTCCAGGGGTTCCGGCCCGGCGACGGCGCGCTGCTGCTCGGGCTGTCGCGCAGCCCGCTGGCGCTGCTGGGCGCCGAGAGCGTCCTGGTCCCGGCCGACTTCGACCGGCTGCACCGGGAGCTCTGCGGTGTCCGGACGGTCCGCTACGCCCGGGCGGAGTGGGAGAACACGTTCTCCGACCTGCCCTACGCCGACCCCTGCGGCTGACCGGCGGACACCGCAGGGGCCGGGTCCTGTGAGGGCCCGGGATCAGCCCAGCCGGTCGCCGTAGACGTGGTCGACGGCGAGGACCATCAGGACGCGCCGGTCGGCGACCATGGCCGCCCGGTACTCGTCCCAGTCCGGGTGTTCCCCGGCGGCGCGCCGGTAGTAGTCGACCAGGGCCTCGATCTCCGGGCCCGCGGGGTCGGCCGACGGGCCGATCAGGGTGACGGTGCCCTCGGCGGTGGCCCAGGCCCGCCCGTCGGCGCGGGTGACCTCCAGGGCGGCGCGCGGGTCGCGGCGCAGGTTGGCGGTCTTGGCGCGGCCCGCCGTCATCGACACGTAGAGCCTCTCGGCGGACCGGTCGTAGAACGGCATCACCGGCGAGAGCTGGGGCCGGCCGTCGGACTTGATGGTGGCGAGCACCCCGAGGCGGCTCTCGGCGAGCAGGGCGCGGGGGTCGAAGGTCGTCGTCATGACGGTCATTCTCCTTCGGCCGGCCCGGCGGACGGCCCCGGCACCCCGGGCCGGCGGAACTGTTCGACCAGCGCGGCGTAGCTCGCGCCGCCCTGCCCGGCCGCCAGCGCACGCCCCGCCAGCGCCCTGACCAGGGCGGGGAGTTCGGTGCTCACGCCGAGGGCGGCGCTCTCCTCGGCGAGTTCGGCGGCCTTGCCGGGGGTGCGGTTCCACACCGTGGTGGGGTGGCCCGCGTGCAGGAACGCCCCGGCCAGGGCCCGCCCCATCAGCCCGAGGCCGAGGACGGCCACCGGGACGTCCTTCGCAGATCCGTGCTCAGGTCCGTGCTCAGGTCCATGGTGAGGTCCGCGCTGGGATCCGTGCGGGGACCCGTTCCGTTCGTCGGTCATGGCGCCATCCTGGACCTTCACACCGGTGTGAAAGTCAAGCCGCAAGCGGACTTTGATGAGCCATCAGCGCTTCAGATAGGCGAGGACGGCGAGGACGCGGCGGTTGTCGTCGGCGGAGGCCTCGATCCGGAGCTTGGCGAAGATGCTCGCGGTGTGCTTGGCGACGGCGCTCTCGCCGATGTGCAGGGTGTGCATGATCGCGGCGTTGGAGCGGCCCTCGGCCATCAGCCGCAGCACCTCGTGCTCGCGCGGGGTCAGCTCGGCGGTGGTGCCCCGGGCGTCGCTGCGGGCCAGCAGCTTGGCGATGACCTGCGGGTCCATCACCGTGCCGCCGCCCGCGACGGTGCGCACCGCGTCCACGAACTGGGCGGTGTGGGTGACCCGGTCCTTGAGCAGGTAGCCGATCGCCCCCTGGCCACTGGCCAGCAGCTCCTGCGCGTAGAGCTGGTCGACGTACTGGGAGAGGATCAGCACCGGCAGACCGGGCCGCGCGCGGCGCGCCTCCAGGGCGGCGCGCAGGCCCTCGTCGGTGAAGCCCGGCGGCAGCCGGATGTCGACCACGGCGACGTCCGGCCGCCGCTCGCGCAGCGCGCGCAGCAGGGCCGGCCCGTTGTCGACGGCCTCGACCACCTCGCAGCCGTGCTCCTGGAGCGTGCGGATCAGTCCGTCCCGCAGGAGGAAGAGGTCCTCGGCGAGGACGACGCGCAGGGCGTCCCGCCGGGGCTCTCGCACAGGATCTCGCACGGTATCTCCAGGGTCACGGTGGTCGGGCCGCCCGGCGGGCTGTGCAGGGCGAGGGTTCCGTCGACGGTACTCAGCCTGCGCACCACGCCGCGCAGGCCGGTGCCCCCGTCCGGGCGGGCGCCGCCGTGGCCGTCGTCGGTGACCACGGCGCGCAGGGCGCCGTCCGCGTGGTCCAGCCGGACCGTCACCTCGCGGCCGCCCGAGTGCTTGGCCGCGTTGGCGAGCAGCTCGGCGACGGCGAAGTAGGCGGCGGTCTCGACCGGCGCCGGCAGGCGCCCCGGCAGGCCGGCCGTGACGTGCACGTCGAGGAAGCTGTCCAGGGCGAGGGAGCGGACGGCGTCGCCGAGGCCCCGGTCGGTGAGGATCGGCGGGTGGATGCCGTGGACGAGGTCGCGGAGGTCCTGGAGCGCCCGCGCCGAGCCGGCCCGCACCTCCCGCAGCAGGGCCCGGGCGCCGCCGGGGTCGGTGTCCAGCAGTCGGGTCGCCTCGTCCAGGGCCATGCCGACGGCGACCAACCGGGCCTGCGCGCCGTCGTGCAGGTCCCGTTCGATGCGCCGCAGTTCGTCCGCGCGGGCGTCCAGCGCCTCGGCGCGGGTGTCGGTCAGGTGCTCGATCCGCCGCTCCAGCTCGGTGGTGTACGGCGCGGCGAGGGCCCGGCGGCTCCAGCGGGCGTGCAGCTCCAGCGCGGTGGGCGCCAGCCGCAGGCCCGCCGCGACGAACAGCAGGCCGAGCACGGCGGCGGCGAGCATCGAGCCGGTGGAGTCGACGAGCACGAAGGCGTACCAGTTGCTCGGGCCGAGCCACGGCCAGACGAAGGGCTGGACGGCGGCACCGAACAGCCCGAACACGGCGAGTGTGAGCGGCACCGCGACCAGCAGCCCGCCGGTCCACGGCTCCAGCCACGACCACCTGAGGTCCCGCCAGAAGCCGTCGTCGCCGAGGATGCGCACGGCCCGCCGGCTCCGCGGGCCGTCCGCGGGCGGCAGGGGTTCGGGCGGGCTGATCGTGGTCGCCGTCCAGAGCTCCGTCCAGGAGCGGTAGCGGTCGGACAGCCGGCGCAGCGCCTGCGCCGCGCCCGGCAGCAAGGGCCGGCCCACCCCGACCGGGAGCAGCATCAGCGCCCCGACCACCAGCGCGCCGGCCGCGCTCACCGCGATGGAGTACAGCGAGAGCCGGCCGGGCCGCCCGGGTAGCCGTTGACGTACTGCAGCACGCCGCCGGTCCAGGCCGGGAAGCCGATGCCGAGGATGGAGCCGACGTTGGCG
>NZ_JBEOWI010000099.1:0-15780 GCF_040296005.1 Kitasatospora sp. NPDC002551 | reverse complement strand
CGACGACCTCCTCGTCGCGGGCTCCGGCCTGCGCCGGATGTTCCCGCGCAACTGGACGTCCGAGGACGCGGTGTACGCCGCCGAACAGGCGTACCTGGACGCGCTGGACCGCCGGAACGTCGTCCCGCTCGGCGGCGGCCGCCACCGCTGGACCGGCGAGTACGCCGGGGTGCGGATCGAGGGCGAGGTCCACGGCGACCGCTTCCCGGCGTTCCGTCCGGCCGACGACCAGCCGGACACGGACCCGCCGCTGAACGCGCCGCACCGGCCCGACCCGACGACCCTCACCGACGACCCGCAGGCGCGCCGACGGGCCTTCGGGACCTTCGGCCAGCGCGCCGAGGACGTCGTCCACTACGGCGACCGGCAGAACCTCACCGGCCTGCACCACCGCCTGGACCTGTCGCGGTCCGAGCGGAGCAGCGCGCTCCGGGCGCACGGGGTGGAGATCGTCGAGACCGGGCCGCGGGCCCACAACGGCACCTACCTGACGCGGGTGGCCTTCCTGGACCCGACCGTCGCGCCGAACTCGCCGCTCGCGGACTTCCGGACCCGCTGGCGGGTCCGGGCGGACGACGAGGGCGTGCGCGTCATGTACCCGCGGCGCTGGTCGTCCACCGACCTGCTGACGCACGTCGACGAGGCGCACGACAGCGTCCCGCACGAGCTGCGGGTCCCCCTGGACGACGGCCGGACCTACTACTGGGTGGGCGAGTCCGACGGCGTCCGCATCGAGGGCCTCTCGCGGGACGGGGCCCACCTGGCCCACCGCCCGGCCGGGACGCAGCCCGCGCCGCCGCTGAACGCCTGGGACGACGCGCGGGTGCTGCACGTCGAACGGGGCGCGGACACCGACCTGGACGGCCGGACCGTCGGCCTCTCCCGGGTGCTGTTCGACTCCGGGCAGCTGGGCCTGGAGATCACCGTCCGGGTCGACGGCGACCTCGCGCACCGCGACCGGGAGGGCGACCGGGCCGAACTCCGGCGCCAGGTGGACACCTTCGTCCGGGAGCGGGTGCGGGCGACCGCCGACGCGGACGGTCTGCCCGAGATGCTGGTCACCGTCCGGCTCGACTTCGGGGACGGGCCGCGGGACGCCGCCACCCCGCCGGCCGACCACGAGGCTTCGCCCCGCCCCGACGACCGGATGGCGGTCGACCTCGACGACGACGTGCGGTCCCTGCTGGGCCCGCTCGCCGACCCGTACGACCCGGACGGCTTCCAGGGGACGCTCTACCTGCTGGAGGAGTCCGCCCCCACCCGGGCGGACGTGCTCCGGGGCCACCGGGACGCCGAGGGGACCCCGGACGTCCCCGCCGACCTGCGCGAGCCCGGTCCGCGCCGGGAGACCGAGGAGCACCCGGCGGTCGTCGTCACCGAGGACGGCCACCCGCGGAGCCGGCCGCTCGCCGAGGCCGTCGACGAGCGCTTCAGCCGGGAGGGCCTCGACCTCGACCCCCGCGGCCTGCCCGAGGACGAGAGCCTGCCGCGCGAGTGGACGGCCGCCGACGCCCGCTGGGCCGTGACGCAGTTCGTCGACCGGCACCAGGTCCGCCCCAACGAGAACAGCGTCGTCTTCGGCGACTTCCGCGGCGTCCTGCTGGAGGTCGACATCGTCGACGGCATGATCCACGGCTACCGGGGCATCGGCGACCAGCGGGACCTTCCGCAGCTGCACGCCCCGCAGGCGCCCGCGGGCTACGCGCCGGCGCACACCGGCGGCCCCGGCGGCCCCGCCGTCCCGCACCTCGCGCCGCCGGCCGCGGACCCGCTGCTCACCGCCGTCGCGGACGCGTCCCCCGAACTCGCCGCGGCCCTGCTGGCCCACCACGACCTCCCGGCCGGCACCCCGCGGCCCGAACTGCTGCGGCTGATGGCCCGGGAGGTCGCCGACTACCTCCGGAACACCCCGCCCGACCACCTCCCCGCCGAGGCGCTGACCGCGTTCCGGCCCGGCGCGGTGCCCGACCCGGCCACCGCCCGGCAGCTCCACGGCCTGAGCGACGCCCTGGAGGCCGGGGACGGCACCCACGACGCCGGGCTCGGCGGCGCGCTGGCCCCGCTGCTGGCGCACGCCCTGCACGTCCGGCTGGAGGTGACCGACCGGCACGGCACCGTCCGTCAGTACGGCCCGGACAGCGAGCTGGTGGTGCGGGTCTCCGAGGACGACGCGCAGCAGCACGTCACGGAGGACCAGGACACCGACATGGCGTCCGACCGGGAGTCCTCGGTCGCCGGGACGGACCACGGCGACGACCTCACCATGCTGGTGGACCTCGACGAGTCCGCCCTGGCGAGCGTCACCGGGGCCCGCGAGGTCCGGGCCCCCGTCGACGCGTTCCAGCGGTCCGTCTCGGCCTCGTTCCTGCGGGGGTACGAGGCCCGGCGCGGCTTCCTGGAGAACGGCGAGCCGGCCACCGAGGTCGTGGTGCGCATCCACATCCGCCGGGAGCCCGCCGAGGCGGGCATCGAGGAGGGCTACGGCTACGACGCGCAGGTCGAGCAGTTCACCGACGAACAGATCGGTCTGGTGATCGACCGCGCCTGGGAGGGCGTCAACCTGGTGTACAACACCGGGCACCGGCTGCCCGACGGCAGCGTGCTGCGGGTCCGTCCCGAGTTCGTCGACCACTCGGCCGACGTCAACCACCACGTCCACATCGTCGACCTGTTCAGCCGCGAGCTGCACGAGGACAACGAGACCTGGTCCCTCGAATCGACCCCGGAGACGCTCGCCCACGAGATCGGCCACCTGATCGGCTTCGACGACGAGTACCGCCGTTTCCAGAACCGGCATGTCGTCGAGAACGACGCCACGATCATGAACAGCCCGCACGTCGAGCACGGCCGGGTCTCCTCCGACCAGGTGGCCGGCATCCCGTCCCGCAGGCTGGACGGTGTCCAGAACCTGGCGCCGCGCAGCCTGCGCGAGCTGGGTGCCGCCATCGACGAGGTCTTCGGCACCCAGCCGTCCCGGCTCACCCCGACCCACCGGGCGCCGGACGGCCGGCCGTTGCCGCCCCGGGCCGCGTTCGACGCGGATGCCCGGCAGACCGCGCTGTACGGCGACCGTCGGGGCCAGGGCGGGCACCTGCTCCCGGTGGCGGGTGCGGACCGCCGGCTGCCCACGGGGATCGTCGAGCAGCACGCCAACGGTGTGCTGCACGTCGAGTACGAGGCCGCGCCGAGGGGCCGGCGCCGCGCCGTCACGGTGAACACCGAGAGCGCCGCGGGCATCCTGGACACCACCGACACCGCCGACCGCCGACGGCTGTTCCCGCGCAACTGGACGGAGGCGGACGCGGTCTACGCCGCCGAGCAGGCGTACCTCCACGCGCTGGCCCACGACGCGGTCACCCCGCTCTGGGGCGGGCGCCACCGCTGGGTCGGCGAGTACGCCGGGGTGCGGATCGAGGGCGAGATCCGGGGCGACCGGTTCCTGTCCTTCCGGCCCTCCGACACCCAGCCGGAGCCGCACGAGCCGCACGAGCCGCCGATGACGCCGGACTCGGCGCTGACGCCCGACCCGCCGACGACGCCGGACGCACCGGTGCCGCCCCCGCCGACCCGGCCCAGGCGGGAGGCCGTGCCGTGGGACGGTCTGTCCGACCTGGGCCCGCTCCCGCCCCGCGACCCGGACCTCGCCCACGCGCCCTCGCGCCCGTGGGACCTGCTGCGGTACGGGCAGCGGGCGCAGGACATCGCCCGCTACGGCGACCGGCAGTTCCTCACCGGGCTGCACCACGAGATCACCCCGGGCTCGGGCGTGGACGCCGCGACCTGGCTCCGCCGGCGCGGTGTCGAGGTGATCGAGCGCGGCCCCGTCCACGTCAACGGCACCTACCGGGCCAGGGTGCGCTTCCTGGACGCGACCGTCGCTCCCGACGCGCCGCTCGCGGAGTTCCGCAACCACTGGCGGGAGCCGGACAACTCCGCGCGGACGATGTTCCCGCGTGAGTGGAACCGGCGGACCGTCCTGGACGCCGTGGAGTCGGCGCACGCCTCGGCGTTCCACAAGGTCCGGATCGACGACCGGACCTACCGGTGGGTCGGCGAGGCCGGGGGCGTCCGCATCGAGGGTCTCAGCCGCGACGGCCAGCACCTCGCCTACCGCCCGACCGACGTGCAGCCCGAGGGGCGCACGGACGGCTGGGACCGGCACCGGATCATCGCCACCGGCGACGGCCGGCGGATCGCCGCCGGCGACGGCTTCCTCCAGGTCCGGCGGGTGCTCTTCAACTCCGGACAGCAGGGCGTCGACATCGTCGTCCCCCTCCACGTGAGCCGGGAGGGCGGGATCACCGAGCAGCAGGTCCACGCCTACACCGACCAGCTGAACCGGAGCGTCCGGCAGCAGTGGGCGCAGGGCAACCGGGGCGGGCAGCCGCTGCTGGTCAATGTCACCGTGATACCGGTGGACCGTCCCGAGGGCGCCTACCGGAGCCTCACGGCGCGGCAGGCCGGCGAGACCGGCCTCCCGACGCTGCTGGGGGGACTGCTGCCCGGGTTCGGCCCGAACCACGAACAGGGCCCGCCGGCCCAGCTGTTCAGGCACGCGGGCCCGGTGACCACCCTGTCCGACCGGGTGATGCCGACCGAGGGGCCGAACGCGCTGCGCGAGCCCGGCCCGCGCCGTCAGGACGAGCAGATCCCCGCGTCCGCCCCGCAGTACGACGTCCGGCGGCTCTGGCAGGAGTTCACCGAGGACGCCTGGCGCGACCCGCGCGGCTCCGGCCTGCCGCGCGAGTGGTCGGCCGACGACATCCGCTACGCGGCCGGGGTCGTGCTCGACCGCGCCCACCGGTCCGGGCGGCTGCCGGAGAACGGCGTCGTCGACGGCACCGCCGGTGGCGTCACCGTGCACGTCCGGCGGGAGGGAGGCCGGATCGCCGAAATCTGGGGCGAGCCGGGCCAGGAGAACTCCCGGCAGCACTCCACGCCGGCCGACAACGGAGCGCCGCGGCTGCGGAACGCCGTGCTCCCGGAGAACGAGGACGGGAAGCACGGCGGCCTGCCGGTGCTGCGGTCGATCGCCGGTGCGGCCCCCCGGGAACTGCTGGTCCACGCCCTCGGCGAGGACGGGGCGGACCGGGTGGCCGGGGACCCGGACGCCGCCGAGCGCGCGCTGCGGGAGGAGGTCGAGCGGCGATTCCTGGACGACCCCGACCTCGCGGACGAGGCGTACCGCTTCTACCTCGACTGGGCCGGCGGCCAGCGGCGTGACACGGTGGACTGGGAGTCCTTCAGGGAGTCCCTCCGGGACGAACTCGCCACCTGGCGGGAGTGGGGCGTCCATCCCGCGCGGGCCCAGCGCCACGTGCAGGACGTGTTCCTCGTCCTGATGGCCTCCGCCCTGGACCTGCGGATCGTCCGCTCGGACACCCGGGCCGACGGCCCGGGGGAGATGGTCGTGTTCGGCCCGGTGAACGGGCGCCGCCTCTCGATCCACCACGACGAGGGGACGGGGAACACGGGCGTCCACCTCCAGCCGCGCGACGAGTCGGAGGGGCGGAAGGGCAAGGCGAAGGCGAAGGCGGCGTTCGTCGAGCCGGAGGCCGAGGACCACCTGTCGATGGAGGAGCTCCGGCGGCAGGTCGCACTGATCGACGCGGCGACCAGCACCGCCGCGACAGGAGCGGGGAGCTCCGGCACGCACCCGTCCGTCACCTCGCACCGGGACGGGGACCTCACGACCGGCCGCAAGGACGGGGACGTCGAGGAGAGCACGGCCGGGCCGCTCAAGCCCAAGGCGAAGAGCGAGATCGAGGAGATCGTCGAGGAGCGCAAGGAGGCCGACGAGGTCAAGGAGCTCCCGGCGGACCCGCCGCCGCCACCACCGCCGTCGCCGCTGCTGCCGCCGAGGGCCGTCGACGAATCCGGTCTTCTCTCCGGCGCGCACATGGTGACCTCGATCGGCGAACCGAACGGCGCGCTCGTCGTGAAGGTCGCGAAGCTGATCGAGGCGAAGCTCCCCGAGGGGACGGCCAACCCGCAGGCCCTCGCCCGCACGCTCGCGGAGGGCGTCTTCAGCGGCTCCGGCCTGCGCGCCCAGGTGTCGGCCCTGTCCCGCGGGGAGGTCCTGCACATCCCGGTCGGGACGGACGCCGGGCACGGCACCATCACCGTCCGCGGTGAGGTGGGGAACCTGGCCCACCGGGTGGGCGAGAAGGCGAAGGAGAAGTTCGAGTACGAGGGCGGCAGTGACCGGGTGGTGTCGCTCGGCACGGTCGCGGGCGGTCGTGGGCGCTGGGGCCTCGGTCCGCAGGGGCGGTTCGACTTCTTCAAGCTGTTCCGCCTCCAGGGCTCGGCCGGCTACCAGCGCGACGTCACGGGCTGGGACGGTCTGACGACCCGGGCCCGGCTGTTCTCGCGCTCCAAGACCACCGAGACCACCCTGACGTTCGACGGCCGGCTGTTCCTGGAGGTCGGGTACCAGGCGGCCGGGCGGCGGGACGACCCGGCGCTCACGGGCCGGCTGAACCGGGAGGCCGAGAACGTCACGTCGACGCCGATCGAGGTCGGCATCCCGCAGCGCGAGGCCCGCGCCACCGCCGATGCCCCCGACGCCGCCCACAAGCCCTGGCCGGCGGACTTCAAGGAGGGGATCCGGACCGACCGGCGGCTGCACCTGTCCCACGTGATGCTGGACGTCCACGTGAGCGGCGAGCCGCGGATCCGGCCGGCGGGGCCGAACCCGGACGGGAGCACGGAACTGACCGACCTCGGGGTGGCGGGCCGCCGCCCCGTGCAGCGTCAGGTCATGGCGGGTGTCGTCGACCTGATGATGCAGCACGACGACGTCCGGCAGGCGTTCCGCGGGAACAGCCGGAAGCTGTCCGACCAGCTGGTGGCGGAGTTCGGTCAGCGGCGTCTCCAGCAGGACTTCAAGGGCATGACGAACGGCGAGTCGGTGGTCCTCCGGCTGCCGGACAGCGACGTCGTGATCGAGGTCAAGGCCGCCAGCCGTCGGCTGGAGCTGGTGGCGGACACCAAGGAGACCGAGTTCAACACCGGTGCCGGTGCCATCGTCACCAAGCTCCGGCGGAAGGTCGTCAGCGGGCTCTGGCAGATCCAGGGCGCCGGGCGGCTCGGTGCGGACGACCGGAACGTCGGCGGCGGCTACGGCATCCGCAGGGGCTCGGACGAGATCCGGATCTCCGGCCGCACGCTGGAGACCGCGGTCACGACCAAGACCAAGGAGCCGGGCTCGATCCTCGACGGCCAGGGCTACCTGGAGGTGGTGGTCCGAAGGGGCGACACGCAGGTGGGCGACGCCGTCGAGGTGCCGATCGGCTTCCGCTCCCTGATGCCGAAGGCCGACCTGACGGTCCAGATGCCGCCGAGGAGGACCACGGAGGAGGCCGGGAGCACGGGGCCGGAGGGATGGGAGCGCACCTTCACCACGCTGCCGGAGGCCACCGTCATCCGTGATCTCGGATCGGTCGGCAAGCTCAGGGCCGATCTGGAGAAGGCCGGCCGGGAGTACTACGGCAGCCTCTGGCCGTCCATCCGGGACGAGGTGATGCAGCTCGCCACCCAGCCCGCGCTGGCCTCCCGGCTCGGCGCGATGACCCGCGGTGACGAGTTCGTGCTGACCTCCTTCGACCGGAGCAAGCCCGGGGCGTTCACGGACTCCGCGCTGGGCCGCGGTCTCAAGGTGACGGTCAGGGCCACGCTGGAGGACACGGCGTTCGTCCGGCACTCCAAGGACGCCGACCTCAGCCGGCAGAACGAGAGCAGCACGTTCACCTCCGAGCGGCGGCAGAGCGGGAAGCACGACGTCAAGCAGGGGGCCGTCGGCTTCCCGGTGGCCGGGAACCCGCCCTCCGGCAGCACGGAGCTCAGCCACCAGAAGCGGGTCCGCGTCGGCACCCGTGACTCCGAGGCGGACAAGCTGTACATGAACAGCAAGATCCGCGACGCCCAGAACGTCCACAGCGGCACGGTGAGGCTGACGCTGGTCCTGGAGGGCCGGGGTGCGCCGCGCCCGGTCGAGGAACGCCTCTCGACCGAGTTCAGCGTGGGATCGCCGAAGGCGGCGAAGACGTCGGGCGGGGAGGTCGTCCTGCCGCGCAACGAGATCAGTGCCGCCTCCGTCGTCTCGTTCAAGGAGCTCGGCGACGGGAAGAGCGGCGGCGGGCAGGTGCTCGCGGACGTCCGCAGCGCGCTGAAGAGCCGGTTCGGCCCGGTCGGCGGGGTCTCGCGGTCGCTGGACCGCATCCTCGCCGAGGAGTTGGGGCCGACCACGCTGCAGGCCAACATCTCCCAGCTGACCCGTGGCGGGGTGCTGAAGGTGCCGGTCGGCGGTGTCGGCTGGTCGGCCGACGTGATCGTCCGGGCCCGGCTGAACACGGCGCCGAAGCCCGTGCGCGAGGTGGGCGGGGCCGAGTTCGAGGTCGGCGCGCAGAACCGGACCGGTCACGGCGTCTCGCAGGACGAGCGGAGCCGGGTGACGGGCACCCTCGGGGTCAACGCCACCGTCGCCAAGAACGGGGTCACGGTCGACTACTCCTACCGCAGGGACACGTCGACCGGGATCGCGCTGGAGACCGCCGGCAGCACCGTCAACCGGGCGAAGAACGTCTCGACGGCCGTCGTGTCGGAGACCGACGTGGTGTTCGACGTGGAGATCCGCGGCCGGACGCTGGGTCTGATTCCCGGCACCACCAAGCTCGGCCCGATCACCATGAGGACGGAGGTGTTCACCCCGAGGTACGACCCCGTCGAGCCGGAGGACGTGCGCGCCGTCCCGGACCGCGTCTGGCTGACGCACGTGCTGGGCTCCTCCGACGTGGTCACCAACGTCTTCGTGCCGGGCGGCGCGAACACCGGCTCGACCGCGGCGAGCAGGAACGCGAGCTCGTCCGCGCTCGACGGGAACGGCTCGGCCTCGCCGCACCCGGGGGGCGGCTCGGCCGCGTCGCAGCCGGGCGGCGGCTCCACGTCGCTCCACCCGCAGGACTCCTCCGTGTCGTCGGACCGGACCGGCAGTTCCGTCGCGGTCGACCGGATGGCGGTGACCGAGCGGCTCGACTTCGCCAAGGCGATCCTCGGCAGGTCGAAGGAGACGGCGGAACCCGGCGGGAAGGACCTCTACTCCTGGCTGCACGGACCGGGCAGGTCCGGCCTCCGGCACAAGCTGTACGACACCCTCACGCCGGACCACCTCCAGGACCGGCTCAAGGGCATGATGAACGGCCGCCGGCTGGTGGTCTCGGACGGGGACGTCACCATCAGGATCGGCGCGTCCGTCAGGAACCTGACCAACACCGGCACGACCGCGACCACCGAGTTCAACACCGGGACGCAGACCGAGCACACCCACTCGGCGGCCGACGGCGCCACCGGCGGAGGCAAGGGCAGCGGCCACCAGCTGCGCGTGACCGGCAACGTCGCGGGCGGCAACTGGTACGCGGGTCTGGCGGTGGCCGGTGCGACCGGCCACGACATCCAGGAGACCTGGGCCAACCGCGCGGGCTCCGGCAACACCACCAAGGTGAAGCTGAAGAGCAGCGTCTTCACCGGCGAGGCCGACCTGCACTTCTGGGTCGAGACGAAGAGCGCGCTCGGGGGCACCAAGCTCGCCTACTACCGCCGCGCCCTGGGCATGGAGACGGTGATCGACTTCAACGAGACGATGCCCAAGGCACCGGCGGGCGACCGGCCCAACCCGCTGAACGCCTTCGACAGCGCGTCCGCGCCCCGCGGGAACGCCCTGCGCTCCCTGGTCGACCAGGCCGCGGGCGCCACGACGGCCAAGGCGCCGCCGGACCGGGTGTGGACGCACGGGCTGGTGGACACCGACGTCGTGCGCTCGGTCACGATGGACGAGGCCGCCCGCAGGCAATTGACGGCGGGTGCCGAGGAGTTCCTCGGTGCGAAGGACTGGGACCGGATCCGGCGCACGGTCGACCGGATGATCGACCCGGTGTCACTGGCGAGCAAGCTCACCACCCCGCTCACCCCGCCCGCCCTGCCGCCCCGCCCGACGGCGGACGGCGAGGCGCCCGTGCCCACGGGCCGTCCCGGGAACTCCACCTTCCTGATCGGCCCGCCGGACCTGAGCGGGGACGTCCGGGTCGAGGTCCGGACGAGGATCACGGAGCTGGAGTTCGTCCGGATCGACACGGCCTCGGAGTCCAACCCGACCAACACCACCTCGGTCGCCGACGGCACCAACGCCCAGCGGACCCTCCAGATCTCGGCCAGGGCCACCGGCGGCTTCAAGGGCGACATCGGCACCTTCGTCAGCGGCCGGATCGGCGGCTACGGGGACCTCGGCCACCAGGGCCGGACCGATCTCTCCACCGGCACCGCCGGCCAGCTCGTCAACAACGCCAAGATCAAGAACGAGACCGCGCGCTACCACGGCTTCGCGGAGGTGGAGGTGGTCTACCACAAGGGCGACCGGACGCTCGCCCGCAAGGAGCTCATGGCGATCCAGATCGACATCCCGACCGCCCACACCAAGGCCGGGCAGCAGGTGCCGGGCAACGGCTACCTCAGGTTCAGCGAGAACGCGGCCGAGGGCGAGATCCTGCTGCACGGTCGGCCGCCCGGCGCGGCCGGCGCGGTGGCGGACGCCCTGGGGCTGAACGCCTCGACGACGGACCACCACGCGAGGATCGCGCTCGTGGGCCGGGCCGCCGGGAGCCTGCTCCCGGAGTCGCTCACCGCGGGTACCCCACGGGCGCGGCAGTGGCTCCACGGCCTCGGCCAGGTCATCGACCTGGCCAGGGCCGGCGCGTCCGGAGCGCCGTTCGACCGGATCCGCGACCTGCTCGCCGGTGAGGAACTGCCGAGGGCGGACCGCCACCGGCTCCAGGACGTCGTCGACCACGTCGCCGCCGCCCACGTGCTGTCGGAGCAGCAGGTGCGCGACCGGTGGGACGGGCCGGTGACCGAGCGGCAGTCGGACCTCGTCCTGCACGAGCCGACCGAGCCGGACTTCCGCTGGACGGTCAGGGCGGGTTCCTCGACCTACCTCAACGAGGTGGTCACGGGGCTGCGGACGGCGTTCTCCGAGCCGGCCGCCCAGGGTGCGCCCCGGCCGCTGGTCGAGATCACCCTGGAAACGGCGGCCGAGGACGCGCGTCGGCACGCGAAGGACCTGGAGCGGACGCTCCGGCGGCTGACCCGGGGTCTGAAGCAGGAGGTGGACGTGATCGTGGTCACCCCCGACGACCCGGTGACGCCGCCGAAGCCCGACGCGGGGAAGGCCCCGGTGCGCGACCAGGGGCAGAACCCGGTGCCGAACCCGGAGGAGAGCGTCCGGCCGCCGAGGACCAGGGGCGCCGCCCGCCAGTTCCAGATCGGTTCGGCCCCGGCCGGGTCGAACGACACCACGGTCCGGCGGCCCGGTCCGCAGGACCTGCGGGAGACGACGGTGGAGAACGTTCCGCCGACCCGGCGACGGCCCCGGGAGCGGTTCACGCCGATGGAGACCCTGCACGAGGTGCCGGAGTCGGACCTCACCCCGGCCGGGGCCGGGGTGAAGGACGGGAACGACTCGTCGGCCCAGGACCTGTCACGGCAGCGGCCGACCGACGTGCCGGAGGAGGTGCCCGAGGTGATCAAGGCGAGCGCGCCGGAGGACGACTCGGCCGCGACGGTGAACCTCCCGGAGCAGCCGCAGAACCGGAAGGACGCCGACGACGACTTCGAGGAGAGCGAGGAGAGCGAGGAGGAGACCCTGCTCGGGCCGGTGAACCGGCGCGGGAACCGGATCCCAGCGGCCGGACCGTACCCGGCCTTCCGGCCGCTGGGCGGGGACCAGGGGCCGTTCACCCCGCGCGACGGTGACCTCGGTGGCGTGCAGGAGACGCCGGGCGACCTGCCGGACGGGGAGGACGTCGTCGTCGCGCCGCCCGTGCGGCCCTTCGGCAACCCGGGGGGTCCGGTCCGGCCGGTGCGGTACGTGCCGGCCCACGACGCGAACGACACGGAGCGGTCGCTGCGGCACGCGACGCCCGAGGAGCCGCCGGCCAACCTCGGGCACGAGCGCGTGCTCTCCGAGGACTCGATGGTGACGGCCCCGTCCCTCAAGGGATCGATCCGGCGCGAGTTCAGCCAGGAGGACGGCGACGAGAAGCCGACGCACGGGCGCGGGCCGACGGACGCCACGTTCCGCACGGCCCAGGAGTACGAGGGCGACTCGGACCTGGAGGGCGGCTACCTGTCGGACACCGGGAGCGAGCTGTCCGAGGACTCGTGGGTGGACCTCGGCCGGCCCGCCCCGCAGGCGCAGGGCTCCGACCTGTACGCGCAGGGGGCCAACCCGCCGATGGTGCCGAGCCCCCCGCAGCCGGACCGCGACCTGCCGCCGCGCCCGGCGGGAGCCGAGCCGCCGGAGCTCGTGCCCATCGAGCGCGATCCGGAGCCCGAGTTCCTGGACCTCGTCCTCGCCGTCCTGAACCCCACCCCGCCGCCGGACCGGCGGCGGGAGGCGTGAACCGTTCGGCCCGGGCGGGCCGTAGAGACGCAGTGGGAGCATCCGAAGACCTGTCGGCCGGGTGGTCCCGTCGACAGGGACTGCATCCGAGGCCGGAGGAGCTGCGGTGAGCACGAGTACGGGCGGGAACACGGGGATCCAACTTCCGTCGATGGACTGGGAGATGGAGGAGGAGGGCGGCCCGGCCGAGGCCCCGGCGGCGGAGGCCGCCGAGGGCGCCGGGGCCGCCGCCGGCGTGGTCGCGGCCGAGTCGCCGACCGAGCAGGTCGCCGTGCCGCACTACGGGCCGGCCACCCCGGAGACGGGTGCCGGACCGGAGCTCCCGCCCGACGCCGGGTACGGGCCGGCCGAGGAGCCGGGCCTCCTGGAGCCGATCGGGGCCGACGACCCGGACGCGCCCGCCGAGCCGGACAGCCGCCGCCGGCGGTTCAAGCGGCCCGCGCTGGTCGCCGCGGCCACGGCCGGCGTGGTGCTCATGGGCCTGCCGTTCCTCATCACCGACGGCGCCGACAAGGACCACAAGCGGGGCGACAACCTCGGGGTGAACCAGCCCGACAACCACCTCCCCGACGGTCCGCAGATCGAGGACGCGCCGGTGCCGACGGTGCCCACCGAGCCGCCGGCCACCGGCACCCCGGCGGAGACCACCGCACCGCTGGTCAACGCCGAGACCCCGGCCCAGCCCACCGTGCCCGTCGACACCTCCGGCACCGTCCCCGGCCTCCAGCCGGGCGGCGCCGGCACGGCCGGCGTCCCGGCGAACACGGGCTCCCAGCCGGGCGGCCAGCCCGCCCCGCAGGCCAAGACCTCGGTCGGCGGCGGCTCGTCCGCGCAGGGCGGCAAGACCACCCAGCCCGCCACCGGCGGCGGCCAGCCGGCCTCCAACCAGCAGCCCGCCTCCGGTCAGCAGCCGGCCCCGCAGCAGCCCGCTCCCCAGCAGCCCGCGCCGCAGCAGCCGGCCCCGCAGCAGCCCGCTCCCCAGCAGCCCGCGCCGCAGCAGCCGGCCCCGCAGCCGCCCGCCCCCCAGCAGCCCGCGCCGCCGCCGGCGGCGGCGAAGGCCACCTACAGCGCCATCGGCGGCAACGGGTGCGGCACCTCCTCCGTCGCCTACGCCCAGCACGGCTGGTGGGAGCAGGGCAGCACCGGCTGGCTGACCAACTCGGCCGGCGGCTACACCGGTTCGGGCTGCAACGGGAAGTACGTCTCGATGCCGATGTCCGGGGCCGCGAACACCGACGACAAGGACAACTGGGTGGTCTGGACGTTCTCCACCGCACCGGTCACCACGGGCACCTGCAAGATCGCCGTCTACGTGCCGAACAACTCCGATCTCAAGGCGGTCGGCGGCGCGCCCGCCTACTACACCGTGCAGAACACCTCGACGCCCAACTCCGGCACCATCGGCGACTTCTCGGTCAACCAGACCAGCAGCCGGGGGAGTTGGGTGACCGCCGGCGGCACCTATGCGGTGACCGGCGGCAAGATCGCCGTGATGCTGCACTCGCGGGGCCTCGACTGGGCCGGCACCTCCACCGAGAAGGCGCACATCGCGGCCTCCGCCGTCCGCGCCGACTGCACGGCCTCCTGACGGTCCCGACCACCGCCCCACCCCCGACGAACGACGAAGACCCCAGGAGAGGACGGCCATGTCGCGCCATGTGCTGACGGTGTGCCCGGAACAGCGGGGCGGCCCGTACCGCACGATCGGCGACGCGCTCGCGGCGGCCCGCAGCGGGGCGGTGATCTCCGTGCGCCCCGGCCGCTACGAGGAGAACCTGGTCATCACCAAGATGGTCACCATCACCGCCGAGGAGCCGCGCGGCAGCGTGCGGATCACCGCCCGGCGCGGCTGCGTCGTCCAGGTGGTGGCCGAGGCCGTCCAGCTCACCGGCCTGGTGGTGCAGGGCCAGGACGAGGAGATGCCCGCCGTCGACGTGCCGCGTGGGCAGGCCGCGCTCTCCGACTGCGAGGTGGTCGGCAGCTCCTGGACGGCCGTCCTCACCCGCCAGCAGGGCTCGCTCG
This sequence comes from Kitasatospora sp. NPDC002551, assembly GCF_040296005.1. Taxonomy (NCBI): domain Bacteria; kingdom Bacillati; phylum Actinomycetota; class Actinomycetes; order Kitasatosporales; family Streptomycetaceae; genus Kitasatospora; species Kitasatospora sp. NPDC002551. The sequence goes on along the minus strand of NZ_JBEOWI010000099.1, from coordinate 1,307 downwards.
CCATGCGCGACTGCCGGGTCACCAACCCGGCCGGCGCCGGCATCGTCGAGACCTCCACCGGCACCAGCGTGATCGAGGACTGCGTCATCGAGCACCTCGGCACCTCGGCCGTGGTGGTCGGCGAGCGGGCCAACCCGCTGCTGCGCAACTGCGTGCTGCGCGACGCCCGGGGCAACGGCGTGTGCGCCAACGGCGAGGCGCGCGGCACCTTCGAGGACTGCGAGATCTCGGTCACCGACAAGCCCGCCGTCGCCCTGGAGGAGCGCTCCACCACCCGGCTGGTGCGCACCGCCGTCCGCGACACCACCATCGGCGTCTACATCAGCTCCGAGGCCCGGGTGCTGCTGGAGGACTGCGTGGTCAGCGCGACCACCGGCCACGGCATCGCGCTGGCCGCCGGGACCGACCCGGAGCTGCGCCGCTGCTCCACCTCCCGCACCGCCGGGCACGGCATCCACGTCACCGGCCGCTCGCGCGGGCAGTTCGAGAACTGCGAGGTGGCGGACGCCGACGGCACCGGCATCTGGATCGGCGAGCAGTCCGGTCCGGTGCTCAAGGGCACCGTGGTGCGCAACTGCGGCGCGGCCGGCGTCGAACTCGCCGAGGAGAGCGCCGCCGACATCGACCGGCTGGAGATCCGGGACGTCACCGGCGCCGGCCTGTCGATCGGCGGCGGCGCCAACCCCCGGGTGCGCCACCTGACCGTGACCAACGCCGGCACCGACGGCGTCGAGGTGCTGCGGGAGGGCCGCGGCCGACTGGAGGGCGTCGAGGTGACCGACGCGGGCCGGGCCGGCCTGCGGATCACCGACGGCGCGGACACCTTCGTCGGCGCCGGAGTGGTGCGCGGCTCCAGGAACTGCGGCGTGGTGGTCGGCAAGGTGGGCAGGGCCGCGCTGCGCGACTGCGAGGTGAGCGGCTCGGGCGAGGACGGCCTCGCCGTCGAGGACGGCGGGGAGCTGACCTGCACCCGGGCCCGCAGCCACGGCAACCGTCGGCACGGCGTGCGGATCGGGGCGGGCGGCCGGGCCGCGCTCTCCCAGGTCGACGCCGTCGAGAACATCGGCGACGGCGTGCGGCTGGACTCCACCGAGGCGGTCCGGCTGACCGGCTGCACGCTCTCCCGCAACCGCGGCTCCGGGCTGCGGCAGACCACGCCGAGCGAACGCCTCGCCGTCGAGCAGCTCACCAGCGAGGAGAACGGTCTGCCGGACGCCCACGGCACCGCGAGCTCCGCGTCCGGCGGCCCGCGCGCCGAGGGTCAGGGCGCCGCCTCCGGCCCGGCGGCGCCCGGCGGACCCGCCGCC
>NZ_JBEOWI010000098.1:0-15864 GCF_040296005.1 Kitasatospora sp. NPDC002551 | reverse complement strand
CTCGCACGGCCCGGAGGCGATTGACCATCACGGGGTGGCGGGCGAGGGCTGCTTCGCTGTCCAGCAGCCCGTTGAGCAGCTGGTAGTAGCGCGTCGGAGAGATGCCGAGGTCCGCTCGGATCGCCGCTTCCTTCGGTCCTGGGGCGACGGCGGTCGACCTGGGCCAGTATCGGTACTCGAAGTCCAGGAGGGCGGCGTCGCGCTCGCCAAGAGCCAGTCTGGCCGTGGGGGCGCCCTCGGTCTCGGGCCTGCCGCCGTTCCCGCCTCCCGGCGTTGCCGGGGGCGGGGGGACGGTGTCCGGTGACGTGCTCAATGGGTGCTCTGCCACTCGCCGAGGCCGATGGCCACCACGACGGCCAGGCACATCAGTTCGGCCTGGCTGTAGATGAACATCGCCGCGGCGGTCATCCAGGCGATGTAGCGGAAAGCGTCCAGCACGATGTTCGCGGTGTTCTTGCTCAAGGGGGATCACTCCACTGGAAAGGTGGGCCGCTGCGGCGCACATTCAAACCATAAGCGAACTCGTAGTGTTAAGCAATATCGCAGATGGATTCGCCTCCTCCGAGGTGCGTTTCGAGTCCCTGGCGCAGACGGTCGAGTGCCAGTCGCTGGTGGACCGCTTCCTCGATCGCTCTCCACACCAGACCTTGGGACGGATCCTCCGGCACCCCGGGCTCGCCACGGTTGCCGCGGATGGCGATCACGGTCTCCCCCTGCGGCGGCCTTGCCCGGTGGACCATGATCAGCGTGGGCGTCCCATGGCCAGGGATGTACGCCCCCGATGTGTCGATCACCCAGGTCAGGTCCAGGCGGGAGAGGTACTCCTCGATGTACTTCTTGCCGAACTCGCGCTTCATGAACGAGTTGGCCGTGAGCTGCGCGATCGTGCCGGCCGGCCGGGCCAGGTTGGTCATCAGGGCGGTGAAGGGCAGCGCGAGGCTGTACTTGCCGCTGCACACCTGCGGGTAGGCGCGCCGGATCTGCTCGCGCACCTGGGGGTCGCGGACCGTGATGTAGGGCGGGTTGCCCACCACCGCGTGGTAGCGGCCCGGCTGGAGCAGCGGCTCGTCGGTATCGAGCAGCGCGTCGGCCGCGGCGACCTGCACGGGCCAGCCGGCGGGCACGGCCGCGATGGGGCCGCCCAGGATGCCGGCGGTCGCCGCGAGGAGCCGGTACCGCGTCAGAGCGGCCGCGTAGGGGTCGAGGTCGACGCCGTGCACGGCCTGGAGGCCACGCTCCAGGGAGCGTGCGACCGTGACCCCGGCGTAGGGGGCCCTCCCCCGCGGCCGGTAGGCCCGGACACGGTGGAGGGCGGATACCAGGATGTGCCCGGTCCCGCAGGCGGGGTCGATCATCCGGACGCGGTCGGCGCCAACGTCGTCGAGCGCCGACTCGAGAGAGAGGTCGAGCAGCAGCTCCGCGACCCAGGGAGGGGTCTGGCACAGCGCCCTCGACTTCCGGGCGTCGGCCGACAGCGCCTGGTAGGCGTCTCCCAGGCGGTACCCGTCGATGCGGTGACCGTCGTCACGGATCGGTGCGCCGCTCCACAGCCGGGCGATCAGCTTCCAGCCGGCCGGGCTGATCGGGTTCTCCCAGAGGGGGACGACCTGCGGGTCGGTGAGCGGTTCGAGCGCCGGGTGCGAGCCGGCCAGCGCACCCAGGATGTGCCTGGCGTGATCAGGACCGTCGCCGCCCTGGCGCAGCGCGGCGACGAGGCCGTGCGCGGTGGCGTGCTCGACCAGGGCGGCCGCGTGGGCCCAGGAGACTGCGGCCTTGGCGCCGACCTCGCCAGTGAGATCGGCGATCAGGCGCTCGCAGGCCCGGGAGGAGAGTGCTGCGGAAGAAGACACGGAGGTCCTTTCGCTCGGAGGCGGTCTGTGCGCCGGATGGCGCGCGGAGACCGCCTCCGGGCTGTTCAAGTCGATGTTGGGAGAGGCCGTTCACGCGGCAGGCCCTGAGACGGGACTCCTCACGCTCCGGCTGCTCTGGTACTGATCGTGCTGATCCGGGCGGTACGGCGGGTGTCGACGCCTCTGCCCTTGGGACCGTTGATGTGTGCCTTGACCCGGACCTTGACCTTGGGACAGGTCCCTCCGGCTTCGACGATGGCCTTGTGGTCGCGGGGGTTCGGGCAGCGCCAGCTCCACCGGGCGTCGACGCTCCAGCGCAGCGTCTCGTCGGCCCACCTGCGGTCGTGCTCGGCCGGCACGTGCTCGCCGGTGAAGCGGGTCGCGGCCTCGCGGATCACGCGGACCGGCCGGAACTTCACGCGGAGCTTGCGGCCCTTGCCGGTCTTCTGCGTCACGGTCTGTTCGTCGTGCTCGAATGCGGGCCGCAGCGACCAGAACGCGAGGAGGAGGCCGACCAGGATGGACGCCGGTGCCGCGCCCCAGTGAGGGTGGTGTCCGTAGCTCTGGATCTTCGTACTGACCTCGGGGACGGCCAGGACCATGGCGTTGGGGCTGTAGGGGCTGCGGGCCCAGTGGAAGGGGAGCAGAGGCGGGGGGAGGGCCTCGTACAGGTCGGGTGTGTTGGTGAGCGCGGTCACGGACAGCTGGAGCTGGTCTCCGCTTCCTTCGGATTCCCAGGCCAGGCCGTGGATGGGGAGTTCGGAGGCGGCAGTGATAGGGACGGGGAAGTGCACGACGCCGACCGGCGCGGGCGCCTCGTCGGTGTTCTCCAGGAGGTAGCCGTCGGGGCTGGTGACCAGCTCGTGGTCGGTCATGGCCGAGGTGAGGGACGGCGAGGCGACCCACACCTGCGCCTGTTCGAGATTCTTGGCCATCTGGAGGGCCCGGTCCCGGTGGAGTTCGACGGCCCTCCGGTCGTCCCCGAAGTCCTCGCTGGTCCGGCTCAGGTGCATGGCCTGGATGAAGTCCAGGGCCACGGGCAGGCCGCGGACGGGCTTGCCGAAGAAGTCGGCGAGGTCGGCGCGCATCTGCTCGGCGGCTTCGGCGTTGTCCTCGATGCTCACGCGCTCATCTCCTCGGAGAGGATCAGCTTGCCGATCCGGGCGGGGTCGAGACCGTGGGCCTCGAACAGGCTGATGAACAGCGAGGTGACCAGGTCTGCGTCGGGCTGTTCGCGCAGTGGGAGCACGTGGCCGCAGTTCGCGCAGTGAAGCTGGACCTCGTCGGTCTGGATGTCGGTGATCTCCATGCGCGTTGCGCTGGGGCTGTCGGTGTCGACGATGTTGATCCATGCCGTGGCGGCGATGGAGGGGGTGGTGTCATCGCACTTCGGGCAAGGGCCGAACACGATCGGTACCTCCTGGAGGTGACTGGCGGCTGGGGGGATCGGCGCCCGGCGGTGGCCGGGCGCCGTGTGCGGATGGGTCAGCGGGCGGGCTGCTCCGGAAGCTCAGCGACCTGCTGCCCGAGGGGGGTGCGGAAGGGGTAGTGGACTGCACCGGAGACGCCCGTGTCGCCGTCGGTCGGCTTGGGGTTCCCGTTCGCGTCGCGGTATTCGGCGAGTCCGAGGTCGACAAGGGAGCTTGTCGTCTGCCAGGTCACGTTCGGCGCCAGGCGGCCGCTCGGTTCCACGTGGCGGGTCAGGGCGTACAGCTGCGGTGTGCTCAGGACGGCTCTGCGGCCCTCCACCGTGATGAAGACCGGCCTCGTGGTCTCGGCCAGCGCGTCCTTGACCGAGAGGCGGTAGCCGTCGCGGTCCGTGCGGTAGGCGTACTCGTCGGTCAGCAGTGCGTGAAGGATCTTCTTGCTGATCTTGTCGGGCAGCCGGCCGTTCGGATCGGCGCACGCGGCCTTGAGGTGCTGGACGGCCCTCGGCGTCGGGGGTTCGGGGGAGGTCGTGGTCATGGGAGGCGTCTCCGAGTTCTCGGGGCGGGCGGGGTGTTACAGGCCCAGGGCGCTGATCAGGGCCCGGAGCCGGTCCAGTTCGGGCCGGGGGTTTCTCCGGATGGTGCGGACGCGGAGGACAGGCACTGCCAGGTCCACCCCGAGCAGCACGTTCGGCCGGTCCGGGGCCGTCTTGATCCGGTAGTGGGCGGAGTCGATCATCCAGGCGTCGAAGTCGTCGGCGGGGCGGCCGGAGCGGGCGGAGTGGCCCTGGTCGGGTGCAACCTCCAGGCAAGGGCAGCTGGGGTCGTCGCACGGACGCCCCGCCGGATGCCTGGCCAGTGAGGAACTGGTGCGGTACGTCGCGGCGCTCCCGTTGAGCATGGGGCACCGCAGCTTGCTGTACGCCAGGCACTCCGGGTGGAGGGCGGGTTCGGGTGCGAAGCCGACCCGGACGTCCATCGGTCGCACCGCCAGGCAGAAGCGCTCCTCCAGCTCTTCTCCGCAGACCTGGCACAGGCGCTCGGTCAGTGCCTGCTGGGCCCTGACGGCGTCGATGGTGCCGAAGGCGGAGTGTCCGCCGTGCTGGTAGGAGATCCAGGGGACGACGAGTCCGCCCACGAGCTGCCGGGAACGGCAGCGGATGGGCACCGAGGGGCCCGCGGCCTGGACCGCGCGCCCGCCCGAGGCCGGGCACGGCGGTGGGGCGGGGTGTTGCGAGGAGGCTTCGACGATGGTGCTGGGCATGAGGATTCCTTCACGCTGGCGCGGGGCTGAGGCTGGCGATCAGCGGCGGCGCCGCCAGGCCGGACATGGGCACAGGGCTCGACGGTCGCCGCGCGAGCGTCCGTGGACGGATCGGCGACACAGCAGAAACATTACATACATTCATAGACTTAAGCAATCTCGTTCGGCTTCTTCGGCCCTTGCGGCGCACCGGGCGATGCCGGAATGCCGACGGCGCTCCACCGGGACGAAGCGACCTCGGCCCGCCCTGGAGGGATATCGGCTGGCGGCCGGTTCGGCGCGGCAGTCCGCCCATCGGCCGGCTGCCGCGCGCACCGGGCGCGTAAGTCCGGGACCCGGGACGGCCTCCGCCTGCCCGGAGCCAGCCGCGCACCCCTCGGCCGCACATGGGCTGACGGAGCGTTGGCCGCTCGCTCGAGGTCGGCCCGCTGCCCAGCAGGGGGCGCACCGTGCAGGGCGCCGCAGTCGGCCACGTCGCGAGTTCGACGCCGCGGTGCGGCCCCGGGTGAAGCCGGCTGCCGGGCCGAGCGGCGCGCCGCCGCACCGGCACTGCGGAGGCGCGCCGAGGCCGTCAGGCGGTGACGTGGAGGGCGCCGTCGCCCGCCAGGGCCACCGCGTAGCCGCGATCAGCGAGAAGCGCCGAACACAGAAGCCGCACCCCGCCCTCGATCCACAGGCTCGGACCGACCGCTACGTGCGACTCCCACCACGACACGGTCACCGTCGTATCACTGCTCTCGACCACGACCCCGACCGCCTGCGGTTCGCTCCAGTCGACCATCCGGACATGCTGGGCGAGCAGGTCGCGGACGGCGGCGGCACGGCGCACCGTTGCTTCCTTCCGCTCGCGGGCTGCGCCCCGCAGTTGGTGGGCGACCTCCGGGTCGACGGGCCGGAAGACCGTACTGCCGGAACTCACGGAGGTGATCACGATCGCCCCCGTGGGCCCGGCCGACGCGGGAACTGCCGACCGCCGTGGCGAGCTTGAGGAGCTCGGAACGGCGAGAGACCTGCGCCGTGCCGCCGTCGGCCCCCTGTCCGACCGTCAACCGGAGGTAGTGGTCGTGCTGGACGGCCTCCAGTGCATGGCGGGCGTCGGAGAGTCGGCGCCCGAGCTCGGCCGCGCCCGGGCCCAGGCCCGTCGCGTACGCGTCCAGGCGGCGCAGCGCCTCGGCGTCGATGTCGAACGCGCCCCGGCCCTGCTCGGCCTCCTGATGCACCGAGCGGCGGATCCAGTCGATGATCTCGCCGAGGTACGGAGCGGAGAAGGGGGCGCTGCGCAGAAGGCCGAGGAGGCTGTTCGCGTCGGTTTCGGGCATGACGGGGCTCGGCATGGCGTACTCCAGGGGATGGATGGTGGAGCGCGGGGGTGAGCGGCGGGGAGCGCGCCGCCGGCAGCATCATGACCATATATGCATTCATAGCGTTAAGCAATCAGTGGCCCAGGAGGCGCCTCGCGTCGAACAGCTGCCCTGCGCGGATCTCCTCCAGGCCGGTCCAGCGGGCACACAGCGCCATGACCTCCTGCGAACCATCGGGCAGCGCCAGCCGGATCGCCTCATGGGCGAAGGTGCGAGCCAGGTACATGCTCTGCGGCCTCTCCTGGGCCACCAGGGGTGACGACGGCCGGGTGGCCCGGTCCTTGCGGTAGCGGGCGTTCTCATTCAGGAGGAACGGGCAGCCGGCCGCGGGGTGGGTGGCGGCGAAGACCGCGCACGGTACGCACATCGGTGGATCCATCGCGAGGTGGTGCTCGACCACCTGTGGCCCTCCGATCACTGCCCGCACCAGCGGCAGTGGTTGCCCGCACAGGCCGCACAAGTGCTCGATGATCGCCTTGGCCCGCCGGGGCCCGTTCAGCTCGGTGAAGTCCGGCGTCCCGTCGGCCCCCAGCGCGGTGACGAAGCTGATCGGATAGCCGCGCGCGTCCTTCGGCCGGGCGGCGATCGGATCCGGCAGTTGAGCCGCGATGCGACGCTCGATCGCTGAGCCGGAGTCGGCGCTCACACTTCCTCCCCGCGGTGGGCCTCGGTGAAGGCGGTCCACGCGTCGTGTTCCTCGCCGGTGAAGATGAGCGCCGGACCCTGTTCGGACAGACCGAAGCAGGTGTCGCACTCGGGCGGGACGGAGATGCTGGCGTCGTCGGAGACCCGCTCGGACAGCCATCGCCCGCAGACAGCGGGGGCACCGCCGGCATCGAACGCCCCGACGGCCAGGTGCAGCTCCTCGCCGTCCGCGCTCAGCCCCGGAGTGACCGGGACGAGACCGGCCGCGGCAACGGAGGCCGGCGCATCGCCGCCTGCGGCATCACGCGCTTCCTCGGCCTGGACCTGCAGAGCGCCGCCCAGAAGCCGCAGCGTGTCGTCCACGTGCCACAAGGCGAGGTGCAACAGGGCGCTGGCTGCTCCCCGGATGCGGAGTTCGACTTCGTCGGGCGCGGGGTGCGGCGTGAACCGCTCGCGTTCGGCGAGGAGGAGCAGCAGCAGCCGGCCGCCTCCCTGCCCCTGGACGCGGGCGTCCAGGAGGTGCGCGAGGCTGGTGAGGCCGTCCCGGGCGGCGGCCGCGACGGCGGGAGAGCTGCCGAGGTCGTCCCGGTTCAACAGACCGCTGTCCAGGAGGGCGGACTGCACGGCGTCGGCGCGGCGTGCGTCGTCCCGGGGCAGGGGGGCGGCCAGGGCGTCGATCAGGCGTTGGGCGTCAGTGCGGGAGTCGGCGGGGGTTCGCATCGTTCAGTACTTCCTCTCGATCGGGGGCGGCTGCTGACCTTCAGGGGCCGGGCCGCCAGACAGTGCCTCGGTAGGCGTGGCCGGGGTAGCCGGCCCGCGTCTTCGCCAGGTGGTCCTCGTACGTACGGGCACCGCATTTGCACGTCATGGCTCTCTCGGTCGTCAGGGGCGCCTGCGCGCCCGTGCGGTGGCGGGCTACAGCGCGGGGGCGTGAGCGGCCAGCCACACCTTGGCCGCGATCCGATCGGCGTTCTCGGGGAAGGCCAGGTAGAAGTCCAGCGGCCCCCTGCGGCGGGCGGCCGGATCCCGGTACGGGAACACGTCGTAGATGAGCGTGCACTCGGCGGAGACACCAGTCATACGGCGTTCGCGGATGCTGTAGGTGCGCGCGATCGTCAGCTCGACGTCCTCGGCCGCCGCCAGGGTCGGGCAGACCATCAGCGCGTATGCCGCGCACCGGGGATGGACCGGGGGCTCGATGTAGAAGGTGGCGTTCGGGCCGCCGATGAACACCAGGCGGCTCGTCGCCTTGATCGCTCTTCCGCAGATCCCGCAGAGACGCTGCGACATCAACTCCCTCTGCCGGGGCGGGCACTGGTCGCCGAACGCGGCCGTTCCACGACCGGGCTCGCACGGGCACACCACATGCTCGCCCAGTTCGACGCTGGACCTGACGGCCAGCTGCCCACCGCTGGTGGAGGGCTCGTGCCAGGGCGTGTTCCTGGGGACCGGGCGCCCGGCCGTGTTGCGCGGGAGCCGCGCGATGTTCGGCGGCATGGGGATGGATCGCCAGTGGGCGGTCAAGGTCGTTCCTCCGTCGAGGGGCCGGGCGACTCCGGGGGTGCGATGCTGCTCCCCGCACCGGCGGGGTCTGGGATGACGCTCGCGCTCAGGGCGAGCACCACGGAGTCCACCACCTCTTCGGCCAGCTCGGCCTTCGCCTCACTGCGGGCGATGCTGTGGCCGGTATCTCCGTAGTCCGGCTTCGGGGCCGGCGTGTACCAGGCGACGGCGTCAACGGCCGCCCGGACGGCGGCCGCGAGTTGGTCGCGGTCCGCGTCGCGGAGGAGTCGGGCCAGGTCGGGGGCGAGCATGACGTACTCCGGGGTGATCTCGGTGCAGCACGGCGTCGGTCGGCGGTCAGAGGCCGGGATTGCCCCTGGGCGGCCAGCCGCTCGCGGATCTGCAAGCCGCAGTCCGCTCTGCTGAGGTGCAAGGGCATCCGGAGGCTCTTCACCGCCCGGGTGATCTCGACCATACGCAGACTCATAGATTTACGCAACTAGGTCAATAGCCTTGACGTGCCGCGTGACGCTATGACAAGTTGTCAATGCGTCGCAGCGGACAGTCTGCGGCCCGCCCGGCAGCTTCCGCGCCGCGCCCCTTCCTTCCCGGCTCCGCCCGCGCGCGGCTGCCGCCCCAGGCCCCAGCGGCCCCGCAGAAAGAGACCCCCATGCGTTCTTCCTCCGCCTCCCCCCGCCCCTACACCGACCTCGGGCCGTGGCCTGCCGACTCCGACCCCGCACCGCGCCTGGACGAGAAGGCCATGGACCGCGCCGCCGGCGTCATCCTGGGCGCGGCGGCGGGCGACGCGTTGGGCGTCCCGTACGAGTTCCAGCCCAGCATGAGCGACAGCCGGTTCCCGGAGATGAAGGGCGGTGGCCCCTTCAACTTCGCCCCTGGTGAGTACAGCGACGACACCCAGATGCACGTGTGCATCGCCGAGGTCGCCGCGACCGGCGCCGATCTGCGGACCCCGGAAGCACTGGACGCGATCGCCACGAACTTCCTTCGCTGGTACGGCGGCGGACCGGCCGACGTGGGCAACCAGACGCGAAGCGTCCTGAGCGCCACGGTGCGCGGCAAGGGGCACTCGCCCTCCGAGGTGATGCTGGCCGTCTCCCGCCGGTACGCCGCCGCCAACCCGAGGAGCAGCGCCGGGAACGGCTCGCTGATGAGGACCGGCGTCGTCGCGCTCGCCTACCTGGACGACGCCAACGCCATGGCCGAAGCCGCGAGGCTGGTCAGTGAGCTGACCCACGCCGACCCCGACTGCGCCGAGGCGTGCATCCTGTGGTGCTCCGGTATCAGGACCGCCGTCCTGACTGGCACCTTCGACGGTGTCCGAGAGGGCCTTGAGCTCCTGCCCGAGGCGCGCCGCAGCGTGTGGGCGGCCCGCCTGGACGAGGCCGAGGCCCACCCCCCGCGCCACTTCCAGCGCAACGGCTGGGTGGTCGAAGCCCTCCAGGCCGCGTGGTCCGCCATCGTCCGCACGCCGGTGCCCGAGGACCAGCCGGAACACGGCGGCTTCGCCGCGCAGCACTTCCAGCTCGCGCTGGAGGCCGCCGTGCGCAGCGGCCGCGACACCGACACCGTCGCCGCCATCGCCGGTGCCCTGCTCGGCGCGCGCTGGGGCAGCTCGGCCATCCCGCTGGCCTGGCAGCGCAAGGTCCACGGCTGGCCGTCCAACACCAGCGCCGACCTCGTCCGTCTCGCTGTGCTGACGGCCCGCGCCGGGCAGAGCGACCGCGACGGCTGGCCCTCCGCACCCCGGGTCACCACCCCGCTCTCCTCGGGCAAGGCGTTCTCCGTCCAGCACCCCCGCGACCCCGGGCTTTTCCTGGGCAACCTGGCCCTGACCGAGTACACCGGTCCCGCGCCGGTGGACGCGGTGGTCTCCCTGTGCCGTGTCGGCTCCGACCCGATCCTGACCGGCGCCGATGTCGAGCACTCCCGCGTGTGGCTGGTCGACAAGTCCGGCGCGAACTCCCACCTCCACTTCACCCTCGATCAGGCCGCCCGCGAGGTCCTGCGGCTCCGGCAGGAGGGCAAGCGAGTCCTACTCCACTGCGTGGCCGGACGAAGCCGCACCCCCGCCATCGCGGCCCTGTACAGCCACCTCGCCGACGGCGTTCCGCCCCTGGACGCGCTGCGAGAGGTCAACCGGGCGCTCGGCAACTACTGGACGCTGCCGAACCACCCCGAGATGCTCGACGCGGTCTTCCAGCTCGCCGGTGAGGAGCCCCAGCGGGCCGCCTTCCGCCAGGCCCGGCGGCCTCGTCGGTGGCGCGAGCTGATTCACCGTCGCTGAAACGCAGTGCAGCTGAGCTGCGAACGGGGCGTGGCCCCCAGGGATTCTTCCCTGGGGGCCACACCCCGTTTCCGTGCCCCGCCGTCCAGCCGGTCAGCTCCTCTTCTTCCGGTTCGGGCGCCGCGTCCGGCCGGCACGCACCCGTCCCTGCCCCCTGCGGGAGTACACGTGCCTGGTGATCGTCTCCAGGTACCACATGTCCTCGAACACCTCAGGCCGCTTCCGGTCCCCCGGCGTCCGGTCCGGTGGCTCCAGGTGGCCCTGCCGCTTGTAGTTCTGCGCCGTCGCCCGGGGCAGCGGCTCGCCCCGGGTCGCGTTGCCGAGGATCATCCCGTAGCCGCTGATGTCGTAGAGGTCCTTCGGGTTGCCCTCCGGAGGCGGGATGACGACCTTGGGGCCCTCGCCCTTGAACTCCGCCCAGACGTGCGACCGGTGCTCTTCGATCCAGGTGTCGACCTCGGGGGAGCGCCAACGGCCGGGTTCCGCCTCGGCGGGAAAGCCCTCGACCTTGGTCCAGGTGTCCACGGTCGTCTCGGCGACCTTGTACCGCAGCGCCAGGCCGGACTTCCCCAGCAGCTCGTCCCCTACGGAGGCATCCTCCGCCACGGCCGCGCCGGCAGGCTCCGCCTGCGCGGCCGCAGGGGCCACCGCGGAGGCGACGGCCCGGCCGGGCCAGGACTGCGGCCGGCTGACCTTGACCCAGGCGTCCACCTGCTCCGCGTCCCACTCCCCGTCCGCGACGGGAGTGGGAAAGTTCAGCAACCTCACCCAGGCGTCGACCGTCCGCTCGCTCTCGCCGTAGGTCTCTCCGATCCCCGCGCGGGTCAGCCGCGCCGCAGAGGGCTTACTGGTGCTCACTACTTCACCGTCCTGTCGAACTGGGTGCAGACACCGAAGGCCGGAGCGGTGTCTGCCATCAGCGGGCTCCACCGAGCTTGCCGGGGCGGCGGATGAAGGTGTAGGCGGTCGAGCGGTACCACATGGGCTCGTCGACGGCCGGCTCCTGCCCGTCGCCCGGCGTCCGGTCCGCCGGCGCCAGCAGCCCGCCGTACTGGTACGTCCGCATCGACGTCACGGTCGTGGCCTTGCCCCGCCCGCGCACCTTCCCGTCGAGCTTGCCGATCTCCTGCAGGGTCAGCAGGTCGGTGTCCGCGCCCGCCGGCAGCTTCAGGTCATCCCGCAGCGGCCCCGGGGCCTCGGCATCCCGGCGGGGAGCACGCGCTGCTGCTCCCAGGCGACCCGGGCGGCGGATGAAGGTGTAGGCCGTCGAGCGGTACCACTTGGGCTCCTCGACGGCCGGCTCCTGCCCATCCTCCGGCGTACGGTCAGCCGGCGCCAGCAGCTTCTGCGACAGGTAGTTCTTCAAGGTGCCGACGGTGGTGGCCTTGCCCCGCCCGCGGGCCGCGCCGTCGAGTTCGCCGATCTCCTGCAGGGTGAACAGGTCGGTGTCCGCGCCGGCCGGCAGGTCCAGGTCGAGCAGGTCACCGGTGCCGGCACGCGGCTTCGGCGCCGCCGGCCGCTGACCGTCTTCCTCCTTGCGCACCGTTACACGGCGGGTGCGCCGCGGCCGGGTGATGTAGGCGTAGGCGGTCTCGCGGAACCACATCGGCTCGGTGACCGTCGGCTGTCCGCCGTCGCCGGGGGTGCGGTCGGCCGGTGCCAGGATTGCCTTGGACGGGGACAGGTAGCTGCGCAGGGTGGCGACCGGAGTGGCGTCCCGCTTCAGGGCCCGGCCCTCGAGCTCACCGATGCGGCGCAGCGTCAAGAGATCACGAGGACCGCCCTTGGGCAGATCGAACGGATCCTTCTTGCCCTGCTGCGACTGCACCCACGTCCCGAAGTGGTGCTCACGCAGCCACGCGTCGACCTCGTCCTCGTCGTAGATCTGCTGCCCACCCTGGCCGGCCGTGAAGAGGACGTCGGGGAAGCCTTCCTCCTGGGACCACTTGAAGGCGGACGTCCGGTCGACGTTGTACCGCTCCGCCATCCTGTCGAAGTTGGTGTGCTTGCGCTCGTAACCTGCGGGAATCATGATCGCTCCATCGGGGCCAGCTGGGCCGGCGGTAGTGCCGGACCGCCCACGGGGGCGACCGGGCTCTGTCTGTGGTCACGGCCGACGGATCCATCCGCCGGCAGCTCTTGTGTGCTGGCCGAGAGCCGCAGGGAGCGACCTCGCCAGCGAGATTACCCAAACTCATAGACTTCCGCAATGTGATGCGGCGGCGTGTCCGCGCGGTGCGGAACGCCGCGAGGGCGGGCCCAGCTGAGTGCTGGACCCGCCCTCGCGCTGGCGTCGGGCATCCGGTCACGATGCCAGGCGGTATGCCTTCTCGGTCGCGCGCTTTTCCTTCTTCGCATCCAGGGCCCGCTGGCGGCTGGAGAAAGTGTCCGCGCCCTGGAGCTTGAGAAGATGCGGAATTCGATTGGCTGGAATTCCGACGAGGGGTGACTCGCTGAGCACCGACAGGAGGTCGGACTCGGTCTGGTCGGAGTATCCGGCGGCGATGAGTGCCTCCACATCGGGAAAGACGTCGGCATGCCTCTCGTTCTTGAGGTCGATGAGGTGATCCTCGCGTCCGCCGAGGCTGTAGCACCAAAGGAAATTGTCGGGAGCGTCGCCCTCGACCAGGCGTCGGAACCGGGAAATCTCCTTGGTGTAGCAGTAGAAGCGAACGTTGGGCGCGCCCTTCATAATGCGCATCCATGCCAACAGGTAATCGTCCGAGAAAAAATCTCCGGAATCGTGCAAGCGAATCCACTTCCCGTCGTAGCGGGAGTGCTTCAACTCCTTCGCCATGCGCTCCTCCCACTCCTTCGGAGAATCCCGGCAAAGCAGAAGGTTGCGAATGTGAGCGGCGCGGACGTTCTTGAACCTGTAGGCCCCGACCCGGGCATAGCAAAGATCTGCACAAGCGCCCGCCTGGCTGCACACATTGAAATTCTTGCCATCGGGAAGTTTGATGACGAAAGCCGGTAGGGTCCAGTTGAAAATACCCTCCTTCCGAAGCTGCGAGTTTTGCGTGAGAAGCCTTTTCTCGGCCGGCTTCTTCGTCGTGGTGGTGGATTCCAGCGTGGTGGTCATTTCATCGTCTCGCAGAGGTCGGGGATGGTGGCTCGCTCGCCGGGGCAGAAGGGGTGCGGGGCGGTGCAGGCGTGCACGCCGAGTGCGGTGACCCCTCCCTCGGCGCGGGCCAGGACGGCGAAGCCCTTGGCCAGTGCGGTCCGGGACGAGCCCCGGTGCTTGCCTCCGAACTGGAGGTCGTCGCCGTGGGAGGAGATCTGCGCCAGAGCGTCGGAACGGGCGCGGTCGATCTCGTCGGCGGTCGCGTTCCGCTGCTCCGCGATGAACATCGGGACCATGAACAGCAGCCAGTCGGCCAGGCGTTCGCGGAATCCGTCGTCCGACGGCGCGCCGGTCCGGGCCTCACGGTCGAGGAGTACGAGGCCGAAGGGGCCGTGGGAGTCAGCGGTCATCGCGGGCTCCCGTGTCGGAGCCGTGGACTGACGGGCTGATGTCGAGGATGTCGACGAGCGCGACATCGGTGACCCGGTCCAGCGTGGCGTCGGTGCACGCGGCGGACAGGACGCCCGGCTGGAGATCCTCGACGTAGCGGCGGATCACTGCGGGGTCGGCGCTCGAACCCTCGGGGAGGCTGAGGGTGACGTCGTAGAGAGCGGTCCGGGCCGCCTTCACATGCACGACGACGGTGGTAGGGGCGGAGGAGTTCACAACTGCTCTCGCTTCTTGAGGAGGCGGGCGACGTCGGTTCGCGGACGCGACGGGGACGGTCGGCGCTCGCGGCCCGGACGGGTTCCGCACCAGATGGAATGCGCCGGCGTAGGGGCGCGGCGCGCCGTTCATGCAGGGTGCCCCCGGCTCGAAGAGCCGAGGGCACCTGGGACGTACTGGGGCACCGGGGACGGTGCCGGGGCGAGCCGGTCAGTCGCCGCGTACCGGGCAGTGGGCACGGTGGACGGGCGAGGAGCGGAACTGAGGGGCCTCGCGCTGCTCCCGGGCCTCCATGAGCAAGTCACCGAAGTCCGCCAGGGAGTCGATCGCGACGGAGGGGACCGGAGACAGGCAGGCGTAGCACGGCGCGATCACGCTGAAGGCGAGCCGGGTGGCCCCTGCCTCGTAGGCGGCGATGAAGAAGTAGCGCCGTCGGCCGTGCGAGAGCTGGACGCGGGCCGCGCGGTAGTGCTGCGCACCGGGGAACAGCGGGTGGTTGGCGTCCTCGTACACGCTCAGCCGGATGCTGTCGTCCAGCCCGAGCCGGTGGCGGAGTAGTGCGGCCACGCCCTCCAGCTCGGAGTCCGCGTCCAGGATCGTGGGCTCCGGGCCGGACGGGATGCCGCTTTCCAGGCCGGTCGCGCGGGCGATGGCGGCCCGGAGAGCCGCGTCCTCTATCGCGTCCAGATCAGGGCTGATGGTTCCGGGCATGGCGTCTCCTCGACGGGGATCACGGAAGGGGGGGGCGGGGCCCGAACCGGCCGGGAGGGGGTGGCCTGGTCCGGGCCCCGTGGCCCCGCCGCCCGGGGGGAGTGGCGGAGGGGCGAGCCGCGCGAGGCGGCTCCTACGGAGTGGTCTTCGGTGTGAGGTATTCTCCCGCCCTCACGGCAATGACTATACACATACTCATTGAATTAAGCAACGTGCGGCACTGTGGTTTCCGTCGGCCCTCACCGGTGCCGGGTCCACGCGCCAGGGGGTGGGCCGCATTCGGTGGCCTCCGGGGGCTGGAGGCCACCGAGTGCGGGTGGCTGCGCGGGCTAGGCGGCGAGCGAACCGACCCGGTCCAAGATCTCCTGCGCGCAGGCGAACGCTTCCCGCTTGTGACCGTAGGAGGGGACCCGCAAGTGCATGCATTCGTGGGCGAGCGCGCGGTCGGCGTCCTCCCTCGTCGACACCATGTTCAGGTTCATCACCATGAGCGGCGTCTCCAGACGGGCGCCGGGCTCTCCCCGGTAGACCTGGGCAACGTAATGGGGGTGGAAGACCAGGCCGGTGGCCTCGGCGTACCAGGCGGTGTCGAAGGTGAGGGCGAACGGCCGCTCCGCTGCCTGGCGGAACAGCTCAGCGCGCCCCCGCAGCCAACGCGTGTCCACTGGCAGCTGGGCCTCGCGGGGAGGGAGCCGGCTGACCAGGGCCTCGTGCCGGGCGACGGTCAGAGGGTGCCCGCGGTGGTAGGTCATCGGGACTCACCACCCTCGCCGGCCGCCAGGCACTGCGCCAGGTGGAGCAGGTCCTCGGGGGCCATCCCGAAGTGGCCCGCCAGGCCCTCCAGGAGAGCGCCCTCCAGGACGAGGGGGGCCGGCCGAGATGCCTGCACAGCTACCGAGGCGGCGTGGGCGGCCTCCACGACGTCACGTTCCACTCCGAAGAGCACCGCGAGACCCTCGGCTGCCTGCGGGGGGTTGCCGAGGGCGGTCAGGACGTGCTCGATCCGGATCTGCTCGCGGGCGGGGTGGCGGTAGCTCATGGCCCCACCGAAACGCGAGGGTTGAC
>NZ_JBEOWI010000097.1:0-16327 GCF_040296005.1 Kitasatospora sp. NPDC002551 | reverse complement strand
GTAGGAGCTGCCGGAGCCGGTGGTGCTGATGGTGGGGGAGGGGCCGTTCCACTTGCTGTTCAGCGTGCCGGCCCGCACGTCGTCGTAGCTGTCGATGACCTCGCCGGTGGTGGCGTCGACGAAGACGTGCAGACGGCTGGGGGCGCCGCCGTTGCTCCCGCTGAGGACGGTCTCCCAGGCGAGGCGGCCGCTGTCGCCGTCCTTGACGCGCACGACGAGTCGGCGCGACTCGACGGAGTCGACGACGGCGAGCTTGGTGCGCGCGGTCTTCTCGGCCTTCTGGGCGCTGATCCGGGCGCTGGTGGCACTCCCGATGCGGGCGGCGGCGGCGGACTGCGATCCGCGCACCTGGCCCTGGGCGTCGGCGAGGACGACCGCGTCGCCGCCGACCACGGGCAGGCCCTTGTAGGTGCGCTCGTAGGCGACCGAGTAGAGGCCGCCCACCCACGGGGTGACGGACTGGCGCTCGTAGGTCTCGTCGGGGCCCTTGGCCAGGGCGTCCAGGCCTGCCGCGGCCGCCCGGTCGGCGGCGCTCACGGCGGCGGCCAGGGCGCTGGGCGGCGCGGGGGTGGGCGCGGGCGCGGCGACGGCCGGGACCGCGGTGGCGGCTATCGTGCCGGCCAGCAGGGTCAGGGTGGTCGCGGCGGTCAGCAACCGGCCCGCGGTAACACTGCGTTTCATCGAGGCTCCTAGCAGGTGGGGGTCCTCGACCGCGGAAGGCAGGGCTGATGGCACACCGCAGGGCCGTGTTTCGGGGACGGCCGTGCGGGCCGTCCGCGCTCGGGTGCTCGAACCCTCACATGGCGTCATGCTCCGGTCAATGACCGGTGCGTGTGATGCGCGGGGTTGGCAAGTTTCGTCAAGAACCCCGGGCCCGGACGGCGGAAGGTCTGCCCGAAAGTGCCGTTGATTGGGGATCCCGGAGCGGTTCCCGTAGCCTGACCTGCGGGTTCGGCGGGATGCCGGGCCGAGGGGCGGTGCGGGGGGTCACGAGTGGGCGTGGAGAGCGACGAGTTCGCCGGAATGCTGCGGGGGCTGAAGGAGCGTTCGGGCCACAGCTACGGTGTGCTCGCGACCCGGCTGCACGTCAGCACCTCCACGCTGCACCGCTACTGCCACGGCGCGGCGGTCCCCACCGAGTACGCGCCGGTCGAGCGGTTCGCCCGGGTGTGCGGGGCGAACGGCGACGAACTCGTCGCCCTGCACCGCTGCTGGCTCCTGGCGGACGCGGCACGGCGCCGGGAGGCGGGCACGGCGACGCCCAGGCCCCGGCCGGAACCCGCGCCGGCTCCGGATCCCGTTCCCGTGCCGGTGGTGGCGACGGCGCCGGCACCGCGAGCGCCGGGGGAGGCGGCCCGGCGCCGGCTCAGGGCGCTGCTCGGCGCCGTGGTCGTGATCGGCCTGATCGCCGCCGCGTCGGCGTTCGTGCTGAACGGCCGCCGCGGACCGGCCGCCCTCCCGGCCGCGACCACCTCCGGCTCCGCCGCGACCGCGTCTCCCACCGCGAGCGCGCCCCCGAGTGCCGTCCCGTCGGGCGCCGCCTCGTCGAGTGCCCCGTCGACGCCGTCGCCGTCGCCGCCGCCCGCCGCCTCCGTGCCGGCACCGGCCGACGACACCTCCGCGCCCTTCCACGTCAACGTGTTGACCGACAACTGGGGCAGCCCCTGCGGGCAGTGGTTCCTCTCCACCCGCTCCCCGGCCCAGGTGGCCGTGCCGCCGGACACCTCGGCGGACGTCGACAGCTGGGCGGCCGCCCAGCAGGGCGTTCCCGGCGGGCACCTCCGGCTGCAACTGACCGCCCAGGGCGCCGACGCCACGCCGGTCGTCCTGCACGCCGCCTACATCCAGGTCGTCAGCACCCGCCCGGCGCCCAAGGGGAACGCCTACACGCCCGGCTCCGGCTGCGGCGGCGGCCTCACCCCGGCCGCCTTCGCGGTGGACCTCGACGCGCCCGCGCCCCGCGCCACCGCGGTGCCGGCCCAGGAGAGCACGGGCAAGCCCGTCCTCTCGACCTTCCCGTTCCGCGTCTCCGCGACCGACCCGCAGGTCATCAACGTCGACGCCGCCACCGCCGCGCAGGACGTCAGCTGGTACCTCGACCTGGTCTGGAGCAGCGGCGACCGCCAGGGCCGGCTCCGCGTCGACGACCACGGCCGCCCCTTCCGTACCGTGGGCATCCGCGACGCGGCGGCCTACTTCCACGACGGCAAGCGCTGGTCCCCGACCACGCCCGACCTCTGACCCGCCCGGCGCCCGGCCGACCCGCGGAACACCGCCACCGCCGCCGACCTGGCGCCGGCGGCACACCCCTCGGGCCCGGGAGGTCCGGCGCCCCCGAACCGGACCTGGAAGCCCGCTGATCCCCGCCCTCCCGGGCGCTTGCCGATCGGGCCGGGCGGGAAGGACGGGACCGAGGCCCGGGCCCGGGGGAGCCGGCGGCGGGGCGCGGAGTGGGGGACACGGTGACGGAGCAGGGAGTCCGGCGGGGCGCGGTGCGGCGCGGGGCGCTGGCCCTGGCCGTCTGGTGGCTGTGGATGCCGCTGCTCGCGGTGCTGGTGTGGCTGGTCAAGCACGCCGTGTTCGGCGGCTTCGGACAGCAGGACCAGAGCTACGTCCTGCTGATCCGGCAGCAGTTCTTCCCGCACGGCGGCGTGCTGGACGCGGCGCCGCTGTTCTGGTTCTGGGTCGCGGTGGGCCTGTGCGGCACGGTCGGGGCGATCGTCCACGTCGCGGACGGCTCCGGGGCGGGGCTCGGCGGGTGGCGGGTGCGGCTGGCCCTCGCGGTGGCGGTGCTGGCGGTGGCCGGCTCACTGGTGCGCGCGGGCACCGGGCTCTGGGACGACGACAAGGACGAGGGCCGCTTCTACGCGGCGGCCACCGTGCTCGACGTCCCGGCCGGTGGCGCGGGCACCCCGCGTTCGGTGCTGCCGGTCACCGAGCACACCCGCCCGGGCGACGGCGGGCGCTGCGACCTGGTGGGCACGGCGGACGTGCCGGCCTGCGTGAAGACCGCGCCGATGCCGGACTTCGACTTCGAGGCCCGCACCGCCTCCTACGCGGCGGCGACCAAGGCGCTCACCGACAGCGCCGGTCTGACCTCCGGGACCCACCTGCTGGGCCGCAGCCTGCACTACCTGCCCGACGACTCGCCGGGCGGCGGGGTGTGGACGGCGGTCCTGGACGGCTCCGGCGAGCAGCCGATGGAGGGCGTCGCGGTGTGGGACGGCCGCTCGAACTCCGTGGCCACCTGCGTCTTCCGCGGCGACCACGCCTTCGGCCGGGCCTTCGCCGGCTCGGGAGCCGTCAGCCTGCGCAACCTGCTGGCCGAGCGCTTCCCGGCGCTCGTCTACGGCGACAACGACATCCAGGGCTACTGCGACGGCGCCGACCCCCGCACCGCCCGGCCGGTGGTGGTGATCGCGGTGTCACGGCAGATCGGCTACCGCCAGCGCACGGTGCTGGAGCCGGCCGGTGTGCTGGTGCTGCGCGGCTCCCCGGACGGCCGCCCGGACGTGACCTACCGGGAGACGGTGGCCCCGGGCGAACTGCCGGGGGCGGTGTACCCGACCTCGGTGGTCCGCTCGCAGATCCACGAGGTGCAGTGGCTCGGTGGCCGCGGCGCCAAGGACGACCGGGGCTTCGGCTACGCGCACACCTCGGCGGCGACCAACGCCACCAACCCGGGCGAGTTCCTGCTGCGCTCCAGGGCGGACGGCCACCTGTACTTCGTCACGCCGCTGGTGCCGAGGGAGAGCTCCTCGCAGCTGGTGGTGGCGTTCGCGGTCGTCCGGGCCGACCGCGCCGGCGGCGGCCTCAACGACCTGCACGTCTACGTGCGCGGCGACGACGCCCCGTCGGTGAACCTGGACGTGTTGGCCAGCCGGATGGTGTCGTACATGGCGCAGCAGACCGCGATCGCCATCAGCGCAGGTCAGGGCGGCGCGCTGCAGGAGATCATCCCGTACGGGCGGGACATGTGGCGCGGCTTCGTGGACTTCAACGGGCAGACCCAGGACTACATCGACCTGTCGGGCGACGCCACGGTGACGCCCAACCTGGTGTCGCTGAACGGCAGCATCACCCCACCGGGCGCCCAGCCGTCCCCGGCCCCGTCCCCGGCCCCGACCGCCCAGCCCTCGCCCGGACCGGCCGGCGGATGCGGCGGCGACCCCGGACAGCTCACCACCGCGCAGCTGGCGGCCTGCGTCGCGGAACTCTCCCGGGCCCTCCAGGGCCGCGTCCAGGGCGAGCCCGCCCCCCGGCCCTGACCCACAGGCCGACCGGGGGGCGCCGGCCTCAGGAGGCGGAGCCGGCCGGCACGTCCAGGCCGTGGGCCGTCACCAGGTGGGCGGTGCCGTCGGCCAGCCGGTAGGAGATCCCGATCACCGCGGCCGTACCGGCCTCGACGGCCTGGGCGAGGGTGCGCGAGCGCTCCAGGAGGAGGTCGACGGTGTGCTCGATGTGGATGTCGATGAAGTCGGAGTCCTCCGTGCGCCCGGCCGCCCGGGCGGCCAGCACGCTCGGGGTCACGCGCTCGATCACGTCCCGCACGTAACCGGTGGCCGTGGTGCCCTCCTGGACGGCCTCGCGGGTCGCGGCGACGGCGCCGCAGGAGTCGTGCCCGAGGACGACGACCAGCGGGCTGCCGAGCACGCTGACGCCGTACTCGATGCTGCCGAGCACCTCCGAGCCGACCACGTGACCGGCGGTGCGGACCACGAACAGATCGCCGAGACCCTGGTCGAAGATGATCTCGGCGGCCAGCCGGGAGTCGGAGCAGCCGAACAGGACCGCGAACGGACTCTGGGCCGGGGCGGTGGCGGTCCGCCGCGCCGCGTCCTGGTTGGGGTGCTCGGGGGCGCCCGCCGTGAATCGACGGTTGCCGGCCAGCAGGGTCTCCAGGGCGGTCTGGACAGTCATTCGATCACCGGTCATAGGCGGCAGCCTACGGGGGCCGCCGCCACCGGGCAGCACCGGGGACCCGGACGGACGGGTGTGCGGACACTCCGACCGGGTACACGCGCGGTCACGGAAGGGTGAGCGACATGACGTTCCAGCACCCCGCCCGGCGGCGGGAGGACGGAAGACGCGGCCGGTTCGAGCAGTTCGCGGAACTGGCGTCGAACCTCACCAGCTCGCCCGCGTTCGCGGTGTTCTGCCTGGTGCTGGTCGCCCTGTTCGTGGCCGTGCACGCGGCAGGGCTCTCCACGGAGTGGCAGATCCTCGCCGGCGACGCCATGACGGCCGTGACCCTGCTGCTCCTGGCGATGCTGAAGAACGCCGAGCGGCGCGCCGAGCACGCCATCCAGCGCAAGCTCGACGCGATCGCCCGCGCCATGCTCGAACAGCGGGAGGGCGAGGGCGGGCAGGCCCAGGAGGACCTGGGGTCCGCCGTCGGGATCGAGGAGCGCCTGTAGCGGCGGCCGTCCCCCGGCGCCGGGGAACGGCCGCCGGGGGACGGGTGCGTCAGGAGACCGCGACCTCGCCGAGCTGCAGGTAGTGGTCACCGAACTGGTCGGTGCTCAGCCGGGTGCCGGTGATCTTCACGTAGCGCGCCGTGGCCGGCGCGAACGGGAGGGTCAGGGTGGGTCACCCCGCCGGTCGGCCGCTGAGGGGCGGGCGAGGAGGAGAAGACGTGGTCCGCGCCGCTGGCGACCCAGACCGAGGGCGGGGTGGCGGCGCCCGCCTGGGCGGGAAGCACCGAGGCCACGATCAGTCCCGCCAGGGCCGTTATTGACGCCCTTGCAGCCATTGTCCCCACAGCATCCCTTTCGCGATCAACCGGTCCGCACACGGCCGGGCCGTGGCGCTGCCAGTCATATCGCACGAGGAGCATCCGGTCCCGCTCTTCGGTGGAAAAGTGGAATCCGTCACCCCGTTCCGCCCCGGCGCCGCCGGCGGCCCCGCGGGGCGGGCTCCAGCGGGAGCTGGTCGCCGGTGGCGCCGGTCTCCAGCCGTCCGTAGTCCGGGTGGTCCAGCCGGTGGTGGACGTAGATCTGATCGGCCCACGGCGGGTCGAAGGGCGTGAACGCGCGCAGGCCCAGCACCCGTCCGATCGCGCGGTCGTGGTGGGCGGCGTTGAAGTCGGCGACGGCGGCCGCCTCCCCGATCCGCTCGATCGTGCCCGGCAGGTCGTCGAGGTAGCAGGTGACCCGCGGCAGCAGGTGCGCGTGCGCGGCCCCCCGGAACAGGTCGAGGGCCGTCGCCGTCGAGGAGTAGTAGTCCAGGTCGAGGGCGACGAAACCGACCGGATGGTCGCGCAGCACCCCGGCGCGCGCGTCCAGGTACTCGGGCAGCGTCCGGGCCAGGTCGCCGATCACCAGCTCGGCCGGTCCCAGCCGGGCGCGCAGCCGGTCGTGGTCCATCGTGTAGTAGCCGGGGGCGAACAGGTAGGGCAGGTCCCGGGGGTCCTCGGCGGCGGGCAGCCCCGCCCCGCTGTCGAACCCGACGACCCGCACCGCCACCCCGGTGGCGGCGGCGTAGTACCGGGCGTGCTCGGCGAGCGCCAGCAGCCCGTTGCCGCCGGCCACCCCGAACTCCACCACCGTGACGCCCCGGTGCCCCAGCCGCGCCGCCGACTCGGTGGCCCGCCGCACGCCGTAGGCGTAGTGCGGCCGCTCGACCAGGCCGAACCGGTACGCGGCCGCCGGACCGACGCCGGGCAGCCGCCGCAGCAGCCGGTTGCGCGCCGCGGTCCGGGTGCCGGACTTCGACCACTCCCACAGGACGTCGGCCAGCCCGCCGGCCGGCCGCCGGCCGAACGGATGCCCCTTCTGGGCGGTCGAAGACGAACCCCTGCGCACCATGTCCCTCCCCGGTACGACGACGACGGTCGGAGGCATCCCTACCCTTCCGACCCCTGCGGCGAATCGGCCCGCCGGAACCCGCGGGAGGCGAGGGTGGCATCGAGCACGTGAGGTGCCCGGCCGTCAGGGGCGGCGTGGCGCCGCCACCGTGATCCGCCGTCACCGGCTCCGGCCCGGACACCGTGGCGGGGCGCCTCGCCGGTCACCCGGTATGTTGATCATCCGCCGGCGTCCGACCGCCTCCCGTCGGTTGGCCCGCCCCGCTGACCCGCGGCGCGCGGCGTCGTCGCCCGGGGCCGTGGGTGGGCCGTCCGGTCCGGTTCACGCGGTCGGTCCACGGGTGTCGGGCGTGGGTTCCCGTCCGTCCGGCGGCCGCCTGCGTAGCGTTGGCGCGATGAACGGGACGGTGTCGTGAATTCCGGCGTGGAGCCGGCCCGGCCGCCGGGTGAGGAGGACCACCCGGGGTTCCGGCCGGATCCGGACGAGCGGCTGGAAGGCGTCGCCGCGCAGCTGCGGGCCCTGGCGAGGGCCAAGAACCGGTTGCAGGGACTGCTGGCGGCGGTGCTCGCCATCGGCGGCGACCTCGACCTGCCGGCGGTGCTGCACCGCATCGTCACGACGGCCATGGACCTGGTCGGTGCCCGCTACGGCGCCCTCGGCGTGCTCGCCCCGTCCGGCGACCACCTGGAGCGGTTCATCACCGCCGGCCTGACGGCGGAGGAGCGCGCGGCCCTGACCGGCGTCGACTTCCCGCACGGCCGCGGCGTGCTCGGCCAGCTGATCCACCACCCCGAGCCGCTGCGTGTGGACGACATCCCCTCCCACCCGGCGTCGGTCGGCTTCCCGCCCGGCCATCCGCCGATGCGCACACTGCTCGGCGTGGCGGTCACCGTCCGCGGCGAGATCTACGGCGACCTCTACCTCTCCGAGCGCGAGGACGGCCGGCTGTTCGACGAGGAGGACGAGGAGATCGTGCGCGCCCTCGCGGGCGCGGCCGGTATCGCCATCGAGAACGCCCGTCTGTACGGCTACCTGCGCGACAGCGCGGAGCAGTTCCAGCGGCTGCTGCTGCCCACGCTGCCGGACCTCACCCCGTTCTCCGGGGCCGCGGTCTACCGCACCGCCGCCGAACCGGCCGGCGTCGGCGGCGACTGGTACGACGCCGCGGTCCTGCCCGACCGGGCCTGCGTGGCCGTCATCGGCGACGTGGTCGGCCACGACCTGAACGCGGCCGCCGCCATGGCCCAGGCACGCAACATGCTCCGCGCGCTGCTGTTCGACCGCAAGTCCCCGCCGAGCGCCGTCCTGACCCAGCTCGACCACACCGTGCGCGCCATCACCGACCTGCCCGTCACCACCGCCTGCCTGGCCCGGATCGAACCCGCCGCCGACGGCTGGACCCTGCACTGGAGCACCGCCGGTCACCTGCCGCCGCTCGTCCTCACCCCCGACGGGCACGCCCGGTACCTGCACGCCGAACCCGGCATCCCCCTGGGTGTCGACCCCGACATCCACCGGCCCGACCACAGCCACCCGCTGCCCGCCGGCAGCACGGTCGTCCTGTTCACCGACGGCCTCGTCGAGGACCCCGGGTGCTCCATCGACGAGGGCCTGGACACCCTCGCCGCCCTCGCCGCAGCCCACGCCGCCGACCCCCTGGACGCCCTCGTCCGCGCCCTCGCCGACCACCACCCCAGCGACGGCCACGACGACATGGCCATCCTCGCCATCCGCACCCCCGCCCCGCCCCGGCCCGGTCCGCTCGCGTAGCGGCGGCCCGGGCCCTCAGCCGCCGCCCCCGGCCGCCGCCAGGGCGTCGCCGAGGGCGGTGCGCTGGTAGAGCACGGAGCGTCCCGAGCGGGCCCGGCTGAGCAGACCGGCGTTGAGCAGGACGGCGAGGTGGTCGCCGACCGCGCCGGTCGCCAGCCGGAGCTGACGGGCGAGCTGGCTGGTGCTGGCGGGGGTGTCCAGCGCGGTCAGGATCCGCGCCCGGGAGCCTCCGAGGAGCGCGCCGAGCGCCCGGGGCGCCGCGGCGGGCGCCGTCTCCAGCAGGGCGGCGGTGCCGCGGGCGGGATAGATCAGGGTCTTCGGCCAGGGCGCCGCCAGATGCGCGGCCACGGTCGGCCGGACGAACACCGAGGGGATCAGCAGCAGTCCCTCCCCGGCCACCGCGACGGTGTCGGTGGGCAGGTCGATCTCGATCGCCCCGTCGCGCCACAGCACGCCGTCGTGCAGGTCGGCGATCACGGCCGCCCAGCCCTGCTCGCCGATCCGGCCGACGCGGTGGACCACGTCCCGCTCGCAGACCGCGCGCAGCTGCGGCCAGTCGGCGGCCAGGAGCTCGTGCCAGGCCTCGTCCAGGGCGGCGGCGATCCGCTCCACCACGTCCGGCGCGGCCAGGATCCGCCCGACCCGGGCCTCGGTGACCGGCCGCACGGCCAGCGCGCGGGCGATCTCGGCGCGGGCCCGGGCGGGCGGCGTCGAGCGGATGGCGGCCAGGTCGTCGGCCCAGGTCTGGGCCGGGCCCCGGGGCGGCGCGGCGAGGAAGTCGGGGGCGGAGCGCGGCGTGTGCAGGGCGAGCGCCGCGTCCAGGTCGCCCGCGGCGCGCAGCCGCTCGAAGACGGGGCGCAGCCGAGCCGTCCACGCGGCGGGCAGCCGCCCGCCCCGGCCGTCCAGGGCCCGCAGCAGGCCGGCCAGTTCGATGGCGGGGGAGAGGGCGAAGCGGCTGCGCAGCAGCGCCTCGGCGGCGACCTCGAAGCGGAGCATCCCCCGAGCCTACGACGCGGGCGCGCGGCCCCGGGCGTGCGGTCCCGGGCGCGGCCTTACGCCGGGGGACGAATCACTCGCCCCGGCCGGGACACCACCGGAAGGCTGCCGCGCATGACCACTCACCCGCCGACGCGTCGCACCACCTACCGGGAGGTCCTGGCCGAACGCCGGTTCAGACTGCTCTTCCTCACCCGTGCCGTGGCGATCACCGCCGACTCGCTGCGCATCTCGGCGTTCTCCGTCCTGGTCTTCAGCACCACGGGCTCGCCCCTGCTGAGCGCGGTGTCCTTCGGGGCGGGCTTCCTGCCCCAGATGTTCGGCACCGTGCTGCTCGGCTCGCTCGCCGACCGGCTGCCGCCGCGGGCGCTGATCGCCGGCGGCTACCTGCTGGAGAGCGCGGCGGCGCTGGCCCTGGCCCTGCTGCCGCTGTCCGTCACGGCGGACCTGGCGCTGGTGGCGCTCGTCGCCCTGGTGACGCCGGTGTTCCACGGCGCCTCCGGGCGGCTGGTGGCCCGTTGGCTGACGGGGGACGCCTATGTGCTGGGGCGGTCGCTGAACAGCATGGCCTCCTCGGTCGCCCAACTCGCGGGCCTGGCCCTCGGCGGCGCGGCGGTGGCCGCCCTGGGCACCCGTCAGGCGCTCGCCGTCGGCGCGGCCCTGCATCTCTCGGCGGCGGTGGCGGCGCGCCTGGGCCTGCCGCGGCTGAAGGCCGACGGTGAGCCGTCCGGCTCGGTGGCGAAGGCCGGCCTGCGCGGGACGGCCGCCCTCCTGGGTGCCCGGGACCCGCGCCGGCTGCTGCTGGCGCAATGGCTGCCGGGCGCCGCCGCGGCCGGTGCCGAGGCGCTGATCGTCGCCTACGCGGGGCAGCACCACTTCGCCCCCGGCAGCTACGCCCTGCTGATGGCCTGTGTGCCGGCCGGCATGCTGGCGGGCGCCCTGGTGGTGGGCCGTCTCCTGCGGCCCTCCGTGCGGGAGCGGCTGGTGGCCCCGCTCGCCGCGGTGACGGGGCTTCCCCTGCTGGCCTTCGCGGCCGGTCCGGGCGTCGGGACGAGCGCGGTCCTGCTGTTCTGCGCCGGCACCGGCTTCGCCTACGCCCTGGGGCTGCAGCGCGCCTTCGTGGACTGCGTGCCCGCCGCTCTCCAGGGCCAGGCGTTCGGGCTGCTGCACTCCGGGACCATGACCCTGCAGGGCGTCGGCCCCGCCTGTTTCGGCCTCCTCACCGCGGCGGCCGGAACCGGCACCGCGATGGCCGCGGCCGGCGCCGCCACCCTGCTGACCGCCTGGTGGATCGCCGGCTGGCACACCGCGGCACCGGCGTAGCCGCCGGTCACGGGCCGCCCGGCGGGCGGGTCCTCCCGGCCTCGCCGGCACCGGACCGCTCCCGTCGGCACCGCACCAGGTTCAGCCGCGCTCGCGCAGGGTGTCGCCGGGCCGCCGCAGGTAGGTGCGGCGGTACAGGCCCGCGAAGTGGCCGGCGTGCGCGAAGCCCCAGCGCATCGCGATCCGGGTCACCGTCGTGCCGGCCGGGTCGGCGGCCAGCAGCTCCCGGTGCGCCGCGTCCAGGCGCACCCGGCGCAGATGGGCGAGCGGGGTGGTCCCGAGATGCCTGCGGAAGGCGTACTGCAGGCCCCTCGGGGTGACGAAGGCGGCCGCCGCGATGTCCGCGAGCGCGATGTCCCGCTCCGCGTTCGCCTCGATGAACGCGACCGCCCGGCGCACCGTGGCGGGCATGGCGTCCGTCCGGTCCGCCGCCGGGTCGGTGCGGGCGGTGTGCGGCAGGGCCGCCAGGGTCGCGGCCGCCAGGTGCTGGGCCGCGGTGGCCACGAGCAGAGCGCTCTCGCAGGCGACCGGGTTGTCCAGGACGTGGTCGCGCACATAGGCGACGGCGGCGCCCAGCTGCCGGTTCGCCGCCTGGTCGGCGGCGCGGGCCCCGGTCAGCCGGACCGGCCCGCTGCCGTCGGCGCCGGTGGGGGCGACGGCGTCCAGCAGACCGCTGTCGAACATGGCGATGGTGTAGCGGGCCGCGCGGACCTCGCCCCGGTAGGGGGCGTCCGGAGGGGCGATCAGGAACGTCTCGCCGGGGCCGAACACCGTCTCCTCCCCGCCCGCGTCCCGGACGGCGAGCGTGCCGGAGTGCATGCTGATCAGGCACACCCGGCGCAGGCTCTCGGCGTTGAAGGCCATGTCGTAGCCGAAGGACAACCGGTCCACGCTCAGCCCGCCCACCGCCCGGCGGTTGATGCGTGCCCTCGCGTCGACCACCGACTTGCCGATGCGCATCGGCGTGTAGGCGGTGGAGAGGAACTCCTCCGTGGCCTCCGCGCTCGCGCTGTCGAAGGACAACGACTCGATCATCGTCACCACCCGTCCGTCGGCACGGCGGCCTGCTCCGCGTGCCGGGTGTGACGACGCTACGCGCCCGCGCGCCCGGAGGAAAACCCGGCCGCGGCGGTACGGGCCGGACGGTGGACGTTCACCCGTTCACCCGCTCACCGTTCAGCAGTGCGCGTCGGTGGGGTCGAGGCCGGCACCGTCCTCGACCTCGACCTCGAGAACGGTGTCGACCTCGGTGATCCTCAGCAGCCGCCGCAGCTGCGGACGGGGCCGGGTGAGGCGGAAGGCGATGCCGGCCGTCATCGCGCTCCGGCGGGCCCGGAGGAACTCGTTCAGGCCCGCGGAGGCGCAGAACGTCAGCCCGGCGCAGTCGACCGTGATCAGGCTGGGGGCGGGCCGGTACCCGAGCGCGGCGTCCAGGGCCTCGGACAGGACGGCGGCGGTGTCCAGGTCGGCCTCGCCGTCCAGCACCAGTAGGCGGGTACCGGGCCCCGCGGGCCGATCGGTCACACGAAGCTCCGGGTACACGGTGCAGTCCCTTCGACAGCCGGGTGCCCGCCGGCGGACGGTCCCACCCCACAGTCGGCCCTCGGGGCACCGGACCGCAGCCGCGTGAGCGAACAACCCGACCGGCGGCCGTCCGGAAAACGAAACCCGGCCCCGGTCAGCTGTCCTCGTCCTCGCCCCGGTCGTCGCCGTCGCCGTGGTGGCGTCCGGTGGGCCTGGCGAAGACCTGGGACCGCTCGCTCTCCGGGGCGGCGGTTCCGGCGACCAGGTTGCCGCTGGTCGACTCGAACACCACCGTGCGGCCGGCGGCGTCCACGAAGGGCGCCCTGGAGGAACCGTTGCCGAGCGAGCCGTCCGGGGCGGTCGAGACCCGCTCGGTGCGGCCGGTGCGCAGGTCCTGGCGGTAGACGTCCCAGCCCTGGTGCTGCGGGCCGGACACCAGGTTGTCGGCGGCCGACTCGAAGTGGATCCAGCGGTTGTCCGCGGTGATCGAGCCGTGGTCGGAGGAGCCGACCGAGCTGGTGCCGGGCAGACCGCCGCTGACCTTCGTCACCGCGCCCGTCCTCAGGTCCCGGACGTGGAGCACGGTGTGGTAGCGGTGGCCGCCGGTGGAGCCGCCGGGCTCGGGCAGGGTGTAGATCGCGCGCTTCCCGTCGGGGCTGATCGTCGCCTCGAAGCTGGAGTAGCCGAGCACGCCGTCGAGGCCGACGCTCACCGGGGTGAGCTTCCCGGACGGCACGTCGTAGGTGTAGTAGACGGCGGAGGTCGGGTGGGCCGTGATCGTCTGCGCCGGGGCCTGCGGGACGCTGCGGCGCGCGGCCTCGGCGGCGCCCGGGGTGAGCTCCACGTCGGTGGCGGCGGACGCGGCGGCGAGGCCGGGCGTCTGCTCCTCCGGCAGCAGCTGGGAGAGCGAGGAGAAGCCGATGGTGCGGCCGTCCGCGCTGATCGTGGGGTGGAGCGACAGGAGCTCGCCGGGCCTGCCGTCGGCGTCGCGCGAGACCAGCCGGGTGGTGTGGGTCCACCGGTCGGTGAGGTAGACGTTGTACTTCCAGGTGTACGGCCTGGTGAGCGCGGGGTCGGGGGTGTCCACGACGGTCGGGTCCAGGTCCGTCCGGGAGGACACGAAGGCCACGTAGCGGCCGTCGGCGCTGATCGAGGGCGCGTAGGAGGCGTGGAACTTGTCGGTGTCGGTGCCGGTGGTGCTGCCGCTGACCAGTTCGGTGCGCCCCGTCCTGCGGTCGCGGACGTAGACCTCGTCGCGCCCCTTCACCGGAAGGCCGGGCACCACGTCCTCGGCGTCGCTCTCGAAGGCGACGTAGCGGCCGTTGGCGTTGATCGCGACGTAGTCGGTGAAGCCGTCCAGCGGCTCGTCCGCGTCGGACAGGTTGACGCGCTCGGTGCGCCCGGTGCGCAGGTCCCGCACGTAGGCGTCCCGCCAGCTCTTCCCGGGCTGTTCCACCAGGTTGGTGGCCCAGGAGGTGAACAGCACGTAGCGGCCGTCGGCGCTGATGCCCTGGCTCGCGGACTGGTCGTCGGGCACCGCGCCGTTCACCCCGGTGCTGACCTGGACCGTGCCGCGCGGCGGCGGGCCGGCCTGGGCCGGGGCGGCGGTGGCGGCGAGCAGGGCGGCCGCGGCCAGCGCGCCGGCGCCGCCCGCGAGCCACCGGTTGCGGGTCGTCCGGGTGGTACGAGTCATGAGTCCCCTCCGATCGCCCGGCCGGGCTCCCTCCCGGCGACGGGCTCTGCGGGACAGCCAAGCGCCGCGCGGGCTCCGTGGTCAACGTCCACGGGTATCCCCGCCCGAAAATACGTCAACAGACTTATAGCGCAAGGCGATCGGCCGGGTGGGCGGCTGCGCGCGGGCCCGGGTGCTCACAGCGTGGACGCGTGCAGCAGGGAACCGGCCGCGTAGGTGATCGCCATGGCCAGGGCGCCGCCGGCGACATTGCGCAGGACGGCGGGCCGGGCGGGCGCGTTGCCCAGGCGCGCGGAGCCCCAGCCGCAGACCGCGAGGGCGACCAGGACGGCGAAGACGGTCACCGGGACCCGCGCCGAGGCCGGCGGCAGCACGATCGCCAGCAGCGGCAGCATCGCGCCGACCGTGAAGGCCGCGAAGCTGGCCCAGGCGGCGTGCCACGGGTTGGCCAGCTCCTTCGGGTCGATTCCCAGTTCGACCTCGGCGTGCGCGGTGAGCGGGTCGTGCGCCGTCAGCTCCAGGGCGACCTGCCGCGCCAGCTGCGGCGTCAGCCCCTTGGCGGTGAGGAGTCCGGTCAGCTCGTCGAGTTCCGCCTCCGGCGCGGTGGCGAGCTCGTGGCGCTCCTGGGCCAGGGCCGCCCGTTCGGAATCGCGCTGGGTGCTGACCGAGACGTACTCCCCGGCGGCCATCGACAGCGATCCCGCCAGCAGTCCGGCCAGTCCCGCCGTCAGCAGTTCGCTCGCCGTGGACCGGGCGCCGGCCACGCCCACCACGAGTCCGGCCGTCGACACCACCCCGTCGTTGGCCCCCAGCACCCCGGCCCGCAGCCAGTTCAGCCGGCCGCCCAGGCCACCGGTCTCGTGCGGCTCGCCGTGATGCCGTCCGTCCGCCGCGGAACGCTCCCGCCGCTCGTCGTCAGCGTTGCCCATCCGCGGAGTATGGCAGCAGGCGGCCGCGGGGAGCGGAAGGCCCACCGCGGCCGGCGGGACCGGGTGGAACCGCGGCGCCGGTGTGATCGTCTTCTCGGGGCATGAGTGACAACACATGGGCCCGTCGAGGCCTCCTCCGTACGGCGGTCGCGGGGGCCGCCTTACTCCCCGTGGTCGGTGGCGCGGCCACGGCGGCCGCGAGCGAGCCGCAGCAGCCCCGGGGCGACGCCGAAACGGTGTTCACCTGGCTCGGCAACAGCGGTTGGCGGATCGAGGGCAACGGGAAGACCGTCCTGTTCGACCCGTACATCACGCGCTTCCCGACCAACGGTTTCGACCCGAAGACCCGGCTCACCATCGCCACCGACCTGGTCGACCGGCACATCGGCACGCCGGACATCGTCCTGGTCAGCCACAGCCACTGGGACCACGTCAACGACGTCCCCCACATCGCCAGGAGCCGGGGCATCCCCGTCGTGGGGACCGCCACCACCTGCCACCTGCTGCAGGCGATGGGCGTGGACCCCGCGCGGCTGATCGTGGTCAAGGGCGGCGAGGTGCTCGACTTCGGCGGGTTCGTCGTCGAGGTGGTGGCCAGTCTGCACAGCCGCAACGCCAAGCACCGCTACTGGGTCCCCGGCACGCTGAACGCGCCGCCGGCCAAGGCGCCCAGGACGATCGGCGACCTCCCCGAAGGCGACACCCTGGCCTTCCAGGTCCGGCTCGGTGACGGCCCGTCGGCCCTCCTGACCGGGGCGAGCGACTTGGTCGAGCGCAACTTCGCCGGTCTGGAGCCCGACATCGCGATGATCTCCGTGGAGAGCACCGCCCGGGCCGTCCACCGCTACGTTCCGCGGCTCCTCAAGGCCCTCGACTCCCCGCGAACGGTGATCCCCGTGCACTGGGACGACTTCGAGTCGCCGCTGACGAACCCGGCCGTCCAGGACCGGACGATGGACCTGGACGGCCTCGTCTCCCAGGTCCGCGCCCTGTCACCGGGCACCCGGCTGATCCGCCCCGAGCACCTGACGCCCCTGAGGCTGCGCGCCTAGCCGTCCGTCCTCGACCCGGACAAGGGGGTCGACCCGGCCGTCGACGACGCCGACGGCGTCCTGCTCGACGGCCGGACCGGCTACCTCTCGGACGGCGGAACCCTCCGGGCCCCGGGCCTGGCCGCGGGCCGGGCGGTCGCGTCGGGGCCGTCCCGCCAGCGGCCGGCCAGCACGTAGCCCAGCGAGGAGACGAGCATCGCCGCCGCCGAGGCGGCCAGTCCGGGCAGGCTGACC
>NZ_JBEOWI010000096.1:0-16565 GCF_040296005.1 Kitasatospora sp. NPDC002551 | reverse complement strand
AAGGGAGGTGCCGACCAGCGAGCGCGAACATCGCCGTCGAGAAGACCTCGATCGGCACCGCCCGACACCTGCACCCAGTGGGAACCCCCGGCGAGTTGTGCCGCTGGCACAACCGCGCGGCGCTCGCCACGACGGTGGCCGCCATCGCCCGCCGCCACGGCCTGGACGCGAGCGCCGACGACGAGGAGCTGGCGGCCTGTGCGGCGGAGGCCAAGGCCGCGCCGCTGAAGGCGCCCCTGTCGGCGGACACCCTGGCGGCCATCCGCTCCGCCCTCGGGCCGGCACTGAGCGGCGACAGTGCGCCGGAGGCCGTGACGGAGGCGGTGTTCGGCGCGCTGCCGGACCGGCCGATCCGCGTGGCAGTCGAGGGCGGCCAGGAGTTCTTCCTGGTGCCCATCCCCGCCACACCATGATTGCTTAATTCTACGAATGTGCGTTATGGTTAGGCCATCCTCGGTGCGAACGGGCCATCTGCCCGGCGAAGCCCACTGGCCACTCCGCACCGGTCCTCCCCTGGTGGACCGCCTTCCAGCGGTCTACCAGGACGCCCCGGCCCGTAGGGCCCGTAACCACAGGGATGGCCAAGATGAACCGCCGACACTCCCGCTCGCTCAGGAGCCGCGACATCAGCGAGGTCTTCGTCGAAGAGCTGACCGAACGTGAGAGCGCTCTGCGCGGCACCCACCTGTGGCTCGCCCCCAAGCTCGACCAGCTCTCCACCGGGCGGCCGGTCACCCTCGGGCACACCGCGCCGCCCGGCCTGACGCTCGCCGAGCAGGCCGACCTGATCGACGTCGCCAGCCACGTGGGAATCTTCCGCATGTGGGCCCGGCGGGGCCGGGTGACCTACGACCTCAACCAGCACCTGGCCGCCGAGCTGTACCGCTCGACCTCCGAAACACTGCCCGGCAACATCTTCAGCCAGCTCCCGCACATCAACCCGCTCGTCGTCCTGCCCGAGCCCTGGCCAGTCCGTTACAAGGAGTCGCACGGCCTGGTCCGCGGCTTCTACCTCTTCGGCTTCAACCAGGCCCCCGAGCAGCAGACCTACACCGACGAGGAGATCGAAGGACTCGGCCTGCTCTTCGTGATCGACCTCCTCGACGAGGAGAGCTGGGAGGTGCGCGGCCAGACCTACATACGGATGAACATCCCCACCGGGATGGAGAAGTTCACCGTGGCCCAGGCCGTGGACTTCGCCGCCGCGAGGGCCGAGGCCCACTGGAGCCGGACCCACGACAAGGCCGCCGCGTACGCCCTGTTCGAGGAGCTGCTGCGCCCCGCCCTGAGCGTCCTGATCTACCTCTGCTGCGACAACCGGGACCTGGCCGAGCCGCCCGTCGTCAAGCCGTCGAAGAAGAAGCGCCGAGCAGTCCACAAGAACCGTGACCCGTTCTTCGTCGAGATCGGCTGGCGCGTCGGCCCTGCCTTGCACGCGGCCCGCCGGGCGACGGGCCGCGTGCTGGACGGCGACGGCATCCCCTCCGGTGTCCAGCAGGCACCCCACCAGCGGTGCGGCCACTTCCGCCGGTTCCGGATCGGCAAGGCACGCCAGGGCGAGACCACCCGCTGGGTGATGCCCTACTGGGTCCGCCTGGACCTCCTGCCCGAGGACGCCGACCCGATCACCACCGTGGTCCCCGTGGACGAGCAGCGCCACGACCCGCTCCGGTCGCGGGGGCTGAAGAAGCGCCAGCGCCCGGACACCGTTCTCGCGGCCTGAACCACCCCCGGGGCGGCGCTGAACCGGCACCGCCCCGGCCACGGACCCCACCACCCACTCACACGACAGGAGAGCATCATGTCCGACCGCTCACCGTTCCAGCTCTACGTCTACGCCGTCCACGAGGACGAGCAGGACGCCGTGCTCCGGGTCATCGCCGACGAACAGCTGGGCCTCGACTGGGGAGACACCGAAGAGCCGGAACCCATCTCACTGACGCTCGGCTCGTGCTACGGCGCCCACGAGATGCCGCTCGGCAGTTCACACCGTCTCGCGGCAGCCCTCCAGGCGCAGGCCCCCACCGCCGTCTTCAAGCTCTGGCAGGACCCCCACTGGAACGGCGCGGACGGCCACCTCGTCGCCCACGTGCCCGGAGTCGGCACCTACGAGATCGACTGCACCGCTGACGGGGTGCCCCACGTCGGCGTCGCGGGCCTCGCCAAGCAGCTCTCCGGGGTTCCCGCAGGAACCTCGGTGCAGGACTGGCTGGCCGGCGCCGGGGACCAGGTCCTCGGTGTCACCGTGCTCGCCGCGCTGGAGCCGTACGAGAAGAGCCGCCGATGAGCCCCGAGCCCCTCGCCGGCCCGGCGGCGACCACCCCGGCCGAACACGTGTTGCCCCCGGCGATCGCCTGGGACGACTACCCGCTGCTCGACTCCGGCGACCCCGCCAAGCACGACCTCGAACTGATCCACACCGGATGCGGACAGCACCTGTGCGACGCAGAGTCCGGCGACGTGCTGCCCACGCTGGTCGGAATGGTCACCGACCACCACGCGGTGTGCGCCGGACGGCGGACCGAGCGATGAGCGGCCCGGCCCCGGCCCTTCTCCAGCCCTGGTATGCCGCCGAGTTCGAGTCGCTCCTGCGCACCTGCCTCGACGAGAACACGACGAACCAGGGACAGGTCGCCACCTTCGCCGAGACCGGCTGCACCCACAGCCGGTACGGACTGCGGCTGACCCTCCCCACCGGCGCCGAGGTCTACCTCCAGATCGTGTCCGCCCGCCCTCCGGACGGGCGCGCCGAACCGCAGGGAGCCCCACCGCCGAGGCAGCGCGCCTCCGCGCTGCCGGCCGTCGGCAAGACGCCGCTCACCGCCGTCGAGCGGCACCTGATCGGGGTGCTGACCGCGCGCCAGGACCCCTTCATCCGCCGGGTCGAGCCGCTCAGCGCGGCGAACGGCGCGGTCCCCTACGGCCTGCACGTCACCTTCCACTGCGGCGCCGCCGTGTGCTGCTACGTCGCCTACCTCGTCCCCGCCGGCTACAGCAGGCCTCTCGGCGGCTCGTACCCCGCGCTGCGCCAGGTCTGAACCGGCCACGCGCTACGGCCAGACGGCCAACCCCTCCAACCCCTGCAAGGAACACCGCACATGAACACCATTGACCGCGAGACCGTGCGCGAGCGGGCTCGGCAACACAGCGCCCGGGTGGCCGACTTCCGTCTGGCCCTCCTCGGCGGCGACCCGGCCACGATCGAACGTGCCCGCGCAGAGGCACAGACCGCCGCGCGCACCCTGTTCGACGCGCAGCTTGAGGCCGGGCTCATCACCGCCGAGCAACACCGCCGACGCACCGCCGCGCTCAGCAGCGAGTACCCCGGAACGGAGGCGCAGGCGTGACCCTCAAGCCGTTCTCCCTGGCGTTCGCCGCTGCCCAGGCGTTCGCCGAACACGTAGCCCGTCTCCCGGACACCGACGACGGGGAGGCCGTCGAGGCGTGGGCGTACCGCGCGGCCGAGCTGTCCCGTGCCGCAGCCGATGCGGCAGTGGAGTACGCCGACGAGTCGTACCGTCTGGGCCTGATCAGCGCCGACCTCCTGTTCGGTCGCCTGGTCGAGGCGGAAGCCCTCCATTCCAGGAACCAGCGGGTCTTCCGCGAGGGGCTGGTTGCCGTCGCCCGGGTCCACGAGGGCACCGGACAGCCCGCCGGGCCCGGACCCCGCGAACCCGAGGCAACACACGGAGCAACGGGCGCACGTCGTGGGCTTGTGCTGTCCGGTGCGCCCGCCGACCGGCATCGCTGAGGTTCGACCGCCGGCTGTTTTGGCATGATCCCCGTTCAGGAGCGCGATCGCGCTCCATGACCGAGGGGAAGAATCATGCGCAGCACACGGGGATGGGCCGCCGTAGTCGTGATGGCCGTCGCGGCGCTGTCGGCGGGGTGCGCCGGGTCCACGTCGGGGCCGTCTGCTCCCGGCCCGGCGTCCGCGTCGGCCACCCTCGGCGCCACGCCGGCCGGGCTGCCGTCCGGGATTACCGAGCTGGGGCAGGCCGTCCCCGTCGCAGCGCAGGGCTGGACCCTGGCGTTGGCCCCGTTCCAGGAAGCCAACTCCTCCTCCAGCGAGGTGCCGGCCGGCTGGGCCGTCCTTCGCACCACGGCGAAGTTCACCAACACCAGCGACCGGATCGCCCTGCTGCCGGACACCGCGCTCACCGTGCGCTACGGCCCGCTGGGGCGCCAGGCCGTCCCGGTCAAGGACCAGACCCTCTCCGGGCTCCCCGCGCACGACGCTGCGACGAAGGTCGCGCCGGGCGCCACCTTCACCGCCGAGATAGGGGTGGCCGTTCCCCCGCAGGGCCTGGGCCAGCGGGTCACCGTCACCGCCGAGGCCACCCAAGAGGGGATGGCGGAGGCGGACGACCTCTTCTTCGAGGGCACCCTTCCCGGGAACGCCACCTCGGCGTCCGGCTCTCCCGAACCCACCGGCACGACGTCGGCATCGGCTGGCCCTCTTCTCCCCTTCGGGGCCTGGTCGCCGGCAGGACTGCGGATCTCCCCGATCACGCTCGGGCCGGATGTCGGCGGCAAGCGGACGGCAACGGCCGACCTCACCGTCACCAACGACGATTCCGGGCCGCGCCCGGGTCTGGGGATCACCCTGCGGGTGATGACCGGCGCCGGCCTGACCGACGCAGCGACCGTCACCCCGAGCCTGAACTACCCCGACGCCCCGATCGCGCCCTCGCGCTCGGCCACCGTCACCGTGCGGTTCACCCTCCCCTCCTCCGCCGTCCCCGGCCCGGTCACGGTCGAGGCCCTCGACCGAGGCGACCGGATCACCTTCAGCGGCACGCTCGGCTGACGGCGAGGCGCGGCCCAGGAGCGGGGCGCGCCGAACTTCTCGACACCGGTGGGGCGGGAGTGGTCACACGGATACCCCGCGCGGCACCTCTATGGGATGACGCGCACCTCCGACCAGTCAGGAGCACCACTCCATGCCCCACCCTCTTCGCGCCGCGGCCATCGGCGCCGCCCTCGCTTCGGCGGCCACGCTCGCCGCCTGCACCCCCTTCGACATCGCGAAGTCGGCCCCCGAGGCCGCGGCCGGGCCCACGAGGTCGGCCACCGCCGCTCTCCAGGAGCTCGACCGACTCCCGGTGAAGGGGAGAGCTCCTCAAACCGGATACAGCCGCGACCAGTTCGGTCCGGCCTGGAGCGGCGACAGCACCGCGCCGGGAAGCCATGCCGGCTGCTCGACCCGCGACGACATCCTCGCCCGCGATCTGACCGACGTCGTGCGAAAGGGGCCGTGCACCGTCGTTTCCGGGGTGCTCCACGACCCGTACACCGCGCGCACGATCTCCTTCACCCGCGGCGTCAAGACGTCGTTGGCCGTGCAGATCGACCACGTCGTTCCCCTGAGCCTCAGCTGGCAGACCGGCGCGCAGCAGCTGAGTGCGGCCGAGCGGCTCAGCCTCGCGCGCGACCCGCTCAACCTGGTGGCGGTCGACGGCCCGACGAACGGGGCGAAGGGGGACGGAGATGCGGCCACCTGGCTTCCGCCGAACAAGCCGATCCGCTGCGGCTACGCGCAGCGCCAGATCGCGGTGAAGGTGAAGTACAAGCTCTGGGTGACCCCGCCGGAGAAGGAGGCGCTGCGCCGCGTGCTGGACAGCTGCCCCGGGCCGGCACTGCCGGGTGAGGGGGCGTCCAAGTGATAGGCGAGTTCGGGGACCCGCTCAGGCCGCTCCCCTACGGCGGGGACGTGGACCGCTGGCACCGCGAAACGGTTCACGCCCTGCAGTACCACCTCGCCGCGTCGGGCGAGAGCCGCGCCGGCGCCGCGGCCTTCGAGTCCGCCGTCGGCGCGGTGCGGCCGGTGGAGCGCACGGAGTGGGGCTGGGTCCGGTGGGGGTACCCGCTGGATTCGGAGGCGAGGTTCGAGGACGCCTTCCCCGCGGAGGTCGGGGTGCTCGCCCCCGCCGTGCAGGCGCGGTGGAAGTCGCTTCTCGTCCGCACGGTGTGGGGGCGGCAGCCGGCACCGTTCCTGCGGAGGATCGGCGGCGCCGAGCTGCCGGCCGCGGTGAGCGTGGGGCGCCTGGCCGTGGTCGTGGCCGCGGTCCTGCTGCTGACCCCGGCGTGGGGTGAGCACCTGTCCGCGGGAGCAGCCCTGACCGCGGCCGTGGCGGCCGGCGTCGCGCTGGCGTGGGGCGGGCCGGGCCTTGCCGCGATCGTCACCCGTCGCCACGTGCGGGTCGTGGATGCCACCGCCCCGTGGGCGGGGCGCATCCACCGACTCCTGGCCCTGCAGCAGGAGGTGGCCGCGGCGGCAACGGCGTCAGGAGTGGCCGAGCTTCGACGCGCGGCCGAGGCCGGACACCGGTTCCTGTGGGACGCCGCCGGCCTGGTGCTGGCCGCCGGCGAGGACGGAGCCGGTCTCGACGTCGTCCAGGAGTATGAGGCCGCCTACGGGCGGTTGGGCATGGCGGCAGCCGCAGC
Source organism: Kitasatospora sp. NPDC002551 (assembly GCF_040296005.1). Taxonomy (NCBI): domain Bacteria; kingdom Bacillati; phylum Actinomycetota; class Actinomycetes; order Kitasatosporales; family Streptomycetaceae; genus Kitasatospora; species Kitasatospora sp. NPDC002551. Next base: position 10,118 of record NZ_JBEOWI010000096.1, on the reverse strand, counting down.
CCTGGGCGAGCAGGAGCGCCTGGAGCACCGGCTGGCGGACCTCGACGAATCAGACCGAGGAGCCGAGGCACCGGGTGCCTACCTCGGCAGCCGTCGGTCGCGGCTCGTCGAGGACGCCGTACCGGCGCAGCTCCTCGACGAACTCTCCGCCGGGCTGGACGAGCTGGCCGCCGGCCTGCGGGACGCCCAGCACGCCGTCGCACGCACGGCCGACACGACAGCTCAGACCGAGGAGGAGCGCCATGAGGGCCGGTGAGCGGTGGGCCGCGCCCCAGGCCACGCGCGAGGGTGCGCGGGACCCGCTGACGGCCGAGCGGGCACGCCTGGCCGCGGCATCGTTCGGCCGGGGCGTGGTGTGGGCGGTGTTGACGGTCAGCCTGCTGGGGACGGTGGTGACGGCTCCCTACCTCCCGAGCCCCTGGGGCCGACCGGTGTTGCTGCTCGCCCTCCTGGGCGGCCTGGTGTCCGGACTGGTCACGCTCTACCGCCTGTTCGTCGGCTTCCTGGCGCTGCTCGCGCTCGGCCGTGTCGCCCTTCCGGGCCGGCTGAGCTCGCGCTCGAAGTCCGCCGGGGAGCCCCCGGGCCCGGAAGAGGAGTCGTGATCTCCGACACAGGCGGCACGGGACGCCTGGGCGGCGCTCCGTGTCTTGACCGGCAACCGGGTGGGCCCTTCGGCATGGCCGAAAGTACGGGGCCGACGGGTGCTCCACCGACCGCCGCCGACCAGATGGCCAGGTCAGCGCCACGCCAGGACAGATCGGGCATAAGCCGCAAAGTGCAAGATCATCGCCAGAATAGATCTTGACGGCCGGAAAAGGCCGTGCAAGATTCGTATAAGTTACCGGTCAGATTCAGTCACGGGGCGAGCACTATCCGCACACGTACGTGCGGTCGCGGGGAGGGGGGTCGTGTGCATTTCAATGGAATGCTGACTCCCTATCAGATTCGGGGCGCAAGCCAATCCGAAGAGGTGCGGACGTACTTGGCGGCCGGGCAGTACGCGCCCGCCCTCTCGCTGACGGCGTCCCGCAGGGGCGAGACCAGCCCGCCCGGCGAGGAGCACCGCGAAGTCCCCGTCGAGACGGAGCCAGGTGGCGAACCGCGGAGTATCAGCCTTCAGCGCCGCCGCCCTGCGCCGACTGCGCACCACGGCCTCTCTGTCGCAGGACGACCTGGCGGCCATGGCCCGCACGCGCGGCGCGCGGGTGGCCGGCACTCACATCTGCCTGTACGAACAGGGCCGACGAAAGCCCCAGTTGCTGACGGCCCAGGCCCTCGCCGACAGCCTGAGAGTGCCGCTGGATGCGCTCTTGTCGACCAGCAGGCCGGACGATGTGCAGAGATTGCGGCTGTTGGCCGGCTGGAGCCAGCGCGCGCTGGCGCATCGGTTGGGCATCGCCCAGGCCCGGTGGTCGCGGATCGAGCGGGGCCTTTCCTCGCTCGACGAGTCCAAGTTCCGGCTGGCCGCCGAGCTGCTGAAGGTCACGGTCGAGCAGTTGTTGCGCTCGTTGGACGCCGCCACCGGCAGCCGACGGCCGCACGGCCGTCGCTAAAAGCATGTGACGCCTTCGCAGCAGGCAATCTAGGCTCCTTATCCATTTGATCACCCGCTCCAATGCGGAGCGCCACGGCCGCTGCCTTTGGCATCCATTACGGGTGCTGCCTGCAGAAATTCGGGGGCCGTTCGGCAGCGCCGCCACGTAGCCTCCCCAGCCCTCACCGTCTTACCTTCCCGAGCCCCGAAGGGCCCCGGGCACCCATGCCATCCATCGACTGACCGCGACTCACACACGGGGATATGCCAGTGACATTCACCACCAGGACTCGAATACGTACTGCTGGCCTGGCCGTCGCGATGGTCACCGCCACGGCCTCTGTGCTGACCGCCTGCAGCGAGGGGACGCCGGCGAAGCCGGCGGCCACCTCGAGCCCGTCTCAGTCCCCCACGGCGGATCCGCAGGCCGAGGCGAAGAAGGCGGTCGAGCAGAGCTACCGAAGCTACTGGGATGCTCAGGCCAAGGCGTTCGAGAAGGTCGACGTCCGCGACACCGGCCTGGAGAAGTACAGCTTCGATCAGGCCTACTCCAAGGTCCTCGCGGACGTGGCGAACATGAAGATCAAGGGCAGCGCGATGCGCGGCGCCCCGCAGATCAAGCCCGACGTCACCGCGGTCAGCCTCGACGAGTCGCCTAAGAAGGCCACCATCACCGACTGCGTGGACGTGTCCAAGTGGACGCTCGTGGACGCCAAGACTGGCAAGGAGCTGGAGCTGCCGAAGAACCGCCTGACGCGCTTCGTCGTCAGCGCCTCGGCACGCACCGTCGGCGACGAGTGGAAGATCGTCGAGCTGACTCGTCAGGACCGCACGTGCTGAGACGACGCGCTGCGGCGCTCCTCACTGCTCTCGTGGCGCTCCTGAGCCTGCTGGTGCTGGCGACGCCCGCCAGTGCCGACGGCGGAGGCGGGGGCGGCACGGACGTCGGTCACTGCGACAACGACTGGGTCTGCGGCGGTGTCGAGATACCCGGCGGCAACGGGAAGCCGGGCACCGGTGGCGGTGGAGGCGGCGGCGGCGGCGGAGGCGGAGGCGGCTCGTCGAAGAAGACGTGCGCGACCGGTGCCACCAGCTACGGCCAGTGGCCGTGCCACATCGACGGCATCGGAACGCTCGACGAGTCCAAGATGTGCTACATCGGGTTGGCCAACCCTCAGCCGCCCAAGTCGGATCCGGTGTGGCAGGGGCACACCACGGGCGCGATCTACTACTACGCCTGCCTGTCCCAGACGCACGGGCTGCCCAACGGGCAGAACGGCGGCTTCGTGCAGTGGCACGAGACCAACCCACTCGACACCGGACCGTCAGCCGCCGAACTCGCCCAGCAGGCGTTCGAGCGGATGCGGCTGGACGGAGCGAAGATCGGCTCCGCGCCTCCGGCCGGCGCGAAGGGCCTGGTCGGCCTTCCGGTGTGGCTGTGGACCGCGCAGTCCCCGCAGACGTGGGGTCCGCAGACCATGACGGTCTCCGCCGGCGGCCTGTCGGTCACGGTGACGGCCAAGGTGAAGAGCATCGCCTGGGCAATGGGCGACGGCACCACGGTGACCTGCACCAAGCCCGGGACGCCGTACGAGAAGAGCTTCGGCGACACCGACTCCCCGGACTGCGGTCACCGCTACACCAAGGTCGGCGAGTACACCGTCACGGCCACCAGCACCTGGGCCGTGGACTGGACCGCCACCAACGGCGAGACCGGCACGCTCCCGGACACCACCCGCAACTCTGCGACCACGGCCCGCATCGGCGAGCTCCAGGTCGTCAACTAGCACGAGGAACCACGAGACGATGGCGACGACCCTCTCACCGCGAAAGCCCAAGGGAACCGACTCAACGGCTACGCCCCCTGCGGGTCCCGTGCCGATCACCCAGGACGCGCCTCGGCGCCGTCGCCGGCCCGTAGTAGTCGGCGCCGGACTGGCCCTGGCCGCCGTCGGCGCGCTCCTCGCCGTATGGCAGGTCGACGAAGCCGGCAACCGCGTGCCGGTGATCGCGCTCGCCCACGACGTCAAGGCCGGCGAGACCGTCAAGAAGACCGACCTGGTCGTGGCACAGATCGCACCCGACGCCGCGCTCGCGCCGGTGCCGGTCAGCCGCAGCAGCGACATCGTCGGCAAGACCGCGGCCGCCGACCTGCCCAAGGGAAGCCTCATCACCGACGCGTCCGTACATGAGGGCACACCGGTTGCCAAGGGCCGCGACACCGTGGGCATCCTGGCCAAGCCCGGGCAGCTCCCGGCGCAGCGACTGCGCACCGGCGACGCGGTCACCCTCGTTTACACCCCGCAGGACAACGCCGACGCGGCGAAGTCAGGTGGTACGCAGAAGGCCCCCGACAGCATCAGCGCCGTCGTCGTCGGCCTGTCCTCCCCCGACGCGAACGGGGCGGTCGTCGTGGACGTGGCCGTCACCGGGACGGACAGCCCGTCGCTGGCCACCTGGACTGCCCGGGGCGCGGTGACCATCGTGCTGAAGGCGGCCAGCTGATGTCGGTCATCGCGCTGGTCTCCGGCAAGTCCTCCGGTGTCACCTGCTCCGCGCTCGCCCTCGCCCTGTCCTCGCCGAAGCCCTCCCTGCTGGTGGAGGCCGACCCGGCCGGCGGCACGATCCGGGCTGGCTACCTCGGCGGAGAAGGCAACGCCTCCACCGGTCTGCACCGTCTGGCGGCCGCGGACCGGCAGGGCACGCTCGCCCGCGAGTTCAGCCAGCACTTCGTGAGCCTGGACCGCGACAACACCGGCCAGCGCCTGCTCCTGCCGGGCCTGACCGACCCCACCCAGGCCGCCTCGCTCAGCCGCACCTGGGAGCCGATCTCCCGGCTGCTCGGCGTGATGGACCAGACCGGCCACGACGTGATCATCGACGCCGGCCGCATCCTGACCGAGTCCGAGACCCGGCTGTCCACGACCCGCTACCCGACGCCGCTGCTCCACCGCGCCGACGCCGTGCTCATGGTGGTGCGCACCACGCAGGCCTCCATCGCGGCGGCGGCGCCGGCCATGCGGGTCCTGCGGGAGGAACTGGCGCATCACGGAACGGGCTCCGACGCGCTCGGCCTGCTGCTGATCGAGGAGGGCTCCTTCAATTCCAGCCAGGTCCAGCAGTATCTGCAGGCCCCCGTGGTCGGCATGCTCGCGTGGGACGCCGACAGCGCCGACGTTCTCACCCACGGGGCCTACAAGAAGCTGCCGAAGTCGCTGTTGCGCTCTGCCCGGACAGCCCACCAAACGATCAACGAGCTGGTGACCCGGCGGCGCGTCCAGCTGCATCCGGCCGCGCTGCCGACGGTTGCCGGGAGGGCATCATGACCGACACCAGGCCGGAGTCCCCGGCCAGCCTCGACGCCCTCTTCGCCCAGGCCCTCGGCGAGCAGCCCGCACAGGGTGCGCCGGTCCTCCGACCGGTTCCCGCCCAGGTGTCCCCGGCCAGCCTGCCCAAGAGCGTCGTCCCTGTTCACGACACCTCGGCCCCGGCCACGCTGCCGGTCGGTCACGAGGTGCTGGCTGAGCTGCGTTCCCGCGCCAGTATGAAGATCGGCGAGGCTGCGGGCGCCGATGCCTCCATGAGCGAGGAGGACCGTCGGCAGCGCGGTCAGTCGATCATCGTGCAGGTCGTCTCGGAGTGGGCGACGAAGTACGCGGCCAGCGGCCAGGACCTGACGCCCCAGCAGGAGCGCGCTGTCCGCGAGGCCGTGTTCGACGAGCTGTTTCGCGCCGGCCGTCTTCAGCCGCTGCTGGACGACGCGCACGTCGAGAACATCATCATCTACGGCGACAAGGTCCGCGTGGACTACGCCGACCGTCCGACGCGGACATGGGATCCGATCGCGAAGAGCGACCGGGATCTGATCAGCCTCATTAACCACCTTGCCCGGATGCAAGGACAGGGCGAGCGAGCGTTGACGCCCGCCACGCCGAACCTGAACCTCCGGCTGGCCGACGGCTCCCGTCTGGCGGCCTCGGCGTACGTCACGCCGCGGCCGAGCATCGTCATCCGCCGCCACCGTACCCGCGGCCAGGGCCTGGACGACCTGGTGCGCTGGGGCACGATCGACGCCTCGCTCGCGCACTTCCTGAAGGCTGCGGTCAGGGGGCGTAAGAACATCATCGTGGTCGGATCGCAGGGTGTTGGAAAAACGTCTCTGCTGCGGGCCATGGCCCGGGAGATCCCGAGCAAGGAGCGTGTGGGCACCCTGGAGTCGGAGTACGAGCTCTACCTCCACGAGGACCCTGATGGCCCGGAAGTCGTCGCCTACGAAGGACGCGAGTCCAACGGCGAGCGCGGTCCGGACGGCAAGCTCCAGGGCGAGCTGACCCTGTCCGACCTGTTCCCGCAGCTGCTGCGTATGTCGCTGCGGCGCGTGATCGTCGGCGAGGTCCGCTCCAAGGAAGTCGTGCCGATGCTGCACGCGATGAACGAGGGCGAGGGCGGGTCGATGGCCACGCTCCACGCCCGCAGCCCGCAGCTGTCGATCGAGCGTCTGGCCACCCTGTGTCTGGAGGCCGGCATCGGCATGACCGAGGCCCTGGCCTACCGGCTCATCGCCCAGGCCGTGGACCTCGTCGTGTACGTGCGCTTGGTCGACGAGACCGAACTCGTCGGACCTGACGGCCGGCACGGACGCAAGCACCGCTTCGTGTCCCACGTCATGGAGATCACCGGCATCGGTGAGGGCGGCCGCCCGAGCCACCAGATGGTCTTCGCCCCGCGCGAGCAGGACGGACGACGCGAGCCGCGGGCCGTGCCGCACGGCAACATCTCCCAGGCCTGCCTGGATGACCTGGTGCGGGCCGGGCTGGACCGCAGCGTCCTGCAGCGGCCTTGGGGAAGCTGGGGCGCGCCGCTGGAGACGGTGGTGCCGCTGTGACGCTCACCCTCAGTTCCCTGCTCGCCGCGTTCGGCGGTCTCGCCGCCGTCGGCGGTCTCGTCCTGGCCGTGGCCGGGGGCGTCGGCTGGGCCCCGTCGGCCACGGTGCGCCGCCGCAGCCGCCTGGAGCGCAAGGTTCGCGCCCTTTTCGTCAAGGACGCCCGCACGCCCACCTCCTGGTGGGCGCGCGGCCAGGCCCGGATGGCCGGCGCCGTTGTGGCGGGCCTGGGCGTGTGGCTGTTCACCAGCTGGCTGACCGGCGGGCTCATCACCGTCGCTGTTGTGCTCGGTCTGCCGTGGCTGTTGAACACCTCCGGCAGCGGCAAGTCGCAGATCGACAAGCTCGAAGCGATCGAGGAGTGGGTGCGGCGCATGTCCGACATCCACACAGTCGGCGTGAGCCTGGAGGCCACCATCCAGCGCAGTCTGGAGACCGTCCCGAAGGCGATCCGCGAGGAGGTACAGCTCCTCGTCTCGCGGCAGCAGGCCGGTTGGGTTCCTCAGGACGCCTACCGGGCCTTCGCCGACGACCTCAACGACTCGATGGTCGACGAGGTCGCCGCCCTGCTGATCCTGCACGTCGAGGACCGGGGCAGCGGCCTGAGCAAGGCCATGCGCGAGCTCGCCGACGCTCTTCAGCACGAAGTCCTCGCGCGCCGTGAAGTCGAAGCCGACCGGCAGAAGCCCCGCACCAACGACCGCTGGGTGACGATCTTCTGCTTGGCGATCTTCGGTATCACCGCGTTCTCCGGCACTTACGTCGAGCCCTACAACACCCTCACCGGGCAGTTGGTCCTCGCCTTCGTCACCGTCGCCTTCGTTCTGGTCAAGATCTGGATGCGTCGCATGGCGATCCTCGAGCCCGCGCCCCGGTTCCTGTCTCCGGCCGACCGTTCCGGCGGCCAGATCACCGAGGAGGCACCGTGATCTTCTCCCCGTACGCCGTCGTCGGCGGCGCCGTCGCCGGCCTGGGCCTGGTGATCGCCGCGCGCGGCATCCTGCCCGGCCGGCCCGACCTCGGCGACGTCCTGTCCCGGATGGACGCCACCCGGCTGGAGAACCTGGACCGCAACCGCACCAGCCAGCCCAACACCCTCATGGAGAAGGCCGGCGCGCTCCTGCTGCGCACCGTCGGGGAAGGCACCCTGCGCCTGCCCCGCCAGCAGCTGGAACTGGTGGGACGCTCCCCCGCAGCCCACCTGGGCCGCAAGATCGGCCTCGCTCTGTACGGACTGCTGCTGCCCGTCCTGGCGGTGAGCTTGGCGAACCTGGCCGGCTACCCGTTCCCCTTCGCGGTTCCGGCGATCGCCGGCCTCGGCCTCGCGGTCGTCTTCTGGCTCCTGCCCGACCTCCAGCTCAAGCAGCAGGCGGTGGAGGCGAAGGAGGACTTCCGGCACGCGGTCAAGGCCTACCTGCGTCTGGTCCAGCTGGAGCGTGCCGCGGACGCGGCCCCCACCCAGGCGCTGAAGAAGGCCGCCGAGGTCGGCGAGGGGTGGGTCTTCGCGAAGATCCGCGACACCATCACCCGCGCCGAGCTCGAAGGCATCAGCCCTTGGGAGGGCCTCAAGCGCCTGTCCATCGAGCTCGACGTCCCCGAACTCGGCGCACCTGCCGACATCATCGCGATCGCCGGCGAGGAGGGCGCGGCCGTCGGTGACACCCTCGGCGCGCAGGCCAAGTCGCTCTCCGGCGCCCTGGTCACCTCCGCGAAAGCCCAGGCGAACATGGCCAGCGAAAAGATGGTCATGCCCGTCGCGATGCTCGTCCTGATCATGACCGTCTACATCGGCTATCCCGCGCTCTCGCGGATCATGGCCAGCTAACTCTCTTACAAGAAAAGGAAATTCACGATGGGAACTGACCCCAACTTCGCATTCCTGAAGGCCTTCTTCGGGGCCCAGGTCGACCGGCTGCGCAACGCTCGCGACGACCGCGGCGCCATATCCATCGAGACGATGATGATCGTGGCGGGCCTCGTGGTCGTCGCCGCTATCGCCGCCGGCGTCATCCTCACCAAGGTCAACGAGAAGGCGAAAGAGATCAAGTGACACGCCTCCGCAGGGCTGTCGGCCGTTGGTCCCGCGCGCTCGCCGAGCGCGGCGCGCGGGACCGCGGAGCCGTGTCCCTCGAGATGCTCATCGTCTTCCCCGGCGTGCTCCTGGCGATCCTGCTGGTCGTGCACGTCGGGCTGTGGTGGCACGCCCGCGATGTGGCGATGTCGGCCGCCCAGCTGGGCGTGGAGTCGGCCCGCGTCCGCGGCGCGTCGGCCGGCACCGGTACCGCCGAGGCCCGCGACTTCCTTTCCCGGGCTGGCGGCAGCATCTCCGGCCTGTCGGTCAGCGGCAGCAAGGGGGCAACGGTGCGGATCCGGGTCACCGGCTACGTCGACACGATGATCCCCGGCCTCAAGCTCAAGATCGACCAGCACGCGGACGCGGCCACCGAGCGCATCACGGAGGCCCGGTGACCATCGCCCGAAGGCTCAAGGACGACCGCGGCGCGCTGTCGCTGGAGGCGGTCGTCCTGTTTCCCGTCCTCATCATGGTGCTGCTGCTGGTCGTCGCGTTCGGCCGGATCGGGTCCGCCAGCAACGCGGTCGACACCGCCGCCCGCAACGCCGCGCGCGCCGCCTCGCTGGAACGCAACGGCGGCTCGGCCAGCACCGCGGGGTCGCAGGTGGCGCACAGCATCCTGGGTCAGCAGGGACTGGAATGCACCTCCACGTCCGTGGCCATCTCCACGGGCGGGTTCTCCGCCGCGATCGGCGAGCCAGCCTCCACCACGGCCACGGTGACATGCACGGTCCGGCTCTCCGACATCGGACTGCCGGGCTTGCCCGGCTCCAAGACTCTGACCAGCAGCTTTACCTCGTCGATCGACTCCTACCGCCAGCGCGGCTGACAGGACCACCGCATGACTCCCGCCCGCTCCCCTCTCGACGCCCGGATCCGTCGCGCCCTGCGCGGCGACCGCGGCGCGATGAGCCTGTTCGTCCTCGTCACCGTCGTGGCGCTCTTCCTCGTGGCCGCCCTGGTCTACGACGGCGCCGGCAGGCTCCGAGCCCTCACCCACGCCGAGGGCGTCGCCCACGAGGCGGCACGGGCCGGCGGGCAGGCCGTCGACGCGGGCAAGGCGATCTCCGGCGGCGGCATCACCGTCGACCGCAACGCGGCCGTCGCCGCCGCGCGTACCTACCTCAGCCGCGCGGGAGTCAGCGGCACGGTGAGCGTGAGCGAGGACGGCGCGTCCCTGGAAGTGGACGTGACGGGCTCGTACCGGGCCGTGTTCCTCGCAGGGGCCAGCGGCACGGTCACCGGCCACGGCAGCGCCAATCTCGTCTACCGGGGATGACGATCATGAGAAACCGCAGCATCGCAGCCCGGCTCGTCCGCGCGCTCTTCGCCCTGGCGACCCTGATCGCCCTCCTGGCCGGCGTGCCCGCCGTCCTGCTCGGCATCGGAGTCCTGCCCGACCACCTCCCGGGCATCGACGAGATCACCGCCGCACTCACCAGCCCTGACTCCGGCCAGCTGTTCCTGGGCGCCGTCACCCTCATCGGCTGGTACGGCTACCTCAGCTTCGTGATCTCGGTCGTCCTGGAGACGGGGGCACCGCGCCGCCCCCGCCCCGCCCCCCCCCGCCCCAGACGGCGCGGCTGCCCGCCCCACCCCCCCCGGCCCGGCGGCGGCCGCCGAGGACG
>NZ_JBEOWI010000095.1:0-18056 GCF_040296005.1 Kitasatospora sp. NPDC002551 | reverse complement strand
ACGCGGGCCCGGCCGCTACGAGATCCTGGAACCGAGTCCGTGCCGCGCCAATGGAAGCCGGACAGTTGGGGGGATTCCCCTATCGAACGCCCTCTGAGAGGCGCTGAGTCCGTTCCCGGTGGAGGCCCGGCCCCGGCGTGGTGGTACTGGGTTCACCATGGATGCGGATACAAGATCCATGGCAGGCCCGTGTCGAGGTGCTCTAACGTCGAGCCATGACGATTCCACCCCGGTTGGGGCGCCTGGCACGGCGGGCGCGGCGGGACACCGCCTTCCTGGCCACGGGTGTCCCGGTGCACCTGGCGCTGGTGCCCGTGTGGGCCTGGGGCGCGGCGACCACTGCCAGGACGGGGAACTGGGCGTTCGTGCTCCCGGTGTCTGCCGCCCTGGTCCTGAGCGGTACCCCGGTGCTGACGGCAGTTCAGCGGTACCGGCACCGGGCGCTGCTCGGGGTGGACATCCGTCGCTCGGCGCCCGTGCCGCAGCGGTGGTCGCCGGCCACGGCCCTGCGGTGGCTCTCCTCGCCGCGCCCCTGGCGCCAGGTCGGGTACCACCTGTTGCTGGGCCCGCTGGCGGCCTTCTCGGAGCTGTTGGTGCTGGTGGCGGCGGTGGCGGGTCTGGCGGGCGCCACCGGGTACGGCTGGGTGTGGGCGCTGCCGGCCGGGGTGCGGCGCGACTGGTTCGGCTGGGCGACGCTGATGCCGTGCTACACCGTGCTCGGCCTGTTTCTGCTGTCCCTCCTGCCCCGGCTCGCCGGGGTGGTGGCCCGGGCGGAGTCGCGCTCCGCCGCGGCGCTGCTCGGACCCAGCCGGGCCGATCGGCTCCAGGAGCGGGTCGCGTACCTGGCGGGCAGCCGTACCGACCTGATCGACGCGGTCGATGCCGAGCGCCGCCGGATCGAGCGCGACCTGCACGACGGCGCCCAGCAGCGGCTGGTCTCGCTCGCGGTCAACCTGGGACTGGCCATGGCCACCCGCCCCGACCTGCCGGGCGAGGCCCGTGAGGTGCTGGCAGAAGCGCACCTGGAGGCGAAGGCGGCGATCGCCGAACTCGGCGACCTGGTACGCGGGCTGCACCCGGCTGTGCTCGAAGACCGGGGCCTGGACGCGGCCTTGTCCGGACTGGCCGCCCGAGTTCCGCTGCCGGTGCGCCTGCGGGTCGAGCTGCCGGAACGGGCGGCGCCCGCCGTGGAGTCGGTTGCGTACTTCGTGATCTCCGAGGCGCTGGCGAACGTGACCAAGCACGCCGGCGCCTCACGGGTCGAGGTGACGGTCCGACGGGTCGGGACGGTCCTGCGGATGAACGTCACCGACGACGGGCTGGGCGGCGCCGACCCCTCCGGTGGTACGGGGTTGACCGGGCTGGCCAAGCGGGTGGGCTCCGTCGACGGCGTCTTCCGGCTCAGCAGCCCCGTCGGGGGACCGACGACCGTGACGGTGGAGCTGCCGTGCGCGCGGTGATCGCCGAGGACTCGGTGCTGTTGCGGGTCGGCCTGGTCAAGGTGCTGGAGATGGGCGGCTTCCAGGTCGTCGCGGAAGTCGGCGATGCGGAAGCGCTGTTGGCCGCCGTCGAGGAGCACCAGCCCGAACTCGCTCTGGTGGACGTCCGGATGCCGCCCACCTTCACCGACGAGGGCGTGCGGGCGGCCGCGGTGATCCGCCGCGGCCGGCCGCGCACGGCGGTGGTCCTGCTCTCGCAGTACGTGGAGGAGCGGTACGCCGCCGACCTGTTGGCGACCAACACGAGCGGAGTGGGCTACCTGCTCAAGCAACGCGTGGCCGATGTCCAGGACTTCGCGGCAGCGGTACGGCGGGTGGCCGAGGGGGGAACGGCGCTGGACCCCCAGGTCGTCGCCCAGCTTCTGCTCCGCCGCGGTGACCCTCTGGCCGTCCTGACCCCGCGCGAGCGGGAGGTGCTGGCCCTGATGGCCGAGGGCCGGTCCAACGCCGGCATCGCCGAGGCGCTGACGGTCAGTGAGAGCGCGGTGGCCAAGCACATCAACAACATCTTCGCCAAACTCGACCTGCCGGTGGCCGATGCGGACCACCGCCGGGTGCTCGCCGTGCTGCGCTTCCTGGGCGCGTCCAGGGGCTGAACCCCGGGGGCACGCCCGCCGTCATCACGGCGACGGGCTCGGCGCCGGCCCACGCCGCGCCGCGTCCGCGAAGGGCCGCCCCTCGCCCGATGGAGCGAGGGGCGGCCCTGGCGCAGGTCGGGCCGGGTCAGCAGTTCACGACGGTCGAGATGGTCGAGGTCGACGTCCACCAGCCGGGCTGGGTCACGGTGAACTGGGCGGTCACCGTGGTGCCGCAGGGCACGGTGCCGGTGACGCCGCCGACCTCGGCTCCGCCGACCGGGATCAGAACGGTCGGGTTGACGGTGGCGAACGGCGGGCTGGTGATGCCGGCGGTGCTCAGCTGGAACGAGACCTGCTGGTCCTGCCAGGTCGGGTCGGTGGTGACGCGGCCGAACGCGTACACGTGGTTTCCGTTGGTGTTGATACAGGCCCTGACGGTGACGAGGTTCGGCGCACCCGGGGTTCCGCACACGGTGGTGCCCACCGTGCCGGCGGAGGCGGTCTGGACACCGGTCAGTGCAGCCAGGGCGGCGGTACCGGCGAGAACGGCGGCAATGCGCTTCATGGGGTTCCTCCTTCGTTGGGTGTTCCTGGTGGACACCGGGAACACATGTGACATGTCACATCGCTCTCATCGGATTGTGACAGGCCCTCATGAATGGGGAAAGCCGCCCACCCTGTCAGCAACCGGCCACGAAGCAACCGAACTGGAAGCCCCCGTCCCACAGTTGTCCCGGCTGCGCCGTGCGCCCCTCTCGCCCCACTGGGCAAGGCGGTCGAACTCGCCGGCCTTGGCACGGTGGAGGAGGGCCGCGAACGCGGCAGGGGCGGTACGGAGCACGACCGGGGGCGAAGGAGGCGGAGCCAGTTCGTGCGAAGCCGGCCTGCTCCCGCATTCTTCGCAGCTCTGCCCCGAGTCGCCGCTGACGGAGTGTGGGGTTCGTGCGTGGTGCCATGGCTTTCTTCCAGGGCGGGTTCGATCCCAAGTCTGCCGCGCAGTCGATCAGTCGGTCCATCCAGGGGCGGCCGCTAACACGATGGAGGGAACATCTCGCATTCGGGAAAAAATTTCTCCCATGCTGGGCTGATCAATGTCACGCCGATCCGACGGATCGTCAGTAATGCCTGTCTTCATGGGCAGTAGGCGCCTGCTGCCCATTTCGCACCGCGGAGCAGCCACGCGTGGCATCCACCAGCCCCGTCCTCGCCTGGCTCACGGCGACGTATCCGTCGACCTCTCGACGACGAACCCCACGGCACAACCCCATCGGAGGTTCCCTCATGCGTGCCTGCAACCCGCCCGACTGCTCCATCGTCCGCGCCGAACTCCGCGCGATGCTCCTCGCCGCCGGCTGGCCGCCGGACGTCATCGACGACGCCGAACCCGCCTTCCACGAGCTGTACATCAACGCCTGGCAGCACGCGGGCTCCCCTGCGCCGCCCGTCCTGGTCTCCCTCCAGTCCGCCGTGCTCCGTGTCTCGGTCTGCGATGACTGCCCCGACCTGCCCGAGCCCTGCCTCCCCGCCCCGGCTCGGCGGCGAGCGCTGTTCACGGCGCCGCGGACGCGCTCAGGGAAGTCCCCGCAGGTAGAGAGCATGCGAAGTGACCGCGGACCCGCTTCGCACAGTCGGATGTGCGTCGATGGCGAACCTTGCGGTGGTTTCTGCCTTATGACGGTCAGTCAGGAAGCATGAAATGTCGGGAAATAGTGATCCTATTTGTAAACAAACAACCCTGCTGCAACGATCAAGCGATATCAAAACGTTATTAAAATATATAACGTATGTCTGATTTGACTTGTCCTCATCGTGGTGTCATGTACTCGTGCTCGCCCGGGGCTGGCGAGCGAGGGGTGGGCGGCAGGACGTACACCCCCGATCCACTGATAGATGCTCCCGAGCAAGTGCTGGACGGGGATTTCACCGCGCCCGCTCACCTGGGTGCGGCTAATTCCCGAGGAAGCCGCGAAGGAAGGCCTGAACACGGCCCGATCCGCGGTAAATCGATTCCCCTGAGAAATGGGGAGTCGAAGATGCGACCAGGGCCGGCCGCGGGCCGGCCTCCAATCGTTTCCAGTGATCGCGAAAGGGAATGCCATGAAGATCAAGTCGAACGTCTTCGCACGGGGAGCGGTGGTCGCCGCCGCCCTCGCCACCGCGCTGGCCGGCTCGCTGGCCGTCGCGGGTCAGGCCAGTGCCGCGGACTACTTCGTGTCGGACAACTGCCTCGACAACCCGAACCCCGACTGTGCCTCGGGCACGAACGTCCTGTACGTCCACTACAACTCGGTCGACGGGAACGGCTACACCGACAGCGCTCGTGCGAAGTTCCTCGGCAATGTGCCCAACTATGCGGGGGCGGGGGTCAACGTCCACTACATCTTCTCCGGCAACGCCGGTAACGGCCAGGCGGTGAAGAACAACGCGGCGTCCGTGCTCGCCTGCTCATCGGCCGCGAACTACCGGGTCTACTACAACTCCAACTACAGCGGCCACGCCCAGTACATCGCGGGCGACTACGGCTGCAACAACGGCGTCAACCTCGACTCGACGCTCAAGAACAACAACGCCTCGCAGGCCTGGGCCTGAGAAGGCGGACCCCGGGCCCTCTTCCGGCCCGACCGCCAGGGTGACGCGCCCGTGACGCTCCGACCCTGGCGCGCCTGACGACGGTTCGCCCGGCCCGGCACCGGGCCGGGCGAACCGGACGGTACCGGACCGGTCCGGCCACGTGATCGGAACCATCGCAGCCCCCGCACGGCGACCGACACCACCTTCGCGAGAAAGCGATCCAATGACCGGTGAACCGCTTCACCCGCGCTTGCGGACCTCCGCCAGAACGGTCGTGGCGGCCTTGATCGCTGGCGGTGCCCTCCTGGGCGTCAGCGCCTGCTCCGACTCTGCTCCGGCCGGGCCCAAGGGCGACCACGGCGCGGCGGCGCCGCCGGCTGTCGCGCAGAGCGGTCTGACCAAGGGGATGGCGCTCCCGATGTCCGCCTACATGGTGAACTACTCGCAGCGCCAGACCATCGACAGGGCGGTCGGCCGCCTCACCCACGACTGCATGGCGCGCTTCGGGCTCTCCTACGATCCGCCCCCGCCCGACGGCAACCCCGCGAGCATCTACGACGACACCAACATGGTCCGCCGGTACGGCATCACGGACCGCGAGGCGGCGGCCAAGCTCGGCTACACCCTGGGGAGCGAGTCCTACACCCCGCCGCCCGCCCCGAGGATGAGCGCCGCTCAGGTCGCGGTCTTCAGCGGCCACGTGGAGCTGAAGCCCGGCGCCGCGGAGGCCCCGCCGACCTTCAACAACATCCCCATCCCCCGGGAGGGCTGCCAACGGGAGGGTCTGGACAAGGCCGGAGGGATCCTGGACGTCAGCCTGTCGGGCCGGCTCGACAACGAGAGCTTCGGGACCTCCCAGGCGGACCCCCGGGTACAGGAGGCACTGGGCCAGTGGTCCTCCTGCATGGCGGGCAAGGGCTACACCGTCGACCTTCCCGAGAACGCCTTCAAGCTCGCGCCCGGTGGCGGCGCCGGGGCCGTGAGTTCGGCCGAGATCGCGGTCGCCCTCGCGGACGTCGACTGCAAGGAGACGGTGAACCTGGTCGGCATCTGGTTCGAGACCGAGAGCCGGATCCAGCGGGAGCTCATCGAGAAGAACCAACTCGCCCTCACCGAGCTCCGCGACCGGATCGACGCGGCCGTGAAGGCCGCCACCGCCCGGTGACCGGCCGGGCAGGTCCTGGGAGGACGTCCCCGTCCTCACCCCTCATTCCGTGCATGCGTGGATGGCCGGCGACAGGAACGAGCGAAGTGAACGTCATGGAGCAAGCCGGAGAGCCGTCCGAGCCGCCGCAGGCGTCCGGGGGACGGCTGGTACGACGCAGGCGGGCCATCATGGTGACCGCCCTGGGCGCCGCGCTGGTGTCGGTCGGCGCGGTGGCCGGCTCGTCCTTCGTGCGGTCCCCCGCGCAGGCGGCGGCCGACTCCGGACCGCCGCAGGCCAGCACCGTGACCGCGCCGGTCACGTCACAGGTCCTGCGCAGCACCGTGGTGCTGCGCGGCACGTTCTCGGAGGGGAAGAAGACCTCGGTGACGCCCACGTCGGTCGCCGCGACGGCCGGCAACCCCGGCGGGGCGAACGCGGTCGTCACCCGCCTCCTGGCCGAGCCCGGCGACGAGGTCAAGGCCGGTGTCCCGCTGGTGGAGTACTCGGGACGCCCGGTGTTCGCCCTGGAGGGCCCCCTGCCGTTCTACCGCGATCTGACGCCAGGTGAGTCCGGGGCCGACGTGGAACAGTTGCAGACCGCCCTGGGCGGGCTGGGCCACGACGTCGGCTCCGACACCCCCGGGACGTTCGGGCCGGGGACCAAGCGGGCCCTCACGGCGCTGTACACGGCCATGGGCTACCCGGTCCCCGTCACGGGAGCGACCACCGCGGCCGCGGTGAAGGCGGCCCGGCAGGAGGCGGACCAGGCCCGGGCCGCGTTGAAGGAGGCGCAGAAGCCGGCGCCCCCGGCCGCGACGGCTTCCGCGCCGTCCCCGGGCGCCACCGCGGGCGCGGGCGGCGGAACCGATCCCGCGAAGACCACCGGTCCCACGAGGAGCGCCGCGCCGGGAGGCGGTGCGGCACCCGGCCCGGACCTCGCGGCGCTCCGCCAGCGGGTCACCCAGGCCGAGGAGGTGCTGCGGCAGGCGGAGAGCGTCGACGGGCCGATGCTGCCCGCCTCGGAGTGCGTCTACCTGCCCTCCCGGCCCACCCGGGTGGCCGCCCTGCCACTGGAGGTCGGCGACCCGGTCAAGGGGCCGGTGATCACCCTGGCGCGGGGCGAGATGCAGCTGGTCGGAATGCTGGATCCGGCGCGCGCCGCCCTCGTCAAGCCGGGGATGGCGGCGCAGGTGCTCTCCGAGACCCAGGGCCGGGAGGCGAAGGCCACCGTGGCATCGGTGGGGGCGCTGATCGCGCCCGGTGACGCGCCGCCGGCGGCCAAGGGCGGCGAGCCCACCGGCCCCCCACCGCAGGCGGTCAACGGAGGAGCCGCCTACCTGCCGCTGGCGATCAGTCCGGCCGAGCCCTGGGACAAGGCATGGGCGGGCCGGGACGTCCGGATCACCATCACCTCCGCGACGACCTCCGGGGCCGTCCTGGCGGTGCCCGAGGCGGCGGTCTTCGCCGGAGCGGACACCCGCACCCACGTCACCACGGTGCGGCCGGACGGCAGCCGGCAGCTGGTGAACGTCACCACCGGGCCGTCCGCCGACGGCATGGTCCAGGTGACCGCCACCGACGGCGGGCACCTGGCGCCCGGTGACCAGGTGGTGATCGGCGAGTGAGGACCACCGCCGCCCGGCCCGTCGACCCCGTCGACCTCACCCGCACCGCGCCACCGCCCACGGCGGATCCGGTGATCGAGCTCGTCCAGCTCGCCAGGTCGTTCCCGGGCCCCCCGCCGGTCGACGCCCTGCACCCGACCGACCTGACCGTCCGGCAGGGCGAGTACCTGGCCGTCACCGGCCCCTCCGGCTCCGGCAAGTCGACGCTGCTGAACCTCCTGGGCCTGCTGGACCGCCCCACCTCGGGCACCTACCGCTTCCGCGGAACGGACCTCCGGGAGCTGGACGAGGCCGGGCGCACCGCGCTGCGCGGCCGGCGGATCGGTTTCGTCTTCCAGTCCTTCCACCTCGTCCCGCACCGCACCACCGTGGAGAACGTCGCCCTCGCCCAGCTCTACGTCACCGGCACCCGCCGCGAGCGCCGCGAGCGCCGGGGCGTCGCCGAGGCCGTCCTGCGGCGGGTCGGGCTCGCCCACCGCCTCGACGCCCTGCCCACCACCCTCTCCGGCGGTGAGCGCCAGCGCGTCGCCGTGGCCCGGGCCCTGGTCAACGCCCCGGACCTGCTGCTGTGCGACGAACCCACCGGCAACCTCGACTCCGGCACCGCCGGGACTGTGCTCGACCTCATCGACGACCTGCACGGCGACGGCGTCACGGTGATCGTCATCACCCACGACCCGGGTGTGGCCGCCCGGGCCTCCCGCCGGGTCGCCATCCTCGACGGCCGGATCCGCCACCAGCAGGACACCACCGACGGGCGGGACACATGACATCCCCGGTGCCTCCGAGCCGGGCCCGGCGGCTCCGCTCCGCCGTCCGCGACCGCAGGACCCGCCGGGCCGGGTACACCCGCCTGGGCGTCCACGACCTCGTCAGCGAGGCCGTCACCGGTCTGATCCAGCGACCGGCCAGATCCGTGCTCACCATGCTCGGAACGGTCCTCGGCGTCGGGGTGTTCGTCGCGGTGCTGGCCCTGACCACGACCGTCACCCACCAGATCGGCAAGTCCTTCGACCTCCTCCAGGCCACCACCGTCACCGTCACGGACACACCGACGAAGGCCCCGAAGACCGCCCTCGTACCGGGGGAGGAACCGCGCACGGGCTTCCCCGCGGACACCGACGCGCGGTTGGCGCGGCTCAACGGGGTCGTCGACGGCGGCCTCTGGTGGACCGTCCCCCTGCGCAATCCCGCCATCGGGACCAAGCCCGCCGGGTCCGCCGCGGACCCGGGCCGGCAGGGCGGCGGAATCGGGCTGTACGCCGCCACCCCGGGGGCGCTCGCCGCGATGCAGCCCACCGTCAAGAGCGGGGTGCTGTTCAACGCCTTCCACCAGGAACGCGGGGAACGGGTCTGCCTCCTCGGCGCCGCCGCGGCCCGCCTGCTGGGCATCACCCGGGTCGACAACCAGCCGGCGGTCTTCGTCGACAACACCGCCTACACCGTGGTGGGCATCATCGCCGAGACCCAGCGCCTGCCCGAGTCCCTCCTCGGCGTGATCGTCCCCGCCGGTACCGCGCTGACCGCCTACGGCCCGCCGAACGACCGGCCCGCGCAGGCCGTCGTCCACGTCCGCCTCGGAGCCGCCCAGCTGATCGCCGACCAGGCGCCGCGGGCCCTGCGTCCGGACCAGCCCCGGCTGCTGAAGGCCGCCGCCCCGCCCGACCCGCGCTCCCTGCGGGACCAGGTCAGCACCGATCTGTCGGGCCTCTTCCTCCTGCTCGCGGCGATCTGCCTCGCCGTCGGCGCGCTCGGAATCGCCAACACCACCCTTGTCGCCGTCCTCGAACGCACCGGAGAGATCGGACTGCGCCGGGCACTCGGCGCCCGCCCCCGCCACATCGGTGTCCAGTTCCTCGCCGAGTCCACCGCCCTGGGCACCCTCGGCGGACTGATCGGGACGAGCCTGGGCGTCCTGACCGTCATCGTCATCGCCGTCGCCAAGCAGTGGACCGCCGTCATCGAACCGGTCACCGTCCTGCCCGCGCCGCTCATCGGCGGTCTCGTCGGCCTGGTGGCCGGCTGTTATCCCGCGCTACGGGCGGCGCGCATCGAACCCCTCGAAGCACTGCGCCGGTGACCACGGACGCACCGCTCGCGGTCGCGTCCGCACGGTCGCCCGGCACAGCCCTGGCCGGCCCGCCGGAACGGAGGGTCCGGTGACCCTCCTCCCAGGTCCGGCCGTTTCCTTCCATCGAACGCACTGAGAGGCACCACGTGTCCGCACGCAAACGGCCGCTCCTGGGATTACCCGGGACGGCTCTCCTCAGCATGGCCCTGATAGCGGGAGTGATGTCCGCGACCAGCCCCGCCCGGGCGGCGGCCCCGCCCGGGCAACCGTCGACCGCGGCGTCCGAGGGCGTCCTCGGCCCCGCCGAGGACGTCCTGGTCAACGGCTGGGGCGACAGCTCGGGCTACCACATCGACGTGGCCACCGGCGCCGGCGGCTACCGGTGGCGCGAGACGGCGCTGCTGCGCCCCGCGGGTATCGACGACGCGTCCTGGACGGGCTACCAGTGCGTGTCCGGCGACGGCAGGTACGCCGCCGTCGCGGTGCTGCCCGCCGGCGCCGTCAACCGGGCCGAGGCCCGCGACCACGGAGCCCTCGCGTACGCGGTGGACCTGTCCAGCGGCGTGGTGAAGCCGGTGGCCTCCGGGGTGGCGCTCAAGTACCACTCGCCCGGCTGCGGTACCGGGCAGACCGCCACCTTCACGGTCAACCCGGGAAGCGACCAGCGGCTCACCCAGGTCCTGACGGTCGATCTGCCGACCGGCGAGATCAAGGAGTCCACCACGGTGGCCGGCCAGGTGACGTCGGTCGTCCCGACCTCCGACGGCCCGGTGGGAGCCCAGGGCGCCTCCCTGGTCCGCCTCCCCGCGTCCTCGGCCGAGACCCCCGCCGAGCCGGTGCGGATCGCCCAGGTCGACGGCCTCGCCTACGACCTGCGCCCGGCGGCCGGCGGCGGGGTCGACTTCGTCGTGCAGAAGGACGGCCGGCCGACCTCCGCCCTGATGCGCGAGCGGGACGGCAAGCTCTCCCCCCTCGGCGAGGGCCCCAGCGACGCGCTACGGCTGATGCAGGGCCGGGGCGGGAAGTCCGTCGCCCTGGGAGCCACCGAACTGGACGGGAAGTCCGGCATCCGCTCCGTCTCCACCGGCAAGCTGCCCCTGGGCGCCGCCGGCGTGTCCCTGGACGGCGCCGCCCTGCTGGGCCTGGGGCCGGACACCGCCGTGTCGGCCCCGCTGATCGTCGCGACCGCGGGTGACACGCTCCTGAAGCGGGACGCCGCCGACCCCGCCGCGGTGTCCGTGTCGAGCGCGGTTCCGGCCCTCGCGCCGGCTCCGGCCGGACCCGGCGACACCGCGCCGGGGCAGGGCGCCGCCGCGGCGCCCTCCACCACGCCCGAGGAGCAGGCCGCCCCCGCCCCCGAGGAGCAGGCCGCTCGCGGCACCGGGGATGGCCCCGCCGCGGCCGATCCGGCGGCCGCGCCGCCGGCCGCGCTCGCCGCCGCCGCGCCCAAGTGCGCGGTGGACCGGCTGGCCGAGAACCGGCAGGTGATGCAGCCGGGTACCGCGCAGGTGTCCTGGGCCATCCAGATGGCCGAGCAGGGCCTGCTGACCGGCGCCGCCTACACCCGCCCGGCCGGGTACGCCAACCTGGGCCTGGCCGCCTACGCTCCGAACGGCGACTTCGCCCGGGTGCCGCTCAAGCACCCCGCGAGCGACACCTTCGACTCCGTGCCGCGCTCGGTCTACCAGGCGATCGTGGCGCAGGAGAGCAACTTCAGCCAGGCCTCCTGGCACGCCCTGCCCGGTCTCGCGGGCGGCGCGCTGGTCGGCGACTACTACGGTGCCGGCGGCTCCATCTCCAAGATGGACTACGCCAAGGCCGACTGCGGCTACGGCCTCGGCCAGGTCACCAACGGCATGTCCAAGGGCGACACCACCTACTCGGTCAACGGCCAGACCAAGATCGCCGTCGACTACCAGGAGAACGTCTCCGCCGGCCTCCAGATCCTGGAGCGGACCTGGAACCAGCTCTACGACGCCGGCATCACCGTCAACGGCGGCAACCCGCGCTACCTGGAGAACTGGTACCTGGCCGCCTGGGCCTACAACTCCGGCATCCAGCCCACCGCCGCGTTCGGCAACACCACCGGCTGCGTGCCGAGCCCCACCTGCACCAGCGCCGAGGGCAACTGGGGCCTCGGCTGGGCCAACAACCCCCGCAACCCGGACTACCCGCCGACCCGCGCGCCCTACCTCAAGAACTCCTACGCGGACGCCGCGCACCCCGGCAACTGGCCCTACCAGGAACGGATCATGGGCTGGATGGGCCAGCCGATCCTGCGCTTCAACCAGCCCGCCTACACCAAGCCCGACTACCACGGCGGCAAGACCTGGCTCCAGATCCCCCCGGTCACCGCCTTCTGCAGCACCGACAACAACTGCGACCCCACCGGGGCCACGAACCCCAAGTTCTGCACCCTGGCGAGCTCCCAGTGCTGGTGGCACCAGGCCGTCACGTTCATTCCGGACTGCGCCACCACCTGCGCGACCAGTGCCTACACCGTCGGTGCCGGCTCGACGGAACCGGCCATGGTGATGCCGCACCCGCACCCGCCGACCTGCACCCTGGACTCCTCGAAGGTCGGCAACGCCGGCCACGGCGCTCCGATCGTCGTCGACGAGGGGCAGACCCAGCCACCGCTCAACCTGGTCGGCTGCGGCGCACCGTCCAACTGGTCGCAGGGCGGCACCTTCACCTACGGGTACGGCACCAACGCCGCCGGTGACAAGATCGGCGCGATCGACACCCACCAGCTGGGCGCCGGCTTCGGCGGCCACGTCCTGTTCACCCACACCGAGGACGGCGCCAACCCGGACCTGATCAACACCGGGACCTGGACCCCGAATCTGCCCAAGCTCCAGTACTACAAGATCAAGATCCATCTCCCCTCGACGGCCGCCACCGCCACCAACGTCGTCTACACCGTCAACCCCGGCGGCGGCGCGGCCCCCTGGAAGATCCGGGTGAACCAGAACTGGGGATCCGAGGAATGGGTCACCATCGGCACCTTCGCGATGCAGAACGGCGGCAACCTCCAGCTCACCAACAAGAGCGAGGTCACCGGCGCCGGGAACATCAACTACGCCGACTACGACGTCGCCTACGACGCGGTCGCGTTCGTTCCCATGGGCGGCACTCCCGGCCAGCCGATCGGCGGCCCGCCCGGCATCCAGGACGCGCCCAAGGGCAGCAACCCCTCGTGGGTGCAGTGCGGCTGCGTGCGCCGCACCGCCGGCGACCCGGTCGACACCAGCACCGGCTACTTCGGTGAGACCTTCACCGACCTCACCACCCCGGGCCGCGGCAAGCCGCTCGACTTCACCCGCACCTACGCCTCCGCCGTCGCCGACCCGGCCGGCCCGGCAGGCGCCCTCGCCTCGGACGGGCCGTTCGGCTGGGGCTGGACCCACTCCTACAACCTGAGCACCGTCACCGACCCGGCCACCGGCACCGTCACGGTCCGCCAGGAGGACGGCTCCCAGGTCGCCTTCCTCAACAACGCCGGCACCTACGCGCCGTCGGCCCCGCGGTTCAACGCGACACTGACGAAGAACGGTACGACCTACACCTTCACCCGCAAGTCGAAGGAGGTCTTCACCTTCGACACCGCCACCGGGCGCCTGCTCGGCGAGACCGATCTCGCCGGCAGCAAGGCCTCACCGCCCTACGCCACCACGCTCGGCTACGACGGCGCCGGCCACCTCAGCACGATCACCGATCCCGGCGGGCGCAGCTACACGCTCACCTGGACCGGCAACCACATCACCGGCCTCGCCGACGGCTCCGGACGCCAGGTGACCTACGGCTACGACGCCGCCGGCAACCTCACCGACGTCCTCGGGGTCGGCACCACCCGCACCCCGGTGGTCAAGGACGACGACCACTTCCAGTACGGCTACACCGCCAACCACCTGCTCAACTCGATGCGCTGGCCGAGCCAGTACGGCTCCACGGCCACACCGGCCCCGGTCGTCTCGATGACCTACGACGCCGCCCAGCGCGTCCTGGTCCAGACCGACCAGCTCGGCGGAGCCACCACCTTCACCTACGGCCCCGACAGCGGCGCCAACCTGGCCGCCGGCCAGACCCTGGTCACCGACCCGGCCGGCCACAAGACGCTGTACACCTACCAGAACGGGCTCCTGCAGTCCGAGACCAAGGGCTACGGCACCGCGGCCGCCGGTACCTGGAGCTACACCTACGACCCGGTCAGCCTCGGCATCACGGCGGAGGCCGACCCCGTCGGCAACGTCCGCACCTACACCTACGACGACCACGGCAACGAGACGTCGGCCAGTGACGCCCGGGGGTTCACCACCGTCAGGACCTACGACAGCACGGACAATCTCCGGTCCGTGATCGAACCGGGCGGACTCCGAACCACATACGCCTACGACGAGCCGGGCCACATCGCGACCGCCGGCGGCACCAACACCGGAACCGAGGGCTTCGGACTGCTCACCGGCGTCGTCCGCCAGCCGGTCAGCGAGTCGCTGCCGGCCCGGACCATCGCCGTGTACTACGACGACGCGGCCCACCCGGGTGACACCACCCGCACGGTCGATCCGCGCGGCAATGTGAGCCGCAAGACCTACAACCCGGCAGGCGCTGTCACCAGCGCGACCGACGAACTGGGCAACGTCACCAAGTACGGGTACGACACCGTCCGCGGCCTGTTGACCAGCGAGGTGGCACCGGACGGTGTCGCCGCCGGCACGTCACCGGGCTGCACCACGCCGGCCAAGGGCTGCACGACCTACTCCTACGACGCGTGGGGCAACCGGACCGGCGCCGTCGACCCGCTCGGCCACGCCAGCACATCCGCCTTCGACGCGGACGGGCACCGCACCTCGATGACCGACCCGAAGGGCAACACCGCCCAGTACACGTACGACGCCCTCGGGAATCAGACCAAGGTGAAGCGGCCCGACGGCACGGTGCTGGTCACCGACTACAACCCCGACGGCACGGTCGCCAGGACGGTCGACGGAGCCGGCGCGGCCACCGTCTTCGCGTACGACGCCCAGAAGCGGCAGACCCTGCGCACCGATCCGCTGGGCCGCGCCACCGCAAGCGCCTACGACGCGGCCGGACGACGCACGACGTCGACCGATCCGAGCGGACGCGTGACCACCTTCACCTACGACGCGAACAGCCAGCCCGTCTCGGTGGCCTTCTCGGACACGGCCACCGCACCGGTGACCGCGATCGGCTATGACGCGGCCGGCCGGCAGAGCTCGATGACCGACGGCACCGGCACCTCCCGGCGCGCCTACGACGCGTTCGGCGAGCTGGTCTCGATGACCGACGGTGCCGGAGCGGTCACCGGCTACGGCTACGACGAGAACGGCAATCGGACCTCGATCATCTACCCCGGCGGAAGCTCCCAGACGGTCACCCGCACCTTCGACAAGGCCAACCACCTGACCTCGGTCAAGGACTGGAACGGAAAGACCACCGGGTTCGGCTACGACGGCGCCGGCCACTGGACCTCCACGGCCTTCCCGAACGGAACCACCGCCACCACGACGCTCGACGACTCCGGGCAGCCACTGACCGACCGGCTGACCAGCGGCAGCTCGACGCTGGTCTCGCTCGCCTACACCCGGGACAACGCGGGCCGCGTCAGCTCGGAGACCCCGAGCGGCGTGCCGGGCAGCGCCCGGACCTACCAGTACACGGCGCTGAACCAGCTCAAGTCCTCCACCACGGGGTCGGCCACGACCGACTACGCCTACGACGCCGCCGACAACCCCGTCCGGACCGGAGCCACCGGGCAGGCCTTCGACGCGGCCAACCAGCTCTGCTGGAGCACGCCGGGCTCGATGCCGGCCGTGCCGTCCTGCACCGCTCCGCCGAGCGGCGCGACCACCTACACCTGGGACCCGCAGGGTAACCGCACGAAGGCGACCACCGGGAGTACCGTCGTCACTCACACGTACGACCAGGCGAACCGCCTGACCGGTGTGAGCAGCGGCGGTACCACCAGCACCTACACGTACAACGGCTACGGCCTGCGGACCCGGAAGACCACCGGGACGACCACCGTCTCCTACACCTGGGACGCGCAGGAGATCCCCAACCTGCTCTCCGACGGCTCGTCCTCGTACGTCTACGGGCCGGACGACCTGCCGGTCGAGCAGATCACCGGCACCGGCACCCTCTGGTTCTTCCACGACCAGTTGGGCTCCACCCGCGCCCTGACCGACGCCGCGGGCTCGGTGGCCGGCGCGTACACCTACACGCCCTACGGGGCCGTCAGCTCGCACACGGGCTCGGCGTCGTCCGCACTGCGGTACGCGGGTCAGTACAGCGACGACGAGAGCGGCCTGGTGTACCTCCGGGCCCGCTACTACGACCCGGCCACGGCGCAGTTCCTCAGCGTCGACCCGGTGGTCGACCAGACCCTGAGCGCCTACGGCTATGCCAACGGCGATCCGCTCAACCAGACCGACCCGTCGGGGCTCTGGGGCTGGAGCAACATCAAGAAGTTCGTCCATGACCACACCGATGTGATCTCGCAGATCAACTCGGTCGCCACGGCCGTCACGGCCGTCGCCGGTGCGGTGGCGGCGGGCTGCGCCGTCGTGGGCGCGCTGCCCTGCACGGGTGTCGCCCTGGCAGTCGCCCGGACAGCCTGGGCGGTGACCACCGTCACCGAGGTTGCCCTGGTGATCGACAAGTGCAACGGCGGAAAGGCCTGGGACTGCGGGAAGGAGGTCGCCTACCTGACGGCGGACGTCGCGGCGCCACTCGGCGGATCAGTGGTGATGGGCGCTCTGAAGGGCGTCCGCCCGGCCCGCGTGGACAAGAGCCTGGACGTCTGGCGCAAGATCTGCGGCTGATCGACCCGGGATCCCGGCCGCTGCTTGCCGGCCGGGGCCGGCTCGGTACTGTCCCTTCGAGGACACCATGGCGGGCCGCCCCTCCTCGCGAGGGGCGGCCCGCCGCTCGCGGTGGCCCGCGGTCCGATCCTCTCGACGACAGGAACGAGATATGACTGACAAAGCGTTACCCTCGTCCGCGCCGATCTCCGTGCGGCCGAACCCGCTCTTCGGGCTGCCCCTCGCGGCGGGCGGCCTGCTGATCTCCTTGCCCAAGGCACTCGACGGCGGCCCAACCGCACCGGTGTACGCCATCGCGGCGGTCGTGAGCGCCCTGGCGCCTGCGGTGGTGCTCCTGCTTTCCGTCACCGTCGGCCGTGGCCGGATCACCGTCCGCCGGGGTCTGCGCCGCGCCTCCGTCCCCCTGGCGGAACTGCAGTCGGTGGCGGCCGGGGGAGGCGGCGATCGAGCGCCGCACACGCTTCTGCTGGAGGGCCGCAACGGGACACGATGCCGGATCCCCCTGCTCGCCGTACGGCGACGTGACCGGCAACGGCTCGTCGCCGCCCTCGAACGGACGGCCCCGCCCGGCGTCGTCCGAGAAGACCGGGCCCTGCGCGACCTGCTGGGCCTCCCGAGCTGATTCCGCCGCTCCGTCCCACGGCCTGACCAGCATCGACGCCTCGACAGCCGCGTGACACGGCCGTCGAGGCGGCCGATTGCCGACAGGTTTCCCGGGGCCCGCGGTTCTCGCCCGGTCGACCAAGTCGATCAGCTGTTCACAGTCGGCGTGGTAACTGATGCCGCTGTGAGGCCACGGCTGTCGCCGAGTGGGGACACGGCTCATTCACTGGTTCGCACCAGTGCCGAAGGAGCGCAGCTGGTCGTAGTCACCGCCGTATGAGGAGTCGCGCGCCTTCTGGAGCACAGCCGCAACCGGGCCGGAGCGGTAGAGAGGGGTCGGGCGGGACTCAAGGTCGGCTCCTTCGGGCTGGCGGTATCGGTGCGTGGGCCCGAACGGCCCCGGGACGCGGATCCGGCAGTGCTCTCTGTGCGCAGGGCTCGAACTGGGTGTGGATTCTGTGAGGGGTGCGGGTCACACGCACAAGTGAATATCGGGCAATCCGGGTGCGGAGGGTCCGGTTCTCCCACTGTGCTGGGAACGCTTGGTCAGGCGGGGTGAGCCTGTCCGTCGGCGATGAGAGTGGGGGACCGTGGAACGAACACGAATGTGGACCATGTGCGCCGCAGGGGTCGCAGTACTGGTGATGACGGGCATCGTCGGTTGCAGCGCGCTCGCGGAACCGCTCCCTGATGCGCCGAGGACCGCCCGCGACTCGACGCCGGCCGCCCCGGAGGCACTGCCCAGCACCGGCGTGAGTCCGCTGCTCCCCGTGGCCGGCGCCGCCGCCGCGCTCTTCGTGGGCGTCGGCGGCGTCCTGGTCGTGCTCTGGCGCGACCGCCGGACCGGGGCTCCGGCGCCGCCGCCCTCCCCGCGGCCGGGGCGGGGAGAGCTGTGACCAGCGGCGACTTGCCCATGCCGTGGGGGAGGGGTAGTGTTTCCTAGTCGCTCGGCAGGGAGCACCGGACACGCATAGGCGCGGACGGTCCCGGGGCGGCCAATTCTCTGGAAATACCAACGCCTTCCCGGCATGGGGTTATTTGGCGTGTGCATTTTTGTGGATTGCGGTCGGATTCGCTTTTCGGAGCGGAGGTCGGCTAGAGTTTGAAACGTCGGACG
>NZ_JBEOWI010000094.1:0-18408 GCF_040296005.1 Kitasatospora sp. NPDC002551 | reverse complement strand
GAAGATCTTCTCGTTGACGTCCCGGAACAGGCTGGCGAACGCGTCCCGGTCCCCCCAGGTGTTGCCCACCCCGCCGGGGAAGAGGCAGTCACCGGGCGCGGCCGCGGGCGCAGCGGCTCTTCACCGTGCCGACCGGCACGCCCAGCAGTTCGGCGGCCTCGGCGACGGGGTAGCCCTGCATGTCGACCAGGACCAGTGCGGCCCGCTGTTCGGCGGGCAGGGCGGCGAGTGCGGCGGACAGCTCGCGGTGCACCTCGGCGCGGACCACCGGGGAGTCGGCCGGCTCGGCGGAGCCGACCAGGGCGTCCAGCCGTTGCGGGTCGTCGTCGAGCGGCTTGGTCCGGCGGGTGGCGGCGCGGCGGGCGCGGTCCAGACAGGCGTTGACCACGATCCGGTGCAGCCAGGTGGTGACGGCCGAGCGGCCCTGGAAGGTGTGGGCGGAGCGGAAGGCGGAGACCAGGGCGTCCTGCAGGGCGTCGGCGGCCTCCTCGCGGTCGCCCAGGGTGCGCAGGGCGACGGCCCAGAGCCGGTCGCGGTGACGGTTCACCAGTCGGCCGAAGGCCTCCCGGTCGCCCGCGACGTGCCGGGCGAGGAGCGCCGCGTCGTCGTCGCCGTGCTCCGGTCCGTCCTGCGCCACGTCCACCCCTCGCCGTCCGTGCCCCGTCGCAGCCCGCGGGTCAGCCGGAGACCTTCACGTCGGCGATGTGCCCCTGGTACTGACCCGGATGGGACATGGTGTCCGGGTTCTTGGTCAGGCCGGTCAGCCAGATCAAGAGATAGCGGGTGGTGACCGGGCTGTCCAGCTCGTAGGAGAGGCTGGTGCCGGTCTCCTTGCCGAGGACGCCGAAGTCCTTCGGCTTGGCCGCCGTGGGGTTGCCGATGCCCTTGCCGGGCATCCGCAGCTCGGCCGTGGCGGGGGTGGCGAGCTTGACGTTCACGCTGGAGACGGTCTGCGCCGTGCCGAGGTCGAGCAGCAGGCCGGTGCCCTCCTTGGTCTTCGGACCGAAGGGGTCGCCGTACCAGTTGGTGGTCCACTCGCTGTTCGGGTCGCCGTCGATGGCTTTCTCCTGGGCGAAAGTGCCCTCCGGGCCGTCGCCCAGTGGGTTGTAGGAGATCGCCTGGAGGACCGGGACCGGCACCGGGTCGTGGGTGGGCGTGTGGGCGCTGGGGGTGGCGCTGGTGCCGCTGGGCTGGGGGGCCGCGACGGCGGTGCTCTGCGAGCGCAGGTAGTCGACCAGCTGCCAGGAGGCCACGCCGATGGCGCCGAGGGCGACGGTCCAGACGGTCACCTTGACCACCCGGCGCAGCCGCCGCCCGGCGCGGCGCACCGGCGCGGTCACCGGGGTGGGGCCGGTGCCGGGGGCAGCGACCACCCGGGTCGGGTTGGGCGCGGTCGGCAGGGCGTGGGTGTTGTGGCGCGGCGGGTTGGTGAAGACCGGCAGCTCGGGCTCGGGCTGGCGGATGCGCGGCATCAGCGCGATCGCCCGGGCGAGTTCCTCGGGGGTGGTGATCGGCTCGGCGTGGTGCGGCGGGTGGTCGGACAGGGCGCGGGCGGCCAGGTCGGACAGCCCCTTGTGGACCCCGGCCCGGACCTGGTCCGGTGCCACCGTGCCGAGGTCGCGCGGCAGGCCCCGCAGGTCGTAGCGGTCCTCGGGGTAGGGCCAGCGGTGGGTGAGCGCGGCGAACAGCAGGGCGCCGACGGCCCGGGTGTCGGCGCGCTCGGCGTCCTCCTCGGTGCCCTCGGCGGGCAGGCCGCGCAGGGCGGCGTCCACCGCGATGCCGTTGATCCGGTACTGGCCGCTGTCGGTGCGCAGCACGCAGCGCGGGGTGAGCCGCAGGTGGGCCTGGCCGCGCCGGTGGGCGGCGGCCACCGCGTCGGTGACCTGGCGGACCATCTGGTAGGCCTCGTGCGGCTCCATCGGGCCGTCGGAGAGCAGCTTGGCGAGGTCGGAAGCGTGCGGCAGCCATTCGCGCACGACATAGACCAGTTCGCCCTCCTGGACGGCGTCCAGCACCTGCACGAAGCGCGGGTCGCCGAGCAGGGCGGCCGACTTGGCGGCGGCCAGGACCTTGCGGGCCCGCTGGTGGCCGGCGGCCATCAGGTGGACGCCGACGGCGCGGCGCAGCTTCTCGTCGACCGCGCGCCAGCTGCTGAAGGTCTCGGTGGAGGAGATGCACTCCTCCAGCCGGTAGCGGTGGCCGATGAGGTCGCCGCTGTGCCGCAGCGGGGCGGGCAGGGTCTGCGGCAGGGTGGCGGTGTCCCGGGGGTCGTGGGTGGGCTGCGGGTCCCGGGGCGGGCGCTTGCCGGCGGGGCGGTCGGCTGACGCGGTGGCGGCCCGGCGGGCGGCGTCGCCGGCGGCGAGTTCGGCGGCGATCTCGGAGGCCGACAGCGGGGCGGTGATCTCCGAGGTCTCCTCGCTCCCGGCCGGGGCGCCCCCGGTCGTGGCGCCGTCCTCGGCGTCGCCCTCGGAGGCGTCCTCGTCCTCGGCCGTGGCGTCGGCCGTGGCGTCGGCCGGGGCGTCGTCCCCGGCGTCGGGTTCGTCCTCGGAGGCGTCCTCCTCGACGGCGGAGCGCGCGTCCGCCGGAGAGCCGGCCGTGCGGGCCCGGGCCGTGCCGTCGGCGAGTTCGTCGATCGCCGCGGCGAGCGCGGCCTCGTCCGCCGCTCCGTCAGCTGCTGACGTGTCGACGACCGCCTTGGTGCCATCAGCCACCGTGGTCCAGCCTCCCCTTGTGTCGCCCCGGGCCTGAGAGAGTCGTTGGAGCGCTTCGGCCGGTGGCCCCGGTGCTCCAGGACAATTGTGCCCACTGTTCTCCACCGGGTACGACCGCCGGGAGGCCCGCGCGGTTGCCTGACGGTGGAGAGAAGTGGTGCGGATCGGCATCGGGCCGCCGGGCCCCGGCCCGGGACGGTCCGGGGAGCGCGGCGGCCCGATGCCGGGTCAGCGGC
Source organism: Kitasatospora sp. NPDC002551 (assembly GCF_040296005.1). NCBI lineage: Bacteria > Bacillati > Actinomycetota > Actinomycetes > Kitasatosporales > Streptomycetaceae > Kitasatospora > Kitasatospora sp. NPDC002551. The sequence continues at coordinate 15,461 of NZ_JBEOWI010000094.1, read as the reverse complement.
CCAGTCGGCCGCGCACCATACCCAGCATGGCGTTCAGCTCCTCGATCCGCAGCCGCTTCGCGATCAGTACGAAGACGGCCAGCTGGAGGCCGCCGGCCACCAGGACGGTCAGGACGGCCCCGGCCCAGCCGCCGACGACCCGGGTGACCGCCAGGCTCACGCCCAGGCCCACCAGGGCGGCGGGGACGGAGGCCGTGGCGAGCCGGGAGTAGGTCTTGCCGATCCGCTTGGTGTCCAGGCCGCCGATCTTCTTCTTCAACTTGGGCAGCGCGACCGTCACTCCGACGGCGTAGGCGAGGCCGTAGCCGAGGGCCATACCGGTGACCGTCCACTCGGCGGGCAGCAGCAGCCAGCAGAGCAGCGAGAAGACGGCCTGGCAGGCGGCCACCCAGACGGTGTTGGAGAACGGCGTGCGGGTGTCCTCGTAGGCGTAGAAGCCGCGGAGCATCACGTACTGCGCCGAGTAGGGGATCAGGCCCAAGGCGAAGGCGGAGAGCATCAGACCGACGTTGCGGGCGTCGTCCAGAGCGGTGTCGCCGCCCCCCACCGCATAGATGGACTGGCCGATGGCCGGGCCGAGCGAGAGGAAGAGGAACGCCGCGGGGACGACGGCGACGGCCGTGGTGCGCAGCCCGTAGGAGAGGTCGTCGCGGACGGCGCCGGCGTCCTCGTCGGCGGCCGCGCGGGACAGCCGGGGCAGCACCGCGCTCATGATCGAGACGGTGATGACTGCCTGCGGGAGCTGCCAGATCAGCAGGGCGTTGGAGAAGGCCGCGAGGCCGACACCGCCGTGGCCGTCCGCCGCGGCGTCACTGCCGGCGGCGATGGCCAGCTGGGTGATGACCAGGTAGCCGGCCTGGTTGGCGAGTACGAAGAAGAACGTCCACTTGGCCAGCCGGGCCGCCTTGCCCAGGCCGTGGCCGCGCCAGTCGAAGCGCGGCCGGTAGGAGAAGCCGGCCGCCCGCAGGTAGGGGATCATCGCCAGCGCCTGCACGACGAGGCCCACCAGGGTGCCGATGCCGAGCAGCCGGACGCCCTCGGGGGTGATGGTCGCCGGGGTGACGCCGTCGAAGCCGCCGTACACCCAGATGTAGGCGCCGAAGGTGAAGATCACCACGATGTTGTTGAGGACCGGGGTCCACATCATCGCGCCGAACCGGCCGCGGGCGTTGAGGATCTGTCCCATCACCACGTGGATGCCCATGAAGAAGATGGTCGGCAGGCAGTACCTGGTCAGCGCCACGGTGGTGTCCGCGTGGGCCGGATCCGTCATCATCTTGTGGGCGATCAGCTGGACCAGCAGCGGTGCCACGAGCACGGCCAGCAGGACCACGCCGGCCAGGCCGACCATCACCAGGGTGAGCAGCCGGTTGGCGTAGGCGGTGCCGCCGTCCGCGTCGTTCTTCATGCTGCGGACCAGCTGCGGCACGAAGACGGCGTTCAGCGCGCCGCCGCCGATCAGGATGTAGAGCAGGGTCGGCAGGGTGTTGGCCGCGTTGTAGGAGTCACCCATCACGGCGATGCCGATCGCGCCGGCGATCACCATGGTGCGCAGGAAGCCGGTGCCCCGGGAGACCAGGGTGCCGGCCGCCATGATCGCACTGGAGTTCAGCAGCGAGGCGACCTTGCCGCCGGACGTCTTCCCGTCCTCCGGCGCGGGGGCGGCCGGGGCGGACCGCTCCTCGGCCGCGAGGTCGGCGAGCGGCTCCACCGCGGGCGGCAGCTGCACCGCGGCCACCTGCATGGTGGCCTCGTCCTCGGCGAGCGGCGGGTCGAACTCGATCGGCGGGACGAAGGGGCGGTGCCCGTCCGGGCCGTGGCCGCCGGGATGGCCGGGGCCGTACGGGGCCTGCGGCCCGTGCTGCCCCGGGTACGCGCCGGCCGGGGGGAACGGCGCGGGTGGGACGGGCGGCTGCGCGGCCGCCGGCTGCTGGACGGGCGGGTGCTGGACGGGGGGCTGCTGGGCCGGCGGGCGGGGCGCCTCGGCGGTCGCCCGGTTCCCGCCGAACAGCGCGTCCACCCCGACGTACTCGGTGGACTCGGAGTCCCAGGAGGAGTGCGCGGGGCCGGGCTGCCACTGCGGCTGGCCGCCCCAGCCCCCGGCCGCGGCGGCCGGACCTGCGGGGACCGCCGGATCCGCCGGGGCGGCGGCCTGCGGCGGAAGGCCCTCGCGCCGGCCGGCCGACACCGGGGTGTCCCAGCCCGGCTGCACCGGCGGCACCGGGGGCGAGAACGGCGTGGGCGGCACCGGTGCCGGGTACTCGCCGCCCTGCGGCGGCAGCTGGGGCGGCACGTCGTAGGCGGCCGCCGGCTGCTGCGGCGCGGCGGGCCGCGCGGCCCGCAGACCGTACGGGTCCTGCTCGCCCGGACCGCCCTGGTACGCGTCCGCCGCGTACGGGTCCTGGGCATAGGTGTCGGCCACGTACCAGTCGCCGGACGGCGACTCGGCGCCCGGACGGACCTCTCCGCGGCCCGGAGGCCGCTCCTCGCTGCGCCCGGTCATGTCACCTCTTCGCTGTCGTGGGGGAGGCCGCCCCGGGGTCGGGCGGTGTCGGCGGTGTCAAGGACCAACCTTCTCATCACTGGTGGCCCGATCACGGCCATCCGCGCTGCTGTCGCGCGGTGTCCGCGCCGCGTCGCCGCCCCGGCCCGGGGCACCGCCCGGGCCGTCGGGGCCGTCCGGTCCGCCCGCCGGGCCGTCCGTCGGGTCCTCCACCTGGTCCGGCGCCGGATCCTGCGCCGGGCCGTCCGCCGGGCCGTCCTGCGGGCCCTCGCCGTCCGGGCCGTCCTGCGGACCGTCCGCCGGGGCGAGCGGCGCGTCGCCCTCGTCGTCGTGCGCCACCCGCCGCTTGCGCTGGCGCAGGAACCGCAGGGCCGCCAGCAGGAGCAGCACCAGCCCGCCGCCGAAGACGTACAGCACGCCGTTGGTGACCGAGGTGACCTCGACCCTGAAGACCACCGGTGCGCCGTACGGCTTCGGGTCGGGCCCGGTCGTGTAGAGCTGGGCGGTCATGTTCACCGTCCCGTTGTTCTTCGCCTCGGCCGGGAAGCGCAGCGTGACGCTCTGCGCGGCCGGCAGCACCAGTTCCTCGGCCGGCAGCTCGACCCGGAGCCGGTTGGGCTGGCTCGGGCTCAGCACCAGCTTGAGGTTGGTGACCGTCTGGGTGAGGTCGTTGCGGACGCTGACCTGGAGCACGCCGGTGTCCCCGGCGAAGGTGATGACCCGCTTGGGCGGCACCTTCACCGCGCCGGTGAGCTCGTCGAGGTACTCCTCCACGCCGGCGCGGTACTCGCTGCCGGCCGGGGCCTCGGCGCGCCACTCGGTGGACAGCGAGCGGACCATCGCCGCGCTGAACGGCCCGCGCACCCGCTGCGGCAGGGTCAGCACCCGCATCAGGGTGTCCAGCTTGGCCTGGATCCGGGTGGTGGCCGTCAGGTCGGCGGCGGGCAGCTCCGAGTCGCGGACCCGGGCCGGGTAGTCGGCCGCCGCCGGGACCGCGGTGCTGGCCTTCGGGTCCGCCGGCATCTGGGCGAGCCCGTCCAGCTTGACCGGCTCCACCCACTTGCCGTCCTGGGCCGTCTGGAGGGCGCCGGCCAGCACTTTGGCGGTGCCGGCGGTGAGCTCGCGCGGCGGCATGACGAGCAGACCGCGCGGGTGCTGCGGCTCCTGCCGGGAGATCACGAGGGTCTCGGCGAGGAACCGCTGGAGCGCCAGGGTCTGGTCCTGCGGGGTCGCCAGGTCCTGCTCGAACAGCGAGGAGACCGTCTGGTCGGCGACCACCGCGGTCTGGCCGTTGCCGATCGGCCGGGTGGCCGTGGGGGTGTACTTCAGCGCGTCCGACTCGGGCATGCTCGCGCCGTTCACCAGCACCAGGCCGGCGCCGGCGCGCTGGGCGACCGAGGCGATCCGCTGGTCCAGGTGGCCCTGGTAGGGCCAGGCGACGTCGGCGCGGGTGTCCACCGAGAGTCGGCCCTCGACGGTCAGCCGGCCGGCGGTGGCCGCCTTGCCGAGCGCGGCGTCGATGCCCTCCAGCTCGGCGGCGTTGTGCGCGATCGAGGCGAGGTCCGGATCGGCGTAGGGCAGCGCCACCACCTGGCTGCCCGGCTTGGCGACGGCGTCCCGCAGCTTCTCCAGCCAGGCCGTGGCGGCGGCCGTGCCGGTGCCGGCGACGGTGTTCTCCTCCTTGGCCGCGTCGCCCGAGGTGCCGGGCTTCTGCACCCGGTAGTTGGGCTTGGCCATGGCGAACGCGGTGTCCAGCAGGTCCGGGTCGACCACCCAGGTCAGCCCGGTCAGCGTGGCGCCCGTCTCGACCAGCGCGTACAGCCGCCCGCCGGGCGCGAACTCGGCGGCCAGGCTGTCGTCGCGCAGCACCGGGGCGGTCTGGTCGTTGTCGGAGAGGGTCTGGGCGACCAGGACCGGGGCGTGCGTCAGCGGCCAGAGGGTGGTGACCTTGGACGGCTGCGCCTCGCTCGGGTTCGGGTCGTAGGGCAGGAAGGTGCGGGCGATGCCCAGCGGGCGGTCGCGCTGGTTGTCGGTGGTCGAGCCCCAGACGTCCACCGCCAGCTCGTACACGCCCTCGGTGGAGAGCTGCAGGTCCGCGACGGCGACGCTCAGCGTGTACGGCTGGCTCTGGCCGGGGCCGAGCTCGTTCAGCGCGTACTGCGGGCTGTCCAGCGAGATGCCGTCCGCCCCCTGCGGGGTGGTCCGGGCGGCCACCCCGGCGAGTTCGCTGCGGGTGGTCAGCGGCTTGCCCGCCCAGGGCTTGCGGACCGTCGCGTGCGCGGACTTGAGGACGGACTTCCCGCCGTTGGTGACGTGCCCGGAGACGGTCACGATGCCGTTCGGGGTGGCCACCGGCTTGTTCACCGACTCGATGGTCATCGACACCGGGTACTCGGCGGTGACCGTCGAGTCGGTCTGGGCCGCTTTGCCGGCGGGGGCCGCCGAGGCCGCCGGGAGGCCGGGCAGCGCGGTGGCGAGCACCAGCGCGGCGCCGGCCGCGCCGGCCAGTCGCCGGGCGGCTCGTCGCAGGACCCGCCCGGGGCGCCCGTCCGCCCACCGTCCCGGGTGCCGTGCCGGCTCACTCACGCGGTCCGCCCTCGCTCACGGGTTCGCCCTCGCCGTTCTCGATCGCTGCTGCTGCTGGTGCCGTGCTGCTGCGGATGTTCCGCCGGCCGTGGGGGTGCCGTGAGGATCAGCCGTGAAGAAAAAGGTGGTGTCGTCCGTCGTCCGGGCGGCCATGACGGCGCACGGCACCGCGGCCCGCCGTCGGTGCCCCGGACTCGTCCCACCGGCATGGTAACGATGTGGTGAGGGGTGCGGTGTTGCGGGCCGGGGAGTGAGCGCGCGTGAACGCGCGGGCGGCGGGGCCGCTGGGCCACGTACCCTTGTGAGCCGTGTCCACTGCCAATGAGCCCACCGCCCACCCGACCGGCGCCCATCATTCCAGTTCCGCCGTCCAGGTCGTCCCCGGCCTGAGCGAAGCCCAGACCCTGGGACTGCAGGAACTGCTGCGGGTGTCCCCGGTCGCCGACGAGATCGCCCGCCGTTTCCAGGCGGCCGGTCACCGGCTCGCGCTGGTCGGCGGCTCGGTCCGGGACGCCCTGCTGGGTCGGCTCGGCAACGACCTGGACTTCACCACCGACGCCCGTCCGGAGCAGGTGCTCAAGCTCGTGCGCGGCTGGGCCGACGCGGTGTGGGACGTCGGCATCGCCTTCGGTACGGTCGGCGCGCGCAAGGACACCCCGCAGGGGTCCTTCCTGATCGAGATCACCACCTACCGCTCCGAGGCGTACGACCGCACCTCCCGCAAGCCCGAGGTGACCTACGGCGACACCATCGAGGAGGACCTGGTCCGCCGCGACTTCACGGTCAACGCGATGGCCGTCGACCTGCCCGGCCGGGGCTTCGTCGACCCGCACCACGGCCTGGAGGACCTGGAGGCCCGGGTGCTGCGCACCCCCGCCACCCCCGAGGAGTCCTTCTCCGACGACCCGCTGCGGATGATGCGGGCCGCCCGGTTCGCCGCCCAGCTGGACTTCGATCCGGCCCCCGAGGTGGTCACGGCGATGACCGCGATGGCCGAGCGGATCACCATCGTCTCCGCCGAGCGGGTCCAGGCCGAGCTCAACAAGCTGCTGCTGGCCCGCAACCCGGTCAAGGGCCTGCGGATGCTGGTCGACACCGGACTGGCCGACCACGTGCTGCCCGAGCTGCCCGCGCTGCGCCTGGAGCGCGACGAGCACCACCGGCACAAGGACGTCTACGAGCACTCGCTGACCGTCCTGGAGCAGGCCATCGACCTGGAGCAGGACGGCCCGGACCTCACCCTGCGGCTGGCCGCGCTGCTGCACGACATCGGCAAGCCGCGCACCCGCCGCTTCGAGTCGGACGGCCGGGTCTCCTTCCACCACCACGAGGTGGTGGGCGCCAAGATGACCCGCAAGCGGATGCGCGAGCTGAAGTACTCGAAGGAGCTCACCGAGGACGTCTCGCGCCTGGTCGAGCTGCACCTGCGGTTCCACGGCTACGGCGGCGGCGAGTGGACCGACTCGGCGGTGCGCCGCTACGTCACCGACGCCGGCCCGCTGCTGGAGCGGCTGCACAAGCTGACCCGCTCGGACTGCACCACCCGGAACAAGAAGAAGGCGGCCACGCTCTCCCGCACCTACGACGGCCTGGAGGAGCGGATCGGCGAGCTCAGGGCGCGGGAGGAGCTGGACGCCGTGCGCCCCGCGCTGGACGGCAACCAGATCATGGAGCTGCTCGGCCTCAAGCCCGGGCCGATGGTCGGCAAGGCGTACAAGCACATGCTGGAGCTGCGGCTGGAGCACGGCCCGATGGAGCACGAGGCCGCGGTGGCGGCGCTGCGCTCCTGGTGGGACGCCCAGCAGTAGGACACGGAGCGGCGGGCGGGGGCGGTCCAGGGGAGAACCCGGGACCGCCCCCGGCCCGTCCGCGGGGCTCGGGGCCGTCCCGGGGCTCAGAGCTTCTTCAGGCAGAGGACGAAGCTGAGCGCCTCGGTGCTCGCGTCACGGGTGTAAGTGCTCTCGGTGCCCGTCACGTTCTCGCAGGCGGTGTCGTTGTCGCTGGTCGCGTAGACCTTCTTGAGCACCTTGTACTGGGCCCGCGCGTCGGTGCAGGGGAGCATGGTGATCCGCGGGTTGGCGTCGTGGGTGGCCGTGGTGCCGTTCTCGTTGCGCAGGCAGTCGCCGGCCTTGGCGTAGTCGATGTCGCTCGGCACCTTGGAGGTGGCGGAGGGCGTCGGCAGGGTGATCGTCGGGGCCGGCGCCACCGGCGGCAGCGAGAAGCTCGGCGAGAAGGTCGGCGCGGGGACGGTCACCGTGGTCGGCGTGGGCAGCACCAGCGGCCGGTACGGGTCGTCGGCGTGCCGGGCGCCGAGGAAGGCGCCGGTCGCGATCAGGACGATCGTCGAGCCGATCCCGAGCACCGGCAGCAGCAGCATGAAGATGTGCGGGCGCCTGGTGAGCGGCACGCCCGGGTCGAGCTGCGGTCCGTGGGTGCCGGGCGCCGGCGGCGGCAGGTCCTTGATCCTGTTGTGGGCGGCGAGGTTCCGCAGCAGGGTGACCACGGTGAAGATGCCGGAGAGGTAGCTCCACCAGCCCTGGACCAGGGTGCGGGCCGACATGTCGCGGACCACGGCGGTGCCGCAGGTGCGGCAGAACGGTCCCGGCTGCTTCAGGAACCGCATGATGATGATGATGCCCTGGTGGCCCCGGACGGTGGTGTCGACGGCCGGGAAGCCGCCGCAGAACCGGCAGACCGGTCCGCCCTGGTGGGCGTAGCCGGCCGGCGCCGGGTAACCCCCGGCCTGCGGGGGGTAGGCGTAGCCGCCGGGCGGGGCCTGGGCGGGAGCGCCGTAGCCGGGCGGGGCGGCCGGCGGCGGGGCGGCCGGGTAGCCGTAGCCGGCCGGCGCGGGGCCGGCCGGGGGCTGCGGGGCCGGCGCACCGGCGTAAGGGTTGCCCGTGGCGTACGGGTTGGCGCCGTCGGCGGGCGGCATGCCGCCGTACGGCAGCTGGGGCGGCGGAACGGACAAGGGGATCCCCCGGGAAGGAAGGTCGGGTGACGGTGGGTCAGGACTTCTTCACCGGCGGGACGCCGGTGAGCGGGCCGAGGCAGAGCACGTACCGCTTCTTGTTCCAGCGGCGGCCGCTCTTGCCCGAGACGGTGCTGGTGGTGCCCGCGGTGCTGCGGCAGCGGGTGGCGTCGGTGGTGGAGTCGAACGTGGCCAGCACCTTGTAGTTCGCCTTGCTGTCGGTGCACTTGACCACCGAGACGTCGCGCGAGCCGGAGGCCTTGACGCAGTCGCCGGCCTTGGCGCTGCTGACGCTCGGACCGCTCACGAAGTAGCCGACGACCAGGGCGATCACGCCCAGGACCAGGCCGGCCGCCTTCAGCCGGGCCTTGCCGCGGCCCTTCGCGGCCGGCGCGCCGGGCGGGACCGGGGCGGCCGGCGGGTAGCCGTGCGGCGAGGGCGGGCCGTAGGGGGCCTGCGGGTGGGGCTGCTGCGGGTACGGCTGGTGCGGGTACGGGGGCGCCGCCTGCGGGGCGGCCTGGGCGGCCTGGTAGCCGTAGCCGGGCGGGGGCGGCGGTGCGCCGTACCCGGCGGGCGCCGGCTGGGGCGGTCCGTACGGCTGGGGTGCGGGTGCGCCGTAGGGCTGCGGGACCGGCGCCGGGCCGTACGCCTGAGGCGGCGGCCCGTAGGGATGTTGTGGTGTGCTCATCAGATTGTCCCCCGAGACAGACTGCTGTCGCTCCGACAGGTCTGACGTACCTTAGCGACTCGCGCCGACGGCCCCGGGCCGCAGGGGCGGCCTCCGCCCGAGGCCGGCGGCGGTCAGCAGGACGGGTCGCCGGGCAGCGGGCCGGTGCGGCGGGCGGCGCGCAGGTAGAGCACGGCCGCCGCCGCGTACACCAGGGACACCCCCAGGACGACCGCGACCGAGCGTCCGGAGAGCGGCAGCACCAGCGCCGTGACCAGGGCGGCGGCCACGAAGGCGACGTTGAAGAGCACGTCGTAGATGGCGAAGACCCGGCCGCGGTAGTCGTCCTCGACCGACTCCTGCACCACGGTGTCGGCACAGATCTTGGTGCCCTGGGTGACCACGCCGAGCAGCAGCGCCGCGATCAGGCAGGGCACCAGGCGGAAGCCGAGACCGAGCAGCGGTACGAAGAGCACCGGCGCGGCCAGGCAGAGCGTCAGCCAGCCGGCCAGCCCGAGCCGTCGGCTGCACCAGGGGCTGATCACCGCGGCGACGAAGAACCCGGCGGCGGAGAGGCCGACCGCCAGCCCCAGGGTGGCCAGGCCGGCCGAGCTGTCGGCGGGGTCGTTGAAGGTGTACCGGGAGAGCATCACCACGACCACGATCAGCACGCCGTAGCAGAACCGGGCCGCGGTCACGGCGGCCAGCGCGTGCGCCGCCGGCCGCCGGTCGCGCACCAGGTGGGTGACGGCGGCGCGCAGTTCGCGGGCGGCCTGGACCAGGGCCTGGCCGAGCGCGGGGCGGCCCGGGTGGTGCCCGGGGCCGAGCAGGTCGCGGTCCATCCGCAGCGCCGCCAGCGCGGCGGAGAGGTAGAGCAGGGCGGCGAGCGAGACCAGGGCGGCGTCGGCCCTCGGCCCGGGGGACATCACCTGGTGCAGCAGGAAGCCCAGCCCGCCGCCGCAGGCGGCCGCCACGGTGCCCAGGGTGGGGGCGAGGGCGTTGGCGGTGACCAGCTGCTCGCCGCGCACCACTCGGGGCAGGGCCGCCGACAGGCCCGCCAGGATGAACCGGTTGAGCGCGGTGACCATGAGCGCGGAGGCGAAGAAGAGCCAGGTCGGCGCCTGGGCCAGGAGGAGCCCGCCGGTGACCAGGCCCAGTCCGAAGCGGGCCAGGTTGCCCAGGTAGAGCACCTGGCGGCGGCGCCAGCGGTCCAGCAGGACGCCGGCGAAGGGGCCGATCACCGAGAACGGCAGCAGCATCACGGCCAGTACCGAGGCGATGTCGGCCGGTGAGGACTGCTTCTCCGGGGAGAAGACGACGTAGGCGGCGAGCGAGACCTGGAAGACGCCGTCGGAGAGCTGGGACAGCACTCTGGCGGTCAGCAGCCGACGGAAGTCGGGGCCGCGGAGCAGGCCGAGGAGCGTGGCACGGTGCGCGGTCCGGTGGGTGCTGCCGTTCTCGGTGATCGCCACGTGCCCAGAGTGCCATGGAACCGGCCGCCGTTTCACGTGAAACATTCGACCCGTGAAGGCGGACGGGCCCACGGTCGTCGACCGTGGGCCCGTCCGGTGTCCGAGCGGGACCGGGCTCAGTGCCCGGAGGTGCTCAGGTTCAGCGCTCGACCTCGCCGCGGATGAACTTCTCGACGTTCTCGCGGGCCTCGTCGTCGAAGTACTGGACCGGCGGGGACTTCATGAAGTACGAGGAGGCGGAGAGGATCGGGCCGCCGATACCGCGGTCCTTGGCGATCTTCGCGGCGCGCACGGCGTCGATGATGACACCGGCCGAGTTCGGGGAGTCCCAGACCTCGAGCTTGTACTCCAGGTTCAGCGGGACGTCGCCGAACGCACGGCCCTCCAGGCGGACGTAGGCCCACTTGCGGTCGTCCAGCCAGGCCACGTAGTCCGAGGGACCGATGTGGACGTTCTTGGAGCCCAGCTCGCGGTCGCGGATCTGCGAGGTGACGGCCTGGGTCTTGGAGATCTTCTTGGACTCCAGGCGCTCGCGCTCGAGCATGTTCTTGAAGTCCATGTTGCCGCCGACGTTCAGCTGCATGGTGCGCTCGAGGATGACACCGCGGTCCTCGAACAGCTTGGCCATGACGCGGTGCGTGATGGTGGCGCCGACCTGGGACTTGATGTCGTCGCCGACGATCGGCACGCCGGCCTCGGTGAACTTGTCCGCCCACTCCTTGGTGCCGGCGATGAACACCGGGAGGGCGTTCACGAAGGCGACCTTGGCGTCGATGGCGCACTGGGCGTAGAACTTGGCGGCCTGCTCGGAGCCGACCGGCAGGTAGCAGACCAGGACGTCGACCTGGGCGTCCTTCAGGGCCTGGACGACGTCGACCGGGGTCTCGTCCGACTCCTCGATGGTCTCCAGGTAGTACTTGCCCAGACCGTCGAGGGTGTGGCCGCGCTGGACGGTGATGCCGGTCGGCGGCACGTCGCAGATCTTGATGGTGTTGTTCTCGGACGCCGTGATGGCGTGCGCGAGGTCCTGACCGACCTTCTTGGCGTCGACGTCGAAGGCGGCGACGAACTCCACGTCACGGACGTGGTAGTCACCGAACTGGACGTGCATCAGCCCGGGGACCTTGCCGGCCGGGTCGGCGTCCTTGTAGTACTCGACACCCTGCACCAGCGACGTGGCGCAGTTGCCCACGCCCACGATGGCTACGCGAACCGAACCCATTCCGGTTGCTCCCTGTGATCTCATGAGCGCCGCCGGGGGTCGGCGGTACTCGTCCTGCTTCTTCGATGACTGCTGACGGGCGCGTGGACGCGCCCCCTCCTGCCGCGCGGCACAGAGCTGACGCGGTGTCAGCGCTCCTGGGCGGAGCGCCCCGGGCGGTCGTACGGTGGCCCGGGCGGGTCCACGGACCCGTCCTCCTCGCCTCGGCCGTCCGAAGTCCTGGGTACTGCGGGGCCGGTCGCGCCGGCCGACGGGCCGGTCCGGCCGGTGCGGTTGGCCCGCTCGGTCTCGATCAGCTCGTTGAGCCAGCGGACCTCGCGTTCCACCGACTCCAGCCCGTGCCGCTGCAGCTCGACGGTGTAGTCGTCGAACCGCTCGCGGGCCCGGGCGAGCGAGTTGCGCATCCGCTCCAGACGCTCCTCCAGCCGGCTGCGGCGGCCCTCCAGCACGCGCATCCGCACGGCCCGGTCGGTCTGGCCGAAGAAGGCGAAGTGCACGCCGAAGTGCTCGTCCTCCCAGGCGTCCGGGCCGGAGTCGGCGAGCAGCTCCTCGAAGCGCTGCTTGCCCTCGGCGGACAGCCGGTAGACGATCTTGGACCGCTTGCCGTTGAGCGCGGTGGCCGGGACGTACTCGACGTCCGGGTTGTCCTCGGCCAGGAAACCCTGGGCCACCAGGCTCTTCAGACAGGGGTAGAGCGTTCCGTACGAGAACGCGCGGAACGAGCCGAGCAGGACGTTGAGCCGCTTGCGCAGCTCGTACCCGTGCATCGGGGCGTCGTGGAGCAGTCCGAGAACGGCGAACTCCAGCACTCCTGAGCGCCTGCCCACTGCCGTCGTCCTCCCTTCCCCGGCCGGTCCGCGACCCGCCTCCCTCGGCGGTATGTCGCTCCGATGTATCGGCTCGATATATCGAGAACAGTAAGCCTGGGTCCCCGAACCGGCAAGGGGGACGCGCGTGAATGTGATCACAAGGCGACGCGCGGGTGTGCTTGGCAACGGGCGTGTAATGATCTGCTGCCGTTTTGCGGCTATTGGCAGTTGATGCCCGATTGGGCCGGTATCCGAGCTGCGTACGCTGTCGCGTGTGCACGAGGACCACCTCCGGGGTTAGGTCGGTTGCGGGCATCGGACGTGGACCCTGCCTTCAGGCTCGACCGGCCTGGCGAGGAGTAGCTGGAACATGAGCGAACGACGACGCAGGTCGCCCGGTGGCGACGGTCGTCCCCCGGGCGGAGACAACGGGCGTCCGGCAGGCGCCGGGCGTGACGAGATCGGTTCGGAGGGGCTCGGCCGACGCAGACCCCAGGGCGGGCGGGACACCGCCCAGCAGCCCCGGATGACCCGCGCCGAGATGCGCAAGGCAGCGCAGAAGGGCGGCGGCCGGCGCGGTGGCGCGGCGGCGGACGACCGGGGCGCGACCCCGGGGAAGAAGCGGCTCATCGACTACCCGCGCTTCGGCAAGCAGGGCGTCCGCCGCTGGCTGCCGTCCTGGCGCCAGTGGCTGAGCGCCGTGCTGCTGTTCGTCGCGGCCTGCGTGGGCGCGGTCTTCTTCGTCTACCAGACGACCGAGATCCCGAAGCTGAACGCGCTGGTGAACGACCAGAACAACATCTACTACTGGGCCGACAACACCGAGATGGTCCGCAAGGGCGAGACCAACCGGCAGATCGTCGAGCTCGCCGACATCTCGCCCAACCTGCAGAACGCGGTCATCTCCGCGGAGAACGCGACCTTCCGCACCGACAGCGGCATCGACCCCAAGGGCATGATGCGCGCGGTCATCAACATGGCCAAGGGCGGCGAGACCCAGGGCGCCTCGACGATCACCCAGCAGTACGTGAAGAACGCCTACCTGACGCAGGAGCAGACGCTCTCGCGCAAGGTGAAGGAGTTCTTCATCACCCTGAAGGTGAACCAGGAGTTCGAGAAGAACGACATCCTCAAGGGCTACCTGAACACCAGCTGGTTCGGCCGCGGCGCGACCGGGGCCCAGGCCGCCGCCCAGGCGTACTACGGCGTCAACGCCAAGGACCTCGACCTGTGCCAGAGCGCCATGCTGGCCGGCCTGCTCAAGGGCGCGTCGTTCTACGACCCGACGGTCGAGGCCAACCGCGCCCGCGCCGAGGAGCGCTGGGCGTGGATCCTCGACCGGATGGTGGAGACGAAGAACGCCACTCCCGAGGAACGGGCGAAGTGCACCGCCTTCCCCCAGCCGATCAAGCAGGTTCCGCCGGCCAACATGAACGGTCAGATCAGCTACCTGGTCGAGACCGCCAACAAGTTCGTCATGGCCAAGGACCCGACGATCGACCAGCGGGCGATCGACAAGGGCGGCTTCAAGATCTACACGACCTTCCAGAAGGACAAGGTCGACGCCCTGAAGAAGGCCGTGGACGACGTCAAGGCCGAGCAGCTCAACCCGCAGAAGCGCCCGGCGACCGACAACTTCGTCCAGTTCGGCGCGGCCAGCGTCGTTCCCAACGACGGTGCGATCGTCGCCATCTACGGCGGTGACGGCGTGGAGAACGGCCACCACGGGAACAACGCCGACGCCCAGGGCGTGCAGGTCGGCTCGACCTTCAAGCCCTTCGTGCTGGCCGCCGCGATGCAGACCGGCGTGCAGACCGCGACCGACGAGAAGGGCAAGCCGAAGCGGATCAACGCCGACAGCCGCTACCTGTCCGACGACATGTCGGAGATCCGCAAGCCGGACGGCTCACTGGTGATCGGCGACGAGGGCAAGCCCTACCGCCAGGCGAACGAGGAGAAGGGCAAGCGCGGCTACGTCTCGCTGCGGATGGCCATGCAGTACTCCTACAACGTGCCGTTCGTCCAGCTGAACCAGGACGTCGGCGGCCAGAACGTCATGCAGATCGCCGAGGCGGTGGGCATCCGCAAGGAGAACATCGAGAAGGAGGCGAACACCATCACCTTCCCGCTCGGCGTCTCCACCATCAGCCCGATCCGGATGGCCGACGCCTACGCGACCTTCGCCGCCAGTGGCAAGCAGGCCGACCCGTACTCGGTCACCAAGGTCCTGCTGGACGGCAAGGAGCGGCCCGGCTTCGGCAAGCACGAGACCAAGCAGGCGCTGGAGCCCGCCGTCGCCGACAACATCACCGACGTGCTGGTGAACGTGGCGAAGAACGGTACCGGCAAGAAGACCAACACCCTGGGCCGCCCGGTGGCGGGCAAGACCGGTACCACCGACGAGGCCATGTCGGCCTGGTGGGTCGGCTACACCCCGCAGCTGGCCACCAGCGTGGCGATGTGGCGCGAGGACCCGGCCCACCCGGGGCGGCTGGAGCTGAAGGGCACCGGCGGCAAGGACACGGTGCACGGTGGTGACGTCCCGGCGGACGTCTTCACCCGGTACATGAAGGCCGCGCTCGCCAACGAGAAGAAGCTGGACTTCCCGACCCCGCAGCCGATCGGCTCGCAGGTCGACTCCTCGGGCGCGCCCAGCACGGCCAGCGCCACCCCGACGCCGACCGCGACCGAGACCGCGCCCACCGCCCCGGCGGACCCGAACGCCGGCCAGCCGACCCAGCCGCCGGCGACCCAGGAGCCGGCCTGCGTCCCCGGGGTGGACTGCCCCGGCACGGTGCCCACCCAGCCGGCGCCGACCAAGACCAACCCGAACCCCGGTGGCGGTACGGGCGGTGGCACCGGCGGCGGTACGGGCGGTGGCACCGGCGGAGGTACCGTCGGTGGCGGCACCGGCGGAGGGACCGGTGGCGGCACGGGCGGCACCAGCCCGTCGCCGAGCTGCCTGCTCGGCCCGATCGGCTGCACCACGCCGACCCAGCCGCCGACCACCGACCCCGGTGGTGGCGCCGGCGGCGCGACCGGCGGTCCGACCACCAAGCCGCCCAGGCCCAGCGGATCGACCTCGCCGTCCCCGAACGGCAACGCGGCCGCACCGTAGGACGGTGACCGGCGAAACGGCGGTGGGGGGGGGCGGGGGGGGCGCCCCCCCCCCGGTGGCCCGGGTGGGGGGGGGTGGTGGGGGGGGCCCCGGGGGCCGGGCCCCCGCCGGGGGCG
>NZ_JBEOWI010000093.1:0-18610 GCF_040296005.1 Kitasatospora sp. NPDC002551 | reverse complement strand
TCCCTGGGGTTTTTTTTCTTGGGGGGCCTCTGGGGGGCGGGGGGGGGGGCCCGCCCCCTCCCCCCTCCCCCTCCCTTCCCGCTCCCACCCACTCCCGCTATCCCGTTGTCCCACGGCCCCGTTCACCACGGCCCTTCCCCGGCGGCGGCCCGCCGGGTGGGCGGGCCGCCGCCGCCCAGGGGCCCAGGCGCTCCGCGCCCCGGGCGGGGCGGAGCGGCGGCCATCCGAGGGGTACCCCGTTGCCGGATCGGGTGGTGAACGGTGACCACGCCGCGGGGTGTTCGTCGGGTGCAGCGGCGGGCCGCGTCCGGCCGACCGCACCGCACCACCGATCCGAAGAGGTGCCCTCATGCCCGAGCCCTGGTCCGAGGCCTCCGCCGTCGACGGGACGGCGGCGCCGGCCGCCCCGAAGACGCTGCTGGAGCAGATGCAGGACCTGCTCGCCTCACTCACCGCGGACCTCGCCGGCCTTCAGGCCACCGGTGCCGCCACCACCTCCTCCACCGACGAGGACGGCGGGCCCGCCGCCGCCCGCTGACCCGGCGGCTCGAGTTCGAGCACCAGTAAACGCTCGGCGCTCTCCGCCTCCCCGGGTCGCTCGCCCTCGATCCTCCGCACGGCGTCGCGCAGTTGGCCGACCAGCTGGGTGCACTCCGCCCCGGCGTCGACGCCGTCGATGCACGCCCAGTAGAGGCTCTCGGTGTCGGCCCCGCAGGCCAGCACGACCAGCGTCTCCCCGATGTCCCGCAGGAGCCCGGCGAGTTCGTCCAGCATCGGCCCGAGCTCGCCGAGGTCCCCGAGCCTTCGGGCCCGGCTGCCGGGCCCGAAGGCCGACACCGCCGCCACGTCCCCCGTCGCATGGTCCAGGCAGCACGCCGCGTGCATCGCCGCCTCGGCCAACAGACTCCCGAGGCCGACGAGTTCGCCGTCCTCCTCCCGCGCGAGCCGGGTGCCCACCGCCTCGGCGAGCAGCGCCGCCTGCCGGGCCTCGGCCAGCACGTCCGGGATGTTCCTGGTCTCCGCCAGGGCGTGCCGGGCGGTCTTGATCAGGCGCAGCGCCTCCATGCCGCACGCTCCTTCCGTCGCTCGCGCGGCGCCCTGCCGCGCGGTCACGGTGAGAGGGTGCGCCGGGACGGAAGGGGGTGCGGGCGAGCAGCGGAAAGCTGTGGAAAACCCGGGGGCTGTGGACAACTTCCGTCCCCCACGAGGATTAGGAGGCTCCCTCCGGGTTGACGTCACCGGGTGCCCCGGGGGCCGGGAAGCGCAGCTCGTTGCGCTCGATCTTGGCCTCCAGGGCGGTCAGCGGGTCGACCCCGACCGCCGTGCAGAACTGGAGCAGGTAGGCGAGCACGTCGGCCACCTCGTCCCGCACCCGGTGGGCGCGGTCCGGATCGGCCATCACCGCGGACGCCTGCTCGGGCGTGAGCCACTGGAAGATCTCCAGCAGCTCGCCGGCCTCCACCGTCAGCGCCGCGGCGAGGTTCTTGGGCGTGTGGAAGGGCTCCCAGCGGCGCGCCGCGGCGAACTCCGTCAGCCGCTGCCGCAGCCCTTCCAGCGTGGGCCCGGGGATGTCGGTCTCTCGTTCGTTCACCCGTCCAGGTTTACCGCATCGCCCGACACCGGACCGGACGCCGAACCGGCCGCCGGACGAGGCGCGGGCACGGGAGAGGCCGACGAGCCGTCCCGCGCCGCCTGGACCGGCACCCGCGCCGTCTCCGCCCGCAGCACTGTCAGCCCCGAGCCGGGGTCGCGCCGGCACTCCACCACCGCCACCCCCGGCGGCAGTTCGCCCGCCGCGCCCAGTGCGTCCCGCGCCGCGGCCGGCTCCTGCAGCGTGGCGCAGACCCGCAGCTGGTTGCGCCCGGCCATGTCCCGCGCGAGCCGCAGCAGCGAAGCGGTCTGGTCGGTGCCGAGCCCGGCCCCGAGGTCGTCGGCGAGCACGGTGAGCTGCCGCTGCGCCCACGGCACCTCGATGGCCACGTCGAGGTCCAGCACCCCGGCGCCGGTGAGCAGCACGGCGGCGAACGCGAGGTGGCGCAGCATGCCGTCGGAGGCCTGGTCGGCACCGGTGCGCCCGAGCAGCCCCTCGTCGAAGACGGCGAGCACCCGCTGGTCGTTGCCGCTGCCGCGGTGGGCGAGGTCGAGGCCGAGCAGCGGGTGCGGGGCGGCGGACTGGACGACGCGCAGCAGTTGCCCGTAGCGGCGGGGGCACTCGTTGCCGAGCCGGGCGACGACGGCGGAGATGTTGGCGGCGGTGCTGAGCAGCCGGGCCTGCGGGTCGGGGCGGGCCCAGCCGCGCATGAGGGCGGGCACGGGGTGGACGGGGAAGACCTCGCGCAGCGCGGTGAGCAGTTGTTCGGCGGCGGCGAGGACCTTGCGTTCGCCGGGCGAGGAGCCGGCGACCCGCAGGGGGATCTGGGCGGTGATCAGCGTGTCGCTGGGGAACGGGGCGCGGATGTCGCCCTGCCGGGTGTCGTTGTGCCAGCTGACGTTGACGCGGCCTTTGCGCAGGTCCTGTTCGCCGGTCTCGACGAGGGTCTGCCCGTCGAGGGTGAGCTGTTCCCGGGCGATGCGGACGGGGCCGTCGGTGCGGACGACGGCTTCGAGGCCGATCGTCCCGTCCGGGGAGCGGACGGTGCAGCCGAGGATGAGGGCGTTGCGGCCGTGCGGGACGCAGCCGTCGAGGCCGCCGCGGACGGGGGTGGCGAGCGGGCCGGTGGTGCCGGGCCGTCCGTCGAGGGAGGCGCCGATCTCCTCGCCGAGGGCGAGCCGGGAGAGGACGGCGAGGGCGTCGAGGGCGTTGGACTTGCCGACGCCGGCGGGGCCGTGCAGCACGGTGAGGGGCGCGAGCGGGAGGGTCGCGCGCCGGTAGGACTTGAAGGAGATGAGCCGGATCTCCTCGACGATCGGGCGTTGGACGGTCGGCACGCCGGGGTCCGGGCTGCGCTGCTGCGGGTGGGCCGGCACGGCGGGCCGGGTCGCGTCGCGGTTCACCCGTCGGACGTTAGCCGCCGGTCGGGAGGCAGAAACGTGCCTGCCCGGCAGATTCATCCCATCGGGGTGGCACCGGCGCGCGGTGGCCGGGCCCGCGCCCCTCCCGGCGCGGGGCCGGGCCCGGCGGCGGCCAGGGCGGCGGCGTGGTTCAGCGCCGGTAGGCGGCGACGGTGACGGAGGCCGTCACCTCGACCGGGTCCGGCAGGGCGGCGAGCCGCCGCGCCAGCCGGTCCGGGTCGGTGTGCCAGGCGCTCGGCCCCATGCCGACCACGGTCCGCACGTCCTCGGCGGACAGCCGCAGCGTGAACTCGACCTCGCGCTGCCCGGCCGGTGTCAGGTGCGGCCCGAGCTTCTCGTCGATGCGCCGCTGCTTCTCCTCGTCGACCGACAGCAGCCCGAGGGCGGTGACGAGTTCGCGCAGGTGGCGCGGGGTGGGTGCGACGAGCAGCAGGGTGGCGCCGGGCCGCAGCACGCGCCGCAGTTCGGGGCCGTTGCGCGGGGCGAACACGTTGAGGACGAGTCCGGCGGAGGCGTCCAGCAGCGGCAGCGGGCGCCACGCGTCGCAGACCACGGCGCCGATCCGGGGGTGGGCCCGGGCGGCGCGGCGCAGCGCGTACTTGGAGATGTCGAGGGCGGCGCCGGGCCGGCCGGGGAGGGCGTCGAGGACGTGGGCGAGGTAGTGGCCGGTGCCGGCGCCGAGGTCGGCGACGAGTCCTTCGGGGCCGGCGTCGGCGGCGGCCTCGGCGAGGGCGTCGGCGATGGGCCGGTAGTGGCCGGCGGCGAGGAAGTCGCTGCGGGCGGCGACCATGTCGGCGGTGTCGCCGGTGCCGGTGTGGGCGTCGCCGGCGAGCAGGCTGACGTAGCCCTGCTTGGCGACGTCGTGGCTGTGTCCGGCGGGGCAGCGCAGGGTGCGCCCGTCGAGGGTGAGCGGCTGCGCGCAGTGCGGGCAGGCCAGGTAGGGCTCGATGTCCTGCAGCAAGGGTCCGTCTTCTCTCGCGGCCCGGTCGGGTGCTCGGGCCGGGGTGCCAGCCTAACGAGCGGTGGCGCCGGGGCCCGCATCCGCCGGGGCGGCCGTGCGCGGGCCGGGCAGCGGCCGGCTCCCCCGGCTGCCCGCCGCGGCGGCGCGCAGGGCGAGCGCGGCCAGCGCCTCGGGTGCGCCGGCCTGCCCGCGGATGCCGGGGAAGGCGTTGACGTCGACGACGACCGCCTCGTCGGGCCCGTCCAGCAGGTCGACGCCGTAGACGTCGAGGCCGAACACCTCACCGACCCGCAGGGCGAGCCGGGCCCGTTCGGCGGGCAGGTCGCCGGGCCCGAAGCCGGCGGGGCCGTGCGGCTGCGCGGTGTGGCCGGGGTCGGCGAGTTCGGAGCGCCGGCGGGTGCAGAAGAGCTGTCCGGCGACGACCCAGAGCTTCTGGTCCCAGCCGGTGCTCGGCAGGTAGGGCTGGGCGACGACGGGTTCGCCGGGCCACTGTTCGGCGAGGGCGCGCAGCCGGGTGAGGCCGTCGACCCGGGCGACGAGGTCGTGGCGGCGGCTGTGCCGGCTCTTGACGACCAGCGGCAGCGCGAGTTCGCCCGCCTCGGCGAGGGCGAGCAGCGCGGCGGGGCCGTCGGCGGTGCGGGTGGGGGCGAAGGGCAGGCCGGCCCGCCGGGCGAGTTCGGCCATGGCGGTGCGGTCCTGGCAGAGTTCGGTGGCGGCGGCCGGGTTGACGACGGGGGCGCCGCGTTCCTCCAGTGACCGGGCGAGGGCGAGGGCGGCCGGGGTGCGGGCCTTGAGCAGGTAGACGTCGGCGAGCGGGCCGTCGCCCGCCGGTCCACGGGGGTCGAGCGCCTCGACGCGGTGGCCGCGCGCGGTCAGCAGGGCGCCGGCCGCGGCGAGCAGCGGGTGGTCGGGCGCGGCGGTGATCAGGCCGATCCTCACAGCGGGCCGCCGACGCCGACGCCGCCGAGGCCGGCCGCTCCGACCCCGCCGATCCCGAGGGCGGCGCCGCCCTGGGCGGGCATCCGGACCGCCCCGGTGCCGAGTGCGACGGCCTCCAGTCCGGAGGCGTCCAGCGCGACCGCGGGCGCCGTGACGGCCGTGCCGGTGCGGGCCAGCCGCAGGATCGCCCGCGCGACCCGGGCGACCGCGTCCGGTACCTGCCGGAAGCTCGGGAAGTCGTTGATGTCGACGACCACCGGCCCGTCCGGGCCGAGCAGCACGTCGACGCCGTAGAGGTCGAGTCCGAAGACCTCGCCGACCTGGGCGGCGATCCGCGCGACCTCGGCCGGCAGCGGCACCTGCCGCTCGCGCACGCCCTGGTCGGGGTTGAGCGGCGAGCAGCGCTCGGTGGCGTAGAGCTCGCCGTCGACGCAGTACACCTTGAGGTCGGTGCCGGAGTTGGGCACGTAGGGCTGGGCGATGAGCAGGCCCTCACCGGCCAGCAGCGGGCCGAGTTCGGCGAGGTGTCCGGGGTCGCGGACGAGCCGCACGGCCCGTCCCGAGCTGCCGTCGGCGGGCTTGACGACCAGTGGGTACTCGGCGGCGGGGATCTCGGCGAGCCGTTCCCAGCGGGCGGCCGCGTAGGTGACGGGGACGGGCAGTCCGCGGGTGCGGGCGATGACCGAGGCGAGTGCCTTGTCGCGGACGCCGCGGATCGAGCGGACGTCGTTGACGGTGGTGAGGCCGACGGCCGCGGCGGCCTCCAGCAGGGTCAGGCCGGGCCCGCCGGAGACGGTCTTGAGCACCCAGGCGTCGTGGCTCCCGGCGCGCACGGCCTCGGAGATCGCCATCAGCGAGTCGCCGGGGCGCAGCACGTCCACCCGGTGGCCCCACGCGGTGAGCCGGCGGACGACGTCGAGCGGCATGCCGTCGTGCCGGTAGTGCTCCTCCACCAGAAAGCAGAGCCTCATGACCCAGTCATCCCCCTCGCTTCGCCCAGCGCGGACGTCCGCCGTTCCCGTCCGGCAGAGCTGTAAAGGCCCCAGGATGTCATGGGGCCCGCACACAAGATCGTCCGGCCTGTAAGCGTTCGGCAACAATCGCGCGGAAATGCCCGAGCCGGGCGGCCCCGGCGGACGCCGGGTGGCCGGGGGCCCTTTGGGGCCGTTGCCCGCCGGGGCCGCAAATCCCTGGCAGGAACGCGTCGGTCCTGCTTGGATGCACGGCGTGACCTCTGACGATCTTGCAGCCGCCGCCCCCGACCCCGACCTCCTCGAGGAGATCGAGCGCTACTACGACGCGGTGCCGCGCGCGGCCGCGCGCGTCGAGGACTTCGGCCCGCTCAGTCTATTCGTCCGCGAGGGCGCCGGCTGGCCGTACTACGCGCGGCCGGCGCTGGGCCACGAGGGGCCGGCGGCCACCGCCGAGGACGTCCGCCGGGTGCTGGACCGTCAGCGCGAGCTGGGTCTGCCGCAGGCCTTCGAGTGGGTGGCCGAGCACGATCCGCTGCTGCGCGCGGCGGTGGAGGAGGCGGGGCTGGCGGTGCACGAGCACCCGCTGCTGGTGCTGGGTCCGCGGCAGGACGTGCCGGACGCCCCGGACGGGGTGGCGGTGCGGGTGCTGGCCGCCGACGATCCGGCGCTCGCGCAGGCGGTGGCCGTGCCGCACCTGGCGTTCGGCGAGCCGGGCACCGGGGTGGGCGGTGCCGGAGCGGTGGAGCTCGCCGCGGGGGCCGAGGCGGTGGCGGCCGACGGCACGGCGGCGCGGGTCGCCGAGCGGATCGGGTCCGGGCACACGGTGCTCGCCGCGGCGTTCGAGGGCGGCACGCCGCTGTGCGCGGGCCAGCACAACCCGGTCGGCGCGGTCACCGAGGTGGCGGGCGTGGGCACGCTGCCCTCGGCGCGCCGGCGCGGGCTGGGGCAGGCGGTCACCGCGGCGCTGGTCGCGCACGCCCGGGCGAACGGGGTGCGCACGGTGTTCCTGTCCGCGGCCGACGAGGACGTGGCCCGGATCTACCGCCGGGCGGGTTTCCGTCCGTTCGCGACGGCGCTGATCGCCGAACCGGCCGGGAGCGCCTGAGCGGGCCCGGGCCGGCCCCGCGCTCACTCCGAGTCGTCGTCGTCCTCGCCGCTGACCTCCTCGTCCTCGGCCTCGTCGACCACCCAGGCGGCCAGCCGGTCGGCCACCCCGGAGACGGTCAGCCGCCCCTCGCGGATGGCGCGGGCGAGGCTGCGGACCTCGCGGGCCGTGGTCGCCACCGTGCAGCCGCTGGCCACCAGGTAGGCGTAGGCGGCGGCGGTGGCGAACAGTTCGTTGGTCTTCTCCAGCGCCGGCACCCGGATCAGCTGGTGCATGAGGGCGGCGGCGCGGTCCTGCGGTTCGGGGTAGACGGCGATGTCGAAGATCTCGGCCTGGTGCCGGGCGACGGCGGCGAGCAGCGATCCGTAGTCGGTGACCTGCGGGTCACCGGGTGTGTACTGCTCGGCGGTCATGAGCAGCCACGAGAGGTCGACCTCCAGTTTCAACGGCGCACGTCCTGGAGGTCGGCCCCGCCGCGCAGCTCGCCGAACTCGGCGAGGAACGCCGTCTCGTACTCCTTCATGAACTGCGCGGCCGCGTCGACGAAGACCCGCCCGGCCTCGCCCATGTCCTGCTGGACCAGGCGCTCGATGTACTGGTTCATGCTGATCCCCTGCTGCTCCGCCCGTTCCCGGGCCATCTCCGCGGTGGTGGCGTCCACCCGGACGTTCAGCTGCTTCTTACCCATGAACCTCAAGCTAGCGCTGATGTGCTAGCACAACAAGGGCGCGTGGCCCCCGCGCACGCCCGCCCGACGCGCCCGGCGCCCGCCGGGAGCGAGACTTGAAGAGTTCTTCACCTTCAGAGACTCTGAAGTGCCCTGAGCATTCCGTGGAGCGGCACCGACCGGTGTGGAGGCCGGCAATGACAGCCATGTTCGACCAGGAGCTGCGCGAGCAGCTCGCCCAGGCCAGCAAGGAACTCGCGGCCGCCCGGGCCGAAGGGGACGCCGACGGCGTCCAGGCGTACGAGGGCCGGATCGCCGCGCTGATCCGGCTCGCCGCCCAGCACGGCATCGACCTGCCGCACGACGACCGGGAAGAGGAACACCCCCTGCCCTGACCCGCCCGCGGCGACACGACGGAGGCGGCACCCGGAAACCCCGGGTGCCGCCTCCGTCGTCGTCCGCGCGGGCTCACTCGCCCCCGACGGCCTCCAGGATCGCCACGCACTCGAAGTGGTGCGTCATCGGGAACAGGTCGAAGGCCCGCAGCGAGACCGGCCGGTAGCCGCCCTCGCGGAAGAACCCGAGGTCCCGGGCGAGGGCCGCCGGGTCGCAGGCCACGTACGCGATCCGGCGGGCGCCGAGCCCGGACAGGTGGGCGACGGTCTCCCGCCCGGCGCCCGCGCGCGGCGGGTCGAGCACGATGAGGTCGGTCGCCGTGATCCCGGTGCGCGGCAGCAGCGCCTCGACCCGGTCGCACTCGATCCGGACGTTCTCCAGCGCGGCCAGGTTGTGCCGGGCGTCGGCCACCGCCTGCTTGCCGGACTCGATGCCGAGCACCGCCCCGTCCTCGCCGACCCGGTCGGCCAGCGCGCCCGCGAACAGGCCCACCCCGCAGTAGAGGTCGAGCGCGTTCTCGCCCCACTGCGGGTCCAGGCCGTCGAGCACGGCGTCGACCAGGGTGTCCGGCGCCTCCGGGTGGATCTGCCAGAAGCCGCCGTTGCTGACCCGCCAGGTGCGCCCGGCGGCGCGCTCGCGCACGAAGCTGCGGCCGTGCACCCGGTGGGTGTTGCCCTGGTCGTCGATCCGGGCGATGGAGACCGGACGGTCCAGCTCGACCAGCGGCAGCTGGGCGCCCGGCGCCGGGGTGAGGACCACCTGGCGGTCCATCGAGCCGGAGGCGGCGATCGCCTCGACCGAGGCGACGCCCGGCCAGTCGCGGGACTCCACACCGAGCTCGGTGACACCCTCGGCGGCGATCAGGCAGCGGTCGACCGGCTGGATCCCGTGCGAGCGGTGCTTGCGCAGCCCGACCCTGCCGCTCGCCGGGTCGACGGCGTACTGGACGCGGGTGCGCCAGGCAGGCACCTGGCCGGCCGGCAGCTTGCCGCCGACCGGCTCGACGCTGCCGTCCCAGCCGGCCTCGGCCGGGGTCAGTCCGGCCAGCTTCGCCAGCTGCTCGGTCAGCACCTGCACCTTGAGCTTGCGCTGGCCGCCCGGGGTGACGTGCTGCCAGTCGCAGCCGCCGCACTTGCCGGGCCCGGCGAACGGGCACGGCGGCGCGATCCGGTCCTTGGCGGGCTCCAGGACCTCCACCGCGTCGGCCCGCAGGAAGCGCGAGGTGGTGGTGCCCTCGGTGACCTGCGCGATCACCCGCTCGCCCGGCAGCGTGTGCCGGACGAACAGCACCCGGCCCTCGTGCCGGGCCACGCAGTGCCCGCCGCCGTGCGCGACGGGGCCGACCTCGACCTCGTAGCGCTCGCCGACCAGCGGGTCGCCGGTGGGCACCCTCGGGGCCTGGGGCGCCTTGGGCGTCTTCGGGCCCTTGGCCGGCCCGGTCGCCTTGGACGCCCTGGGCGCCTTGGACGCGGCCTCGGCCCGCGGCGCGCGGGCGGCGTCGCGCAGCGCCCGCGGCGGGCGCACGGTCTGCTTGCGCGGGCGCTCGGCGCGCTCGCCGCGCTCCGGGCGCGCGGGCTCGTCCACGCGCTCCGGGGCGCGCTCCTCCGGAGCCAGCGGCGCCGTCCGCGCGGTGAAGCCGTCGCGGTCGGTCGCCTCCGGGCGCGACGGCTTGCCCCAGCGCGGCCGGGCGACCTGCCCGGGTCGGCCGGCGGCACCGCCCTTGCGGGCGCCCTTGCCCGAGGAGCCGGAGGAGCCATGGGAACGAGACGGGGTGTTGCGGGTCACTGGGAGGAGTCCTTCGTGCTGCGGTCGGCCGGGCCGGCGGGCTTCGCCGAGACTTCCGACTTTACGGCCTTGGGCGCCCGGGGCTCACCACGCCGGACGGAACCCGGCGCCGACCAGGCCTTCTGCGGCTTGCGACGCTCCGAGGACTCCAGCTGCCACGGCACCGAGGTCACCATCACGCCCGGCTTGAACAGCAGCCGGCCCTTGAGCCGCAGCGCGCTCTGGTTGTGCAGCAGGTGCTCGTACCAGTGGCCGACCACGTACTCCGGGATGTACACCGACACCACGTCGCGCGGACTGCTGCGGCGCAGGTTCTTCACGTAGTCCAGCACCGGCCCGGTGATCTCCCGGTACGGGGAGTCCAGCACCTTCAGCGGCACCTCGATCCCCCGCTCGTCCCACTCCTCGCGCAGCGCCGCGGTGTCCGCCGGATCGACGTTCACGGTCACCGCCTCCAGGGTGTGGGCCCGGGCGAGCCGCGCGTACGCCAGCGCCCGCAGCGCCGGCTTGTGCAGCTTGGAGACCAGCACGATCGCGTGCACCCGGGTGGGCAGCACCACGTCGTCCGGCTCCTCGGCGGCGACCAGCTCCGCCGAGACCCGGTCGTAGTGCCGGCGGATCGCCTTCATCATCACGAACAGCACGACCATCGCCGCGATGGCGATCCAGGCGTGGCTGATCTTGGTGGCGAGCACGACGATCAGCACCGCCATGGTCATCACCAGACCGAAGGTGTTGATCGCCCGGCTGCGCTGCATGTGGCGGCGCTTGGCCGGGTCGCTCTCGGTGCGCAGGTTCCTGGTCCAGTGCCGGATCATGCCGGACTGGCTCATGTTGAACGACACGAAGACGCCGACGATGTACAGCTGGATCAGCCGCGTCGGGTCCGCGTCGAAGGCGATGATGAACAGGATCGCGGCCAGCGCCAGCAGGATGATGCCGTTGGAGAAGGCCAGCCGGTCGCCGCGGGTGTGCAGCTGCCGCGGCAGGTAGCGGTCCTGCGCCAGGATCGAGCCCAGCACCGGGAAGCCGTTGAACGCGGTGTTGGCGGCCAGCACCAGGATCAGCCCGGTGACGGCGGCGACGAAGTAGAAGCCCGGCGTGAAGTTCGAGAACACCGCCTCGCTGATCTGGGCCAGCGCGGTCTTCTGGTGGTAGTCGCCGGGCGCGCCGACCAGCTGATGCGGCTCCTCGGCCATCTGGACGCCGGTCAGCCGGGCCAGCCAGATGATGCCCATGAACATCACGACGGCGATGCTCGCCATCATCAGCAGGGTGGTCGCCGCGTTCTTGCTCTTCGGCTTGCGGAACGCCGGCACGCCGTTGGAGATCGCCTCCACGCCGGTCAGCGCCGCACAGCCCGAGGAGAACGCCTTGAGCAGCAGGAACACCATCGCGAAGCCGGCCAGCGACTCGTTGCCGGGGGTCGGCTCCAGGTGGAAACCGGAGCTCTCGGACGGCATGTCCTGCCCCAGCCCGAAGTGCCGGACCACGCCGTACACCACCATGCCGAGCACGCCGATCATGAAGGCGTAGGTCGGGACGGCGAAGGCCGTGCCGGACTCCCGCACGCCGCGCAGGTTCATCCCCATCAACAGGATGACCACGACGACCGACAGGGTCAGCTCGTGGCCGCGCAGCGCCGGCACCGCCGACACCACGTTGGCCACGCCCGAGGTGGTGGAGACCGCCACGGTGAGGATGTAGTCGACCATCAGCGCGCTCGCGACCACCAGGCCGGAGTTCGGGCCGTGGTTCACGGTGGCGACCTCGTAGTCACCGCCGCCGCTCGGGTAGGCGTGCACGTTCTGCCGGTACGAGGCCACCACCGCGAGCATCACGATGGCGACCACGACGCCGATCTGCCACGAGAAGTGGATGGCAGAGGCACCCGCCAGGGAGAGGGTCAGCAGGATCTCCTCGGGCGCGTACGCGACCGAGGAGAGCGCGTCCGAGGCGAAGACGGGCAGCGCGATGCGCTTGGGGAGCAGCGTCTCCCCCAGCTTGTCGCTGCGCAACGCACGCCCGATGAGGATGCGTTTCGGTAGGTCAGTCGGCATAGGCACGTTAAGGAATCGTAGGGGCAGGACGGCGCCCGGTCCGACGCACGCCCCCGGTTCGTGCCCCCCTTCGTCGCGACTGTGTTCGGTGGACCGGCTAGCGTGTCGGATACGAGCAGGCGGGCAACACTCAGGTTGTCGTACCGAGCCCCACGAAGAAGCCCGCCTCGGACGACGGGGCGGGGAAACGGAGATCGAACGGTGTTTGCGCAGGTCATGGCCCCAATAGGACGGGTGAGGTAGCGCCGGTGCACATCGTCATCATGGGCTGCGGCCGGGTGGGCTCCGCGCTCGCCCGCGCACTGGAGAAACAGGGCCACTCGGTGGCCGTGGTCGACCAGGACCCGACGGCCTTCCGCCGCCTGGGCGCCGGGTTCAACGGGCGCCGGGTGACCGGCGTCGGCTTCGACCAGGACACCCTGCGGGAGGCCGGCATCGAGGAGGCGGGCGCCTTCGCCGCCGTCTCCAGCGGTGACAACTCCAACATCATCGCCGCCCGGGTGGCCCGGGAGAACTTCGGCGTGGAGAACGTCGCGGCCCGGATCTACGACCCCCGCCGCGCCGAGGTCTACCAGCGCCTGGGCATCCCCACCGTCGCCACCGTCCGCTGGACGGCCGACCAGATGCTGCGCCGCCTGCTGCCGAGCGGCGCCGAGCCGCTCTGGCAGGACCCGAGCGGCGCCGTCCAGCTCGCCGAGGTCGCCTACGCCCCGGAGTGGGTCGGCCACCGGCTGAGCGAGCTGGAGGCCGTCTCCGGCACCCGGGTGGCGTTCGTCACCCGGCTCGGCGAGGGCCTGCTGCCCTCGTCCCAGATGGTGGTGCAGGAGGGCGACCTGGTGCACGTGATGCTGCGCCGGGCCGACCTGACGGCGGTCGAGGCCGCGTTCGCGCAGGGCCCGCAGAAGGAAGGTCACTGATGCGAGTCGCCATCGCCGGAGCCGGCGCCGTCGGCCGCTCGATCGCGGGCGAGCTGCTGGAGAACGGCCACGAGGTCCTGCTGATCGACAAGAACCCGAACTCCATCTCGGTGGAGCGGGTACCCATGGCCGAGTGGCTGCTGGCCGACGCCTGCGAGATCACCTCGCTCGACGAGGCGGCGCTGCAGCGCTGCCACGTGGTGATCGCCGCCACCGGTGACGACAAGGTCAACCTGGTCGTCTCGCTGCTCGCCAAGACCGAGTACGGCGTGCCGCGGGTGGTCGCCCGGGTGAACAACCCGAAGAACGAGTGGCTCTTCAACGAGTCCTGGGGCGTGGACGTGGCCGTCTCCACCCCGCGCCTGATGTCCGCCCTGGTCGAGGAGGCGGTCAGCGTCGGCGACCTGGTCCGGCTGATGCGCTTCAGCCAGGGCAACGCCAACCTCGTCGAGCTGACCCTCGCCGAGGACACCGAACTGGTCGGCACCCGGGTCGGCGACGTCCCGTGGCCGCCGGACACCGCGCTGGTGACGATCCTGCGCGAGGGCCGGGTCCTGGTGCCCGGCAAGGACGACACCCTGGAGGGCGGCGACGAGCTGCTCTTCGTGGCCGCCCAGGAGCGCGAGGAGGAGCTGGAGGACCTGCTCTCCGGCTCCGCCGGCGCCCAGTAGCCCGCGCGGAACGACGCCGAGGGCCCGCACTCGCTGGGAGTGCGGGCCCTCGGCGGTGGACCGGCCGCCTGCTACCGGCCGGCGGACGACTCGTCGGCGGGGTGCTCGCCCACCGCCGGCTCCTCGTCCAGCTGCGCCTTGATCGGCGGCGGCGCCTTCAGCAGGATCTGCCAGGTCACGTACATCGCCAGCAGCAGCGGCGGGATGCCCAGGGCGACCTTGAGCCAGCCCAGCAGGTTGACGTTGTGGGTGAAGTAGAGCGGGAAGAGGATCACCGGCTTGATGCCCATGATCGCCACCCACGCCCAGGTGGCCTTGGTGTAGGCGGCCAGCCGGCCCGGGTTCTGCTTGCGCCAGGTGAACATCTCGCCGGTCACCGGGCCGAGCATGATGCCGATCAGCGGCCAGCGGACCAACGCGGAGACCGCCAGGCCCACGCAGTAGCCGACGTTCCACAGCAGGCCCGGCAGGTAGAAGTTCTCCGCCTTGCCGGTCTTCATCGAGATCCAGGCACCGATGGCCACGCCGAACACGCCGCTGAAGGCGTGCTGGACGGTCTCCCGCTTGAGCAGCCGCGCCACCACGAACAGCGCGCTCAGGCCCAGCGCCGCCCAGGCAGCCGCCGGCACCTTGTGGGTGATGTTGTAGGTGATGATGAAGACCAGGCCGGGCAGGGTCATGTCGATCATGCCCCGGACCCCGCCGAACGCCTTCATCACGGTGTCGGCGGCCTCCCGCGAGGCCTGCGCCTGCCGGGCCGCCTCCTCGTCGCGGGCGACATCGACCAGGCCGAGCTGGGCGGCGGGCTCGCCGCCGGGCTGGTTGCTCACGCTCGCTCGCTCCCGTGTCCGACCGGCCGCAGCTCGTAGCGCGGGTTGAACAGCACCCGACGGCCGCGGGCGTGACTGATCCGGCCGCTGGCGACCAGACGGCGCCCCGGCTCGATGCCCGCGATGGAGCGGCGCCCGAGCCAGACCACGTCCAGCGCCTCGGTGCCGTCGAACAGTTCCGCCTCCAGGGCGGGCACACCGGCCCGCGGGCGGAGCGTCACGGTGCGCAGGGTGCCCGCGACGGTGACCAGCTGCCGGTCCCCGCAGCTGGCGATCGGCGTGCAGCCCGACTCCGCGGCGCTCTCCTGCCGCAGCTCCTCGGCCTCCAACTCCTCCGTGGAGGAGGTCAGCCGGCTGAGCATGCGGCGGAAGCGCCCCTGCGGCGGCCCGCTGCTGTTGTCACCACTCATGCCGGAAGGGTACCGGTTCCGGGGGCCCCGGCGGCAGGCCGCGAGGGCCCCGCCGGCTCCCCGGGAACGTCCCGGGACGGCCGCCGGGGCGCCGGGAGCGGCCCGTCCGCTCAGCCCTCGAAGCGGTAGCCCATGCCCGGCTCGGTGATGAAGTGCCGCGGGTGCGAGGGGTCCTGTTCGAGCTTGCGCCGCAGCTGGGCGAGGTAGACCCGCAGGTAGTTCGTCTCCGTCCGGTAGGCCGGCCCCCATACCTCCTGGAGCAGCTGGGTCTGGCTGACCAGGCGGCCCGCGTTGCGGACCAGGACCTCCAGCAGATGCCACTCGGTCGGGGTAAGGCGGACGTCGGTGCCGTCCCGGTTCACCTTCTTCGCCGCCAGGTCGACGGTGAAGCTGTCGGTGACCACCACCGAGCCGTCCTCCCCGGTGACCGGCTCGGCCCGGCGGACGGCGGCGCGCATCCGGGCCAGCAGTTCGTCCATGCCGAAGGGCTTGGTGACGTAGTCGTCGGCGCCGGCGTCCAGCGCCTCGACCTTCTCGTCGGAGGCGTGCCGGGCGGAGAGCACGATGATCGGCACCCGGGTCCAGCCGCGCAGGCCCTTGATCACCTCGACCCCGTCCATGTCGGGCAGGCCGAGGTCGAGGACGACGACGTCGGGGTGGCGCGCGGCGGCGAGCTCCAGGGCGCTCGTGCCGTCGTGCGCCGCGTCGACCTCGTACTTGCGGGCCTTGAGGTTGATCACCAGCGCGCGGACGATCTGCGGTTCGTCGTCCACGACGAGGACCCGGGTCATACGGGCTCCGCCTTTCGGGGCTGTCGGTCTGATCGGAAGTGGTCGTTCAGCGGTCGTCGGGGGACGGGGGTGATCATGCCGGAGGCGGGGCCGGCTGCGGGACGCCGGGATCGGGGACACCCGGCGCTGGGGCGCCGGGCTCAGCGAAGCCGGGCTCAGCGAAGCCGGGCTCAGCGAAGCCGGGATCGGGGACGCCGTCGGCCGGTCCGCCGGGGACGGGTCCCTCGCGGTCCGGGGCGCGTTCGACGGCGGGCAGGGTGACGACCATCGTCAGCCCGCCGCCCGGCGTGTCCTCGGCGGACACCGTGCCGTCCATCGCCTCCACGAAGCCGCGCGCCACCGCGAGCCCGAGCCCCACCCCGGCGCCGCGCGGTGCGTCCCCGTACCGCTGGAACGGCGCGAAGATCCGCTCCTTGGCCTCCTCCGGCACCCCCGGCCCGCGGTCCACGATCCGCAGCTCCACCCGGCCCGGCCCGGCCGCCGGCTCCAGCGCGTCGGCCTTGACCAGCACCTTCACCCCGTGCGGGCTGTACTTGACGGCGTTCTCGATCAGATTGGCCAGCGACCGCTCCAGCAGCCCGCCGTCGGCCCGGATCATCGGCAGCGTCTCCGGCACGTCCAGCCGGACCGCCCCCGGCGGCACCCCGCCGAGCGCGAACGGCACCACCTCGTCCAGGTCGGTCTCCTGGATCAGCGGCGTGACCGTCCCGGTCTGCAGCCGGCTCATGTCGAGCAGGTTGTTGATCAGATGGTCGAGCCGGTCGGCGCCGGCCTCGATCCCCGCCAGCAGCTCCGCCTCGTCCTCCTCGTCCCACTCCACGTCCGCCGAGCGGAGCGAGCTCACCGAGGCCTTGATCCCCGCGAGCGGCGTGCGCAGATCGTGCGAGACGGCCGCCAGCAGCGCGGTCCGGATCCGGTTCCCCTCGGCCTCCCGCCGGGCGGCCGCCGCCTCCCCCGCCAGCCGCCGGCGCTCCAGCACCACGGCGGCCTGCGCGGCGAACGCCCCGAGCAGCCGGCGGTCCTCGCCCGGCAGCACCCGGCCGCGCAGCACCAGCGCCAGCGTCTCCCCGATCGGCACGTCCACGTCGGCCGTCTCCGGCCGCTCCGGGGGACGCGGGCCCGCCGTCGCCGCGGCCTGCCACTCCCCGCCCCGGTCGGGCCGCTCCAGCAGGGCCACCGATTCCTGCTGGAAGGTCTCCCGGACCTGCTCCAGCAACGCGGCCAGCACCCCGTCCCCGTTCGGCTCCCCGCGCAGCACCGTGCCGGCCAGCGCGCTCAGCGTCTGCGCCTCGGTCTGGCTGCGGGCCGCCTGGTGGGTGCGCCGGGCCGCCAGGTCGACGACCGAGGCCACGGCCATGCCGACCGCGGTGAATATCGCCACCGCCATGATGTTCTGCGGCTCGGAGATCGTGAACGTGTGGATCGGCGGCGCGAAGTAGTAGTTCAGCGCCGAGGACCCGACCAGCGCCGAGGCGATCGCCGGGAACAGTCCGCCCACCAGCGCCGCGCACACCGTCAGCGACAGGAACAGCAGCATGTCCGTGGTCAGGCCCAGGCCGTGGACGTTGGTGAGCACCAGCGCCAGCAGCGGCGGCCCCGCCAGCCCGATCAGCCAGCCCACGATCGTCCGCGTCCGGCCCAGATCGGTCACCTTGCGGATCGGGATCCGCCCGCGCCCCTTCGCGGCGTGCTCGTGGGTGACGATGTGCACGTCGATGTCGCCCGACTCCCGGGTCACCGTGCCGCTCACGCCCGGGCCGTAGACGTACTGCCAGGCCGGCCGCCGGCTGGTGCCGAGCACGATCTGCGTCGCGTTCACCCCCCGCGCGAAGTCCAGCAGCCCCGCCGCCGGGTCGTCGCCCAGCACCGCGTGGTACGAACCGCCCAGGCTCTCCACCAGCGCCCGCTGCTCGATCAGCGTCTGCGAGGAACCGGAGCCCGAGCCGGCCAGCCCGTCCGACCGGGAGATGTGCACGGCCAGCAGTTCACCGCCCGAGCCGCGGGCCGCGATCCGGGCCGCCCGCCGGATCAGGGTCGCCCCCTCCGGACCGCCCGTCAGACCGACCACGATCCGCTCGCGGGCCTGCCAGGTCCCCTTGATGCCCTGCTCCGCCCGGTACTTCTGCAGGTACTCGTCGACCCGGTCCGCCGTCCACAGCAGCGCCAGCTCGCGCAGCGCCGTCAGGTTCCCCGGCCGGAAGTAGTGGGCGAGCGCCGCGTCGATCTTCTCCGGCGCGTACACGTTGCCGTGCGCCAGCCGGCGCCGCAGCGCCTGCGGCGACATGTCGACGAGCTCGATCTGGTCGGCCCGGCGGACCACCTCGTCCGGCACGGTCTCCCGCTGCCGCACCCCCGTGATGCCCTCGACGACGTCACCCAGCGACTCCAGATGCTGGATGTTCACCGTCGAGATGACGTCGATCCCGGCCGCGAGCAGCTCCTGGACGTCCTG
The DNA here is from genome assembly GCF_040296005.1 of Kitasatospora sp. NPDC002551. Taxonomy (NCBI): domain Bacteria; kingdom Bacillati; phylum Actinomycetota; class Actinomycetes; order Kitasatosporales; family Streptomycetaceae; genus Kitasatospora; species Kitasatospora sp. NPDC002551. The sequence continues at coordinate 640 of NZ_JBEOWI010000093.1, read as the reverse complement.
CCAGCGCTTGTCGTTGCGGCACCCCGGCACATTGGTGTGCGCCAGCTCGTCCACCAGCGCCACCTGCGGCCGGCGCGCCAGCACCGCGTCCAGGTCCATCTCCGTGAACACGGCCCCGCGGTGCGTCAGCACCTGTCGCGGCACCACCTCAAGCCCCGTGACCTGCTCGGCCGTGTGCCGGCGCCCGTGGTCCTCGACGAACGCCACCACGACGTCCGTCCCCCGCTCCGACCGCCGGTGCGCCTCCGCGAGCATGGCGTACGTCTTACCGACCCCGGGCGCCGCCCCGAGGTAGATCCGCAGCCTGCCGCGTCCCATGTGCACCATTCTTGATCCGGCCGAGCCTGGCGGCCATCCCGGACACCAGTTCCCTTCGCCTTCGAGACTACGGCGCAGGCGCCGGTTTGCCAGCGATACGGGCCCTGAGCTGGGAGTTTTAGCGCCATTTTGATGGGCTCTCGGCGCGGCCACGGCCAGCGGCCGGCAGCGCGACCTGCGCGCCCCGGAAACGCAAAAAGACCCCCTCCTGAACCGGAGGGGGTCTTTTTGGAATGATTGTTCGGCGGCGTCCTACTCTCCCACAGGGTCCCCCCTGCAGTACCATCGGCGCTATGAGGCTTAGCTTCCGGGTTCGGAATGT
>NZ_JBEOWI010000092.1:0-19192 GCF_040296005.1 Kitasatospora sp. NPDC002551 | reverse complement strand
TGGGGCGCGGCCGCGGCACTGATCGGCCGGGTCAGCGGGCGAGCTTGGAGAACCATCGGCCCTTGGGCGGTGATGGCCCACTCGATGTCGATCTGCTCCAGCCCCAGCGCCTGGGCCGCGCCTGCGGCAAGACTGAGCAGTTCCTCCCTCTGGCCCGGGAAGAGAACCGGCTCCTTCACCCACTCGCGGGGAGTTCGCAGCTGGAGTACGCCGGCGGCGGAGCCGGCGACCTTTGCGCGGGCCGGACCGCGCCCGGCGTTCGGCGCGGTGATCCATTCCCCGGGCGGCAGGTCGAACTCCTCCTGCGTGCCGGGCAGGTGGAGGAACGCCTGAGAAGAGCAGGCAACGGAGTCGGTGACCGGTCCGCGGCCGATGTGGATCTCCCCGGTCTGCGTCCCGTTGACCAGTTGCTCGGCAAGGCCGCGTACCGCCTCGATCCGCCAGCTGACGCACAACCCGTCGTGCACGACGGCGGCCAGAACGCCGGCGAGGGCGGGGCGTAGGACGGGCTGGATGAGCACGGCGAGTTCGCCGTCGGGGGTCAGCCCGCGCGCGGCGGCGTACTGGGTGACGACCGGTGTGCTCGCGGAGGCACGGACCTCGCGCAGTGCCGCGAGGACCTGGGGCGTGGTGCACGGGGTGATGACCGAGGAGTACAGGCCCGCGAAGGACGCGGTGGCGCCGTCCTCGCCGGGCGCGGAGGAGCGTGCAATCAGCCCGAAGTGGGCGCGCCGCTCGGCCCAGGACAGAACCTGCCCCACAGCCCCGGCCAGAGCGCCGTCCGTGACGCCGGTGGGGACGACGACACTGTCCGGCACCGGCAGACCGGCGTGCTGAAGCCGGGCGAGGGCGGCGGCCTTGGCACCGGCACGTGACGGGGTACACCCCGTGAGAGGGATCAGGGCGCTCACGCGGCGGCTCCGGCAGTCAGGAGGTCGGTGGTGGTCAGCGTGGCCGGGTCCCGGTCCTGTACCTGGCACCAGCGGCGGACGGCGGAGAGGAAGGAGTGGCGCAGGACCTTGCGGCGCTCCTCGCTGTCGCAGGCCCAGGCCAGGATTGTCACGATGGCCCGTACACGGGCGACGGCGTCCCGGTCGCCGGCGGCGGCGAGCAGTACCGCGGCCTCCCAGGCCTCGCGCAGCGCGGTGGTGCGCGCCCGGGCGGAGGTGATCTGCCTGAACTCGGCTTCGGGGTCCGAACTCTCGGCGAGAGCCTGCACGAGGGCGGCCGCCTGTTGGGGGTCCTCGTACGGCATGGCGCGTGCGGCCGGCGTTCCTTCGCCGTAGAGCGTGCCGATGCGGGCGGCAAGATCAGCGGCCGTGGTCGCCAGTTCGGCTCCGTCCCGGACGGACAGGGCGGCCTGGACGACTTCTTGGTGCGCGGCGAGCAGATGCCCGGTCTGCGCTGGTGTGGACAGGGCCAGCAGGCACGCCCGGGCCCGCTCCTGGTCGCCGAACAGGAGGGTGAAGTAGGCCTCCCACTGGGCCTCGGGGAGCAGCCAGTTCACGATGTGCGTCGACATCACCGGTAAGAACGCGGCGGTCGCCTCCGCCAGCGCCGTGCCGGCCGTCGACACGGAGCCGTCGGCGAGGGCCTTCTCGGCGCGAGCGAGCGCCGCGGCCGTCCGCTCGCGGTGGCCGACCGCCCGGGTGACGAAGGTCTGTGCCCGGGTGGGATCGGCGAGATGGTCGGCCAGGCGGCTCACCAGGTGGTCGTGGACGGAGCGGTCGATGTCGACGATGCCGGGGCGGCGCAGCACGCCGAAGGGTGTGGGGTCGTTCATCCAGGTGGCAGGCCAGGACATCAGCGAGGTGGTGTAGAGGTCGAACTCCAGAAGGGTGCTGTCGGGCCGGGAGATCTCGTAGTCCTGGACGACGAGATCGCGCCACAGGGTGTCCATCGTCAGAGGCCTCCGTGCTTCGTGCCGCGGGCGGTGCGGCGGCGCGGGCGGGGGAATGTGGCGTGAATGCGCCTTGGTGTGGGGGCGGGTGTGGAAGGCTCGATGGCCGGATGAAGGGCCGCCCGGGCGGCCTCACGGGATCGAGTGATGGGACTGTCCCCGCGCATGAGCGACAAGAAGGTCAAGGAGTCCACGGCCAGCTCGTTCGTCTTCCGGCTGATGGACGACGGGTGGCGGCTCGGGCTGATCTGGCACCCGCGCCTGGAGTGCTGGATGCTCTCCGGCGGGCACGTCGAGAACTGGGAGAACGCCGCCGAGGCGGCGCTGCGGGAGAACAGCGAGGAGACCGGCTGGAAGACCCGGTTGGTGGCCGGCCCGTCGAGCGAGTTGCCCGCCGGGGCGCCGCATCCGCTGGTGCCCGCACCGTGGTGGGTCCAGGAGCTGACGGTGAGCCCCGACAACCACACGCGGCAGCCGCACATCCACATCGACCACCTCTTCCTGGCCGTCGCCGAGGGCGCGGGACCGGTGTCGGAGCCGGTGCACGAGGTGCGCTGGTTCACCGAGGCCGAGATCGCCGAGCAACCCGATATCGCCGAGGACCTGCGGGTCCAGGCCAAGGACCTGTTCGGGCGCGTTGCCGAAGCCGCCGCGCGCTGACAGCCGGCCCGCACCCGGTTGAGCTCCGAGGCGCGGCTCACCGGGCGGGCTCGGCGCGGTAGTCGAGCGGGAGCTGCCGGCTACGCCCCAGCGCGTGCGGGCGGCTCTCGGCGACGCCCGCCGCGCTGATCTGGACGAACTCCGCTCGCTGTCGCAGCTGTTCGAGGTTGGCGGCACCGGAGTAGGTCAGGCCCGAGCGCAATCCGGCCAGGAACGGGTGCAGGGTGCGCTCAAGGGTGCCGGTGGCCTCGTGTGTGCCCTCGACGCCCTCGGGCAGGTAGTCGTCGAGCTCGGCCTGGGTGACCGTCTCGCCGCGGGCCTTCTTCAGGCTGAGCTGCATTCCGTGGGTCACGAACCCGGTGGAGACCTTGAAGCGGTGTCCGCCGTCCTCGACCAGGCGGGCGGGGCTCTCGTCGGCGCCGGCCAGGGCGCTGCCGAGCATCGCGGTCGTCGCCCCGGCCGCGAGGGCCTTGACGAGGTCGCCGGAGTTCTTGATCCCGCCGTCGGCGATGACGCGCACTCCGTACTCGGCGGCCGCGTCCGCGCAGTCCATCACGGCGGTCAGCTGCGGCACGCCGGCTCCGGCGACCAGGCGGGTGGTGCAGATGCCGCCGGGCCCGATCCCCACCTTGACGACGTCGGCGCCTGCCTCGATCAGGTCGCGGGTACCGGCCGCAGTGGCCACGTTCCCGCCGATGACCACCACGTTCGGGTGCTGCTTCTTCAGCGCGGACACCACGGTCAGGACGTAGTCGGCGTGCCCGTGGGCGACGTCCACGACGAGCGCGTCGACCCCGTGGTCGACGAGCATCGCGGCCCGCTCCTTCCAGTCGCCGGTGACGCCGACCGCGGCCGCCGCCCGCAGCCGTCCGTCCCCGTCGACGCTGGCCGTACTCGCCGTCGCCGGGACGGTGGTGTTCTTCACCATCTCCAGCTGGGCGGTCTGCTGGGCGGGGGTGCAGGCGCGGTGCAGGACGCCGAGGCCGCCGGCCAGGGCCATCGCCGCGGCCATGGGGCCCTCCGTGCACCAGGGGGTGTTGGCGGAGAGCAGCGGGATGGCCAGGTCCAGGCCGGGCGCCAGGGTGGTGGACAGGTCGGTGTTCTTCCGGCTGGTCACCGCGGTGCGCTGCGGGACCAGGAGGACGTCGTCGTAGCCGAGGGCGAAGCGGATCGGTCGGCGGGTCATGCCGGGACTCCTTCGAGAGCGGGGGAGGGCCAGGGCTGCGGGTGGGCGGTGGTGACCCAGGTGGTGATGAGGTCGGCTGCCGCCTGCGGGTCGGGCTGGGCGGCGCGGTCAAGGTGCCGTACGCGGGGGTCGTCGGCGGCCAGTTCCGTGAAGAGGCGGGCGCAGCGTTCATGGACGGCGCGCTCGGCGGCGCTGATGGGGCGGCCGTCGCGCTGCTCGGCACGGCCGAGAGCCGTGCCGACGTGGTCGGTGAGCAGGATCGTGATGTCGGGGGCCGGCCGCCACGCGGTCGCTTCCCGCATCAGGGCCCGGGCCTGCTCGAGGGCCGCGGTGTCGTCGCGGGGATGGAGGGCGGCGGCCTGGTAGACGGCGACCGAGTGCAGGCTGCGTCCTTCGAGGACGGTACGGCCGGTGTGCAGCGGGGCCCGGATGGTCTCCCAGGTGCGCAGCTGGACGGCCAAAAGCAGCAGCGTTTCGCTGGCCGGGAAGCCGCCGCGAAGGAACCGGTCTCCGTCGGCGGCCGCGGCGAGCGCGGAGATGATGCGGCTGCCGAGGTCGGCGCGCGTGCGGCGGGAAGAGAACTCCTCGACCAGCAGCGGCGCGTCGAGACGAGGTGCGACCAGGCGGGTGAGGTGGCTCTTGCCGGTGCCGCTGATGCCCTCGAACGACACCAGCACACCCCGGCGATCCGGGTCCTCGCCGCCCGCGGGTTGGGGATGCACGAGGTGGTCTCCTTTCGGTCAGAACAGGGAGTCCTGCTGGGGGGCGGCGGCCCGGGCGTCGTCGCGAAGGGCCTTCGGCTCGATCCCGGCCACGCGGTGCAGATCAGTGAGCGTGGACCAGCGGCCCGCCCGCGCCCCGTCGGTGACCATCCGTGCGAACACGGCGCAGGTGGCCAGCACGTCGGGCATGGCGCGGTGCCGTCCGACGGGCGGCGGCATGCCGAGGTGGCTGAGCACGTCGTCGAGCCGGTGGCGGGGCAGGTCCGGGTAGACGGTGCGGGCCAGCCGCACGGTGTCGAGCATCGGCAGACGTGCCAGTACGGGGCAGGCGGCCTCCTGGTCGTAGATCAGCCCGGCCTCGTAGGGCGCGTTGTGCGCGAAGAGGACGTACGGGGGGTGGGCGAACAGTTCCTCCAGCGCGGCCAGGGTCACAGCGGCGCCATCGGCCTGCTGGATCATGGCAGCGGTGATGCCGGTCTGCGCCGTGTCGAAGGACGTGAAGGACACGTCGACCGGCGGCCGGATGAACCGCTCGAACCGCCCGTCCTCCTGCCAGGAGCCTTCCGCGGTCAGCTTCCCTGCGACGGCGGCGATCTCGATCGGCTCGGGCCGGCGGCCGCCCGGGTTGAGCGTCTCGAAATCGATGCCCACGAACGTCGTGGCGAGCAGATCTGGATCGGTCAACGCCACTGGCGTGCCTCCTCGGTGATGATCCGCGCCATCTCGTCCAGGCGCGCCTCGGTGTGTCCTTCGTGGACAACGACGGCCAGCGTCGTATCGAGGTCGGCTCGCGCGGCCGGGCACGCGGACAGGCCCAGGTTCTGCAAGGACGGCAGCCGGTCGGCGGTCGTCAGCCCGTAGGTGCCGACGGAGTTGGCCACGCCCTGCTCGGCCAGGCGGGCGCAGAACTCCCGAGGCCGCTCCAGCTCCACGCGCAGCAGCGGCGCGTAGCCGTTCCAGTCGAGCCGGGCGTCCGGCTGGATCGGGGTGAGGCCGGGAACGTGGGCGACGGCGTCGAGGAGGTGCCGGGTCTGTCGGCGGCGCAAGGCGAGGAGCTCGTCGAACCGGGCAAGGTTGCCGCGGGCGATGATCGCGACCGGCTCGGGCATCCGGTAGTTGTGTCCGAGCCTGCTGCCGGCCGGCTGGCCGGGGGCGGGCAGGAACCCGTGTGTGGCGAAGCTGCGGGCCCGGGCGGCGAACCCGCCGTCGTCGGTGAGGATGTAGCCGCCCTCACCCGACCACAGCAGCTTGCCGTCCTTGGCGGAGAAGCAGCCGGCGTCCCCGAAGGTCCCCGCCCACCGGCCGTCGTACCGGGTGCCTTGGGCCTGGCAGGCGTCCTCGATCAGCCGCAGCCCCCGGTCGGCGCAGTAGGCGGTCAGCCGCGCCAGGTCAGCGCACCGGCCGGCCAGGTGCACGGGCAGAACGGCCTTCGTCCGCGGGTTCGTCTTGGCGGCCAGGTCGTCGAAGTCCAGCTCGCCGTTCGCGGAGTCCACCAGGACCGGCATGGCGCCGGTGAGCCGGATCGCGACGAGGGTCATCACCACGCACGCGCCCGACACCAGGACCTCGTCGCCATCTCCGATGCCGTAGGCGGCCAGGGCGGCATGCAGGGCCGCGGTGCCGCTGGAGAGGGCGACGGCGTGCGCGGTGCCGAAGCGGTCCGCGAGCTCGGCCTCGAATGCGCGCGCGTGCTCGTCGCCCACGGGGTCGGGGCTGCGGTCCAGGAGCTCGGTCATGCGGCCCAGGGCGGTGGCGCGCATCGCCGCGACGGTCGACGTGGTGTGGTTCATGCTGAGCTCCGGGCGGTCGGGGTGAGGATGCGGTCGAAGCCCATGAGCGGCCACATGTTGACGCACTCGTAGGAGGCCAGCGGGCAGTCACTCGCGCAGCCCGTGGGGGTCGGGAACAGGTCGGCGGCGCTGTGCCCGCGGATGGTGCGGTGGGCGGAGGCCGGGGTGGCGTCGATCCGCAGGGAGGAGACGCAGTCCCAGATCGCGCCGTCGGGCTGGATGAAGTGCAGCGTGCGCCCGCCGAAGCAGCCCACTGCCGTGGACGTCGTCCGGGGGACACCGGCGATGACCTGACCCGGGTAGGCGCCTTCCGGCAGCGTCAGGGACAGGTCCGCTGCGTACAACTCGGCGAAGGCGTCGGTGAGCGCGCTGGTGTCCTCGGGTCGCAGAGACAGCTCGGCGTGGTGGGGGTGGTCGTCCTCCAGCGCGATGGGCTGCGGCACGTAGTAGTCGGCGCCGAGCTCCGCGGCGAAGCGGCCCATCGCGGGCACCTGTTCGATGTTCCGGCGGGTGATCACGGTGTAGAGACCGACCCGGGGGCCGTTCTGCGTGCGGGCGGCGATGAGGGCGCGGATGCCGTCGACGACGTCCTGCCAGCCGTGTTTGCCCTTGGGGTCGGGCCGCATCCAGTCGTTGAACTCCGCTTCGGTGGAGTCCAGGGAGACCGAGAACGCGTCGATGCCGAGGTCGAGGAGGGACTGCAGGAGCACCGGGCGGTTCAGGGGGATGCCGTTGGTGCAGACGATGACCTCGATCCCCGCGTCCTTGATGATCTTCAGGGTGTCGAGGATGCCGGGCCAGTTCAGCGGCTCGCCGCCGGCGACGAAGATCCGGCCGACGGCGGAGTCCTTCAGCGTCCGGGCGAAGGCGAGGACTTCGCGGCGCTTGAGGTCGTGGGGGGAGATGTGCGACAGCTGCCCGGTCTTCGTCGGCGGTTTGATCTGGTGGATGAGCGGGTCGCCGAAGTAGCAGCTGGGGCAGGCCAGGTCGCACAGGCTGCGCAGTGACCACAGCAAGGTGATGGGGCGGTTCGGGTTCACGACGGCACTCCTGCCGGAGAGGTGACGGCTCGGACAGCGCCCACGAGGGCGAGAAGGGCCTGGGCGGCGGTCTGCTCGGACAGGTCCAGAACCAGGTACCGGTCCGGGTCCGCGGCGGCGATCTGCTCGTACAGCCGGGCCACCGCGTGCGCGCGGTGGCCCTCGTCGTCGGTCAGAGGCCGGCCCAGCCGCGCGGACCACTGGGCGCGGCGGGTCTCTATGCCGGCGGTGAGCAGCACGGTGAGGTCGCTGCGCGGGCGCCACCGGTCGGCCATGGCCAGCAGGCGCTGCGCGTGGCTGTAGGGGTCGTAGCCGTCGGACTCGGCCAGGGTGAGGGCCTGGTAGACGGCGACGCTGTCGCTCCCGCGGTCTTCGATCACGACCGTCGCATCAGGAGCCCCCTCCTCGCGGCGGCGGACGGCGAGGGCAAGGAGCGCGACGGTCTCGGCCAGCGGGTGCCCGGTGCGAAGGAACGGATCACCGTCCTCGGCGAGCGCGGCGATGACCTGGCCGGGGAGCCGGTTCGGAGCCGCGTCGGGCAGCTCGTCGAGGACCACCGACCCTGCGATCTGCTGTCGCAGCAGCGCGGCGAGGTGGGTCTTGCCGACGCCGTTCGCCCCTTCGAGCGTCACCCACACCGGACCCCGCCTGGGCCGACGGGCGGTCATCGGGCCCCCTTCACGGCCAGGTTCAGGAACAGGCTCGCCAGCGGGCCCGCGGAGGTGAACGCGCCGTGGGTGCTGGTGGACGTCGTCACGGCGCCGGTTTCGCGGACCCCGCGGGCGCTCATGCACGAGTGGGTGCCGGAGGCTGCCACCGCGACATCCGGGGAACCGCTGACCCGCATCAGGTCTTCGGCGATGCCGTTCACGATGCGCTCCTGCAGCTGCAGCCGGTGGCCGTGCGCCTGGGCGATCCTGGCGATCTTGGACAAGCCCAGGACCTGTCCCTGCGGCCGGTACCCGGCAGTGATGGTGAGCTCCATGCCCTGCAGGTGGTGCTCACACAGCGAGGGCACGACGATCCCGGACACCAGGACGAGCTCCTGGCCGCCCGCGCGCAGCTCCTCATGCACGAAGGTCGTGTCGGTGCGGCCCGGGTCGTATTCGAGGAATTCCACCCACCAGCGGGCCACCCGCTCCGGGGTGTCCTTGAGACCGTCGCGGTCGGGGTCCTCGCCCAGTTCCTTCAACAGCTGCCGGTACAGGTCCGCCACCCGGCCCTGGTTGATGCTCCCGGGGGCAAGGACCGGGGCGGCGGAGGACATCGCCGGGCCGGCGGTCAGGTCGGCGGTCATGCGGGCACCTCACGCGGCTCGGGGGTGAAGGAGGCCGTGCGGGCACCGGCCTCCAGGACAGTCCGGGCACGGGGGCCCTCGTGCATCAGCAGGTCCAGTACCGACAGACGGGCCGCCCGGTTTCGGGTGCGCCCGTAGGGGACGTGGTCGTAGGTCGCGACCTCGATCCCGATGCCGGCCCGGCTCAGCAGGCCGGCATCGAGGTAGCCGGTCGCTCCGGTCCCCACACGCAGCACGCCCGCCTTATGGCGGCGGCACAGATCCGCGAGCGCGGCGGTCTTGGCACCGGACGGCGGCGCGCTGCTGGTGCGTACGAGCCGCACGTCCAGGTCGAGCGCGTCGAGAATCAGCCGGGTGACGGCCTCGTTCAGGTCGACCAGATACGTCCACGGCTGGGCGTAGAGCTCCTGGAGCCGGTCTGCGTAGCGCTGGAAGTGCGGGGCGCGCCGGTAGGTCTCGCTCACCGTGCGCCAGTGCCGCTCGTGGAGGTCGGCTTCGGCGATCTTCACCTCGGCCAGGGGCTGTCCGAAGGCCCGGCGGACCGGGACCGTCAGCCGGATGGAGCGGCCGTCACGGTCGGCGATGTTGTTGCGGTGCTGCCAGCCGCGCTCGGCGAACTGGACGTGGTCGAGGAGGATCAGCTCGTCGACGTCGAGGAGCCGCGAGAAGTAGCCGCACCAGGGCCAGTACGCGGGCTGGTGGACGACCAGGACACGGCCGGGCATCAGACCACCATCCGGTACACGGTCAGCAGCTCGGCCATCGCGGCGCCGACGAAAGATCCGGCGGCGGTGTCCAGGGCGCGGATGGTGGCCAGCGAGCGGGGGTGCGGGGCTTCGCGCATCTGACTGCCGTAGCAGGTGAGCGCCTTGGCCTTCGTCTCCCACACCCCGGAGGTGTCCACGGCCAGCGGCCGTCGGGCAGCGTCTCCGTGCTGGGCCCAGGCGGCGTCCTCGGGCCCGACGTAGCCCAGGACGAGCCTGGGGGCGTGAGGGGAGGGGCGGGCTGCGGCGATCCCGGCTGTGTGCACGGCCTGGTGGTCCTGGTGGAAGGAGCCGGCGGCCGGAAGGAGCAGGGCCGACGGCCGCAGCTCGCGCAGGCTCAGGCGAGGTCCGGCCTCGATGAGGTGGACCAGTTCGCGCATGTGCGTGCCCGGGCTGGCAGCAGCGGCGGTGTCGATCCAGGCCGTGTGGTGTGAGGTGACGCCGAGGACGGTGCACGCCTCGTCGAACTCCGCTTTGCGGATGGCGGGGTCGCTGCCGGGGTGGGTGTGGCAGCAGATCGCCAGGACGTGGACGTCGATGCCGTCGGCAGTGAGCCGGGCGATCGTGCCGCCGGCGCCGAGGGCGTCGTCGTCCAGGTGCGGCGAGACGACGAGCACGCTGTCGCCGGGGGTCAGTCCGAAGACCATTTCCTTCTCTTCTCCTCTTGCCGTGGGAGCGGAACGGGGCCGCCCTGCCGGGCGGCTGCACGGGTGATGTCTCGGTCAGGGCTGAAGGGGGGTGCCGACGGCGTCGAGGAGCTGCCGGACGACCTCGGTGGGCGAGTGGAAGGCGGTACGCAGGACGGCGTTGCGGGAGGTCTCGTGGTACCGGTCGGGGTCGCCCAGCAGCTCGGCCAGTGCCGGCCAGATCCCGGCGGCCCCCTGCTCGGCGCTCACCATGACGCCGCCATCACCGACGAGGTGGGGCAGGTTGCCGATGCCGATACCGACGACGGGGGCGCCGGTGGACATGGCCTCGGCTGCCGCGTTGCAGAAGGTCTCCGGTTCGTAGGAGGCGATGATCGTGGCCGACGCACCGGAGAAGAACGGCTGGACCTCCTGCCAGGGCAGCGCGTCCAGGACCGTGACCACGTCCGGGCGCTTGGCCGCGGCGGCGTGCACCGCCGCGAACACCTCGTCCTGCATCCCGGGCCAGTACTCGAACCCGGCGGCCGCCAGGACGAGCTCGACCGGGCGGGTCCAGTCGGCCGGCAGCGCCTCCAGCAGTTCGGCAAGCCCCTTGTACGGCTCGGCCCGGGACACGATCCGCACCGGCCCCTGCGCGCGCAGCCGCTCGCGTTCCTCGGGCTGCGCCGGGTTGGCGGGCGCGAACAGGGCGTTGGGCACGAGCGTCCAGGAGGAGGTGTCGTAGCCCTGCTCGCGGGCCTCGCTCTCCATGAACGGGCTGATCGGACACACGGCCGTGGCCGCGGCGATGGCCTTGTCGAAGTAGTCGTCGCCGCGGACCTTGTGGATCTGCAGGACCGTCGGCACACCCTGCGGCGCCGCGTCCAGGTAGCCCAGCCCGTACAGGGCGTCGACCCAGACGACGACATCCGCCTGGTGGTCGGTGAGGAGCTGGTGGAGTTCGGCGCGGACCGGCTCGGGGTCCTTCAGACCGGCGAGGATGGCGGGCTTGATGATCGGGCGCGGCAGGGTCAGGGAGGACAGGCGGACCATGTCGGGGTGGTCGGCGTCGCCGGGCTCGGCCGGCCCGGAGGTGATGATCAGCGGCTTGATGCCGAGCTGGCGGCACCCTTCGGCGAGCGCGCCGACCGAGCGCTCGTAGCCGGCGGGCTCGCCGGGGGCGTAGGAGAACAGGACGAAGGCGATGCTGCGGGGCGCGCGGTGCGGGGTCACTGTGCCTCCTGGGCGGTGTGGACGTGTCGGGGAAGCGGCAGGGGCGTGCTGTCGGGCGGGGGCGGGGCCTCCCAGGGGAAGGCGACCCAGTCGGCGACCGGCCACACCCAGGTGTCCAGGGAGGTGAAGCGGGCGCCGTCGTTGCGGCACAGCACAGCGGTGCGGGCCTCGACGCCGGCATCGGCGAGGAGGGTGGTGACGGCCTGCAGGGTGGCGCCGGAGCCACAGATGTCGTCGACGACCAGGACGCGGCGGACGGCGGCGGCTGCGGCGTGCAGGGTCGCTTCGTCGACCTCGATCTCGCCGGTCGCCTGGATGCCGACCAGGTCGGATACGTTGTGCCGGGCTCGGACCTCGACGGCCGGGATGCCGAGGATGCGTGCCGTCTCCTGGGCGAGGGGAACTCCGCCCCGGGCCAGCCCGATCACGAGCTCGGGGGCGAATGCTTCCTCGTGCGTGGCGATGAGCGACGCGGCGGTGAGGAAGGCATCCCGGCCCATGGCCCAGATCCGTTTGCCCTGGAAGACGCGGGCGCCGGCTGCGGGGGTGGTCACGTCGTCCACCCCCAGTCGTCCAGCACGCGCTCTGCCTGCGTCCAGTGGGCCGTCGGGTTGCTCACCTGGTGCACGACCGGGAGCGGCGGCAGCCCGAGCATCTGGAAGTACAGCGGCTCCAGAAGCAGCAGAGCCTCCTGGGCCGGGTGCCGCTCCAGGTGCTCGGCCAGCACGGCGCTGACGAGGTCCCGCTGGCTCAGGGCTCGCTCCGGGGTGAGGACCTGGTGATAGGGCGCGATCGGTTCGTCGGCTCCGATCAGGCCGTGGCGGGCCGACAGGACAAGGGTCCGGGCCCGGAACTCGGGCCTGCCGGCGATGCGCTCGCGCAGCTGGGGGAAGCACCAACCCTGGTAGAGCTCCAGCGCCGGGACGGGGTCGGTACCCGGGAGCTTGCGGCGGGAGCAGCCGATTACCACAAGGCCGTTCGTCGACGGCGCCGCTCGGCCGATGCCCGGCCGGACGGTGGCGGGCGCGGTCATCGGACCCCCAGGGTCAGGTGCAGACGCCCGGTGAAATTGAAGCCGTGGCCCATGACCTGCTCGACGATGTCCCGGCCCGCAGCCGTCCACGTGGCGTCGTCCTCGCCCAGCGGCATGATCCACACCTTGTCGTGCGGGATCCCGCTCTCGCGGACGAGCTGGGCCGCTTCCTCGACCTCGCCGGTGTCGGCCGCCACGAACTTGAACGCCGCCCGCCCCGCCCGCGCCAGCTCGGCGAAGCCGCCGAGAACCTCCGGGCGGATCCGGCGCTTGGCCGGGTCGCCCGCGCCCATGCGTCCGATCTTCGGCGACACGCTGAAGTGGGCCACACGCTCCGCCGTGAACGCGTTGGGGAAGATCGTCCCGTTGGTCTCGACGTGGACGTCCCCGGGAAGCGCCGCGAGGACCTGCTGCCACGCCGCCGTGCGCTGCCACAGCAACGGCTCGCCGCCGGAGACCACCGTGATCCCCGAGCCGGCCCCGTGGCCCTTGGCCGTCTCGACGATCTCCTCGGCGGCGCGCGGCGGGCACGTCACCGCCAGGTCGTAGCGGGTGGTGTCCCACGTCCGCTTCGAATCGCACGGCGGGCAGTGCAGGTTGCACCGGCCCAAGCGGATGAAGCACGCGCACCGGCCCGTGTACGGGCCCTCTCCCTGGGGGACCGGACCGAAGATCTCCTGCACGGGCAGGAGGCCCTCCGGCAGGGTCCCGGCTATCTCGAGTGCCTTCATGCTGCCTCCCTCCAGTACTCCGCCCAGCTGGTCTCCGTCTCGGAGACCCGCACGGCGACCGGACGGCTCTCCTGCCGGTCGAAGAGGCCGGCGAGGTGCGAGGACAGACGTTCCGAGGTCGGGTTGAACGGCAGGGCCTCGTTGAGGACCACGCCGTCCAGGACGTCTTCGACGTGCCGGCGCAGCACCTGCGGGACCTTGGCGGGCTCGCCCGCGGTGTTCACGGTCACGAGGTAGGAGTGGCCGTGGCGACGGCCGCACTGATGCCCATCGGGCAGACCGACGAGATGATGGGTGGCCTCGAACATGACGGCGAACTCGTCGGCCGGCTGGACAGGTCGGCCGACGTGGATGCGGACCTCCGCCAGAGCCGTAGCGATGTCGGGCGGCAGGTGCTCACGGGCCCAGGCGGTCAGGTAGGCGGCCAGTCCGCGGTCGCTGGCGTCGGAGACCTGGGTGTTGAGGAACTGGTGGTCCAAGACGGTGTCGATGTGCGCCTTCAGGGGTGCCAGGCGGCCGAAGTCCACGACGAAGCCCACGTCGTCCAGCGTCTTGGCAGCGAGGACCGCTTCGGCGGTGAAGGAGTGGCCGTCGTGCCGACCGTCCAGGACCCGAGTCGCCTCGAAGCGGAAGAGCTTGCCGATGCGCCACTGCCCGCTCACCGGGAGCCCTCCTTGCCCGAGCTGTCGGCGTACCGGGTGGGGTCGGCGACGCCGGCGAGGGCGAAGGCCTCCTTGCGCTCGACGCACGTGCCGCACGTGCCGCACTGGGCCGTGCCGCCCTTGTAGCAGGACCAGGTCAGCTCGAACGGGACGCCGAGCTCGTGGCCGCGTCGCGCGATGTCGGCCTTCGTCAGGTGCAAGAACGGGGCTTCCAGTCGGAACCCGGGGGCGAGATGGCCCTCGTTGCCGGCCTGGATGGCCTTGCCGAGCTGCTCGAAGAACGCCGGCCTGCAGTCCGGGTAGATGGGGTGGTCCCCGGCGTGCGCGCCGAAGGCCAGGATGTCGGCGCCGCGCGAGACAGCGACTCCCGCGGCGATGGACAGCATGATCATGTTGCGGTTGGGCACGACCGTGCTGCGCATGCTCTGGTCGCTGTAGTGCCCGTCGGGCACGTCGACGGAGGTGTCCGTCAGCGCCGACCCGCTCAGCAGGCGGCCGAGGCCCGAGAGGTCGACCGTCTCGTAGGGCGCTTCGAGCCGCTCGGCGACCTTCGCCAAGTGCTCCAGCTCGACGCGGTGGCGCTGACCGTAGTCGAACGCCAGCAAGAAGACCTCGCTCCCGCGGGCGCGCAGTTCGTATGCGGTCACCGCGCTGTCCATGCCTCCGGAGGCGATGAGTACCGCGCTCTTCGGCGTTGAACTGGTCATGTCTCTAAGTCCTTCCTGGCTGGTGCCCAGGTCCCCCAGAGGTGCCCCTGGGACTCGTGACGTGCAGCCTGAAGCGGCTGACATTGAGGGAGCCGGGATGAGTGCGTGCAGCTGACGCCGTCACCACGATGACGCGCGCCTGACTGGACGTCATTGACGGTGTTCCGTAGGAACATTGACGGGCTTGCGCAATGTCCGCCCGGCATCACCCCGGACCGGACGGCACTGGTGCTTGGCCGAGCCGCGGAGGGGGCGGACCGTGGGCAAAGTGACCCGAGAACGTCGTGCGGAGATTCAGCGGGAGGCGTCCCGGATCCGCGCTCGATGCCAGCGCGAAGGGCATGCCCTGGAGCGGATCGTCACCACTCTCCGGTCGATGCTGCCGGAGCTGACTGCGCTGGAGGCCTGGCGACTGGCACTGGGCTGGTCCCGACCCCAGGCGATCCGGGAGGTGGCTGCGGTCTACCTGGCTGACGGCCTGCTCCCGCCGGGCCTGACGCCGGCCACGCTGTGCCGGTACGAGCACGGCCAGGAGGAGCCCGGGGACGAGTACCGGCTGATGATCTCCCGGGCGTACGGGGCCCGACCCGAACAACTCGGCCTGGAAACACGCTGCCTGTGGTGCAGCACCTGCGCGACCCCGCCGCAACTCCACTACGGTCAGCACCAGCGCGAAGAGACGAATACCGCCCGGAGGAACCCCATGACGACCGCCAGCGGGCTGCCCGCCATCCGAGAATCCGTCCAGTGGGCCGTGCTGGACGCACCCGGCGGCTCCCCGGCACTCGTAGCCCTGGCCGAGGCGGCCGTAGAGCACTACGCACTCAACTACAGCAAACACCCGCCGGCTGTCCTGCTCGAAGAGGTCCGCGGGACCCGCAACCTGCTCTCCACCGCGACGGCAGCGGCCGACCGCGAGACCGAACGCGGACTTCGACGGCAGGTCGGCTGGCTCTCGGCCCTCCTCGGCAACCTCTCCTACCACTTGGACGACCGGGCCGGAGCCCGGACCCACCTCACCCTGGCGGGCGCCCTGGGCGAATCGACCCAGGAACCGGCGCTGACCGCCTGGGCCAGCGGGGCACTGGCCATGGTCGCCACCGCCCGCCGGGACTGGGACCACGCCCGCCGCCACGCCGAATACGGTCTCCAGCACGCCCCCCAGGGCCTGCGCCGCGCGCAGCTCCTGGGCTGGGCGCTGCTGCCCACCCTCGCCGCCCTGCAACGGGCCGAGGAAGCCGACGACGTGGTCAGCGAGAGCGACGAGATCATGCGCTCTGTGGCAGAACTTCCCGGCCGGTTCGGTTACGACCGCGCCGAGCACCGTCTCCACGTCGCCGAGGCGTACCTGACCCTCGAACGCTTCGATCGAGCAGCCGCGGTCGCCCACGAGTCGATCGCCGCCGCCCCCGACCAGACCCCGGCGTGGGTCGCGGCCACGCTCGTTCTCGCGCTGGCCGAGGCCCGGGACACGCCGGATCAGGCGGCGACCCGCGCGCTGGGCGTTCTCGACCTCATCCCTCCCCCGAGGCTCCGCGCGACCGCCCGCAACCGCCTGACCCGCCTCGGGCATTTGCTGGACAGCTCGACGATCGCCTCGGCGACCGAGCTGGCCGAGCGCCTGCGTACCCTTCCGGCCCCGATCCGCGCCGACGGCACAGCCGCGTAGCCGCCTGCTACGTCCGAGGAGGCGGACACAGTTCACGGTTTCGCTGCTCACTGGGCCTCCTCCAGCTGTCGGCGGACGCGTTCCGCGTCCACGGCGCTGAGGCCGCTGTACTGCTCCAGCGCCTGGGTGAAGAGGGAGACCGCGTCCTGGTCCCGTCCGGCAGCGGCTGCGGTCTGGCCGAGCATCTCGAGGCTGCGTGCGGTCCACTGCCGGGAGCCGTGCTCGACGAACTCTTCGTGTGCCTGCCGCCCCGCCTGTTCGGCGTCCTGGTGGCGGCCGGCCACGGAGTGTGCTCGGCCGAGCCAGGCGAGGGCGCGGGCCGCGTCGTGCGGGTCGGCGACCTCGGTGAGGGTGGCGCGGGCGGAGGCGAGGACGTCGATGGCCGCCGTGGTGTTGCCGCGGTTGAGGTGGACCTGGCCGAGGAGGATGTCGGTGAGGGCGACGCCGCGGCGGTCTTCTCGGCGCTCGCGCAGGGTGCGGGCCTGTTCCAGATAGCCGATGGACTCTTCGGGGCGGCCGGCCTCGTAGGTGGTCGCACCGAGTTCGTGGAGCGCCTGCGCCTCGCCTCGGGCGTCTTCCCGAGCGCGGGCCGCGGCGAGGACCTCGGTGAAGCACTCGATCGCTTCGTCGAAACGGTGGATGCCGCGCAGCCCTACGCCGAGGGCGTTGCGCATCTCTTGCTCGGCGAGCGCGTTGTTGTAGAGGTGGGCGGCTTCCAGCCCGAGGCGGTGTGCTTCGATCCAGAGGTCGTACGCCCTGGCGGCGCGCCACCAGGGCCACATAGCGTGGACGAGCTGCCACACCGTCCCGTACCGGCCGGCGGCGTACGCCGAGCGAACGGTGGCCATGAGGTCGGCGGACTGGGCGTCGAGCCAGGTGAGGGCTGCCCGCCGGTCGGCGAACTCCGCGGGGTGCTGGGGGGCGTAGACGTAAGTGCGGTCGAGGCGCCGGTGGCTGGGGGTCAGCAGCCGCTCGGCCGCGGTCGCGGTGGCGAGGTACCAGTCGGCGGCGCGGACTCGAGCCTCGGTGTCGGCGCCGTCGGTCTCCTCCCGGGCGGCGTGAGCGCGGGCGTGGACCAGGGCGGGGCCCGGGTACCTGAAGACGGGTCCGCGGACGGGGTGGTCGGTGTCCCGGACGAGCAGAGCCGAGGCGGCGAGGTCGGCGAGGTCGGCACCAGCTTCGGCGGGGGTCCGCTCGGTGATGGCGGCGGCGAGGTGGCTGTCGATCGTGTCGCCGGGCAGGAGCGCGGCCTTGCGGTAGAGGCGGGCGGCGGTGCGGTCGAGGTCGGAGTACGCGGTGTCGAGCGCGGCGGACACGAGGGCTCCAGGGCTGGTGGCGGCGGTTCGGGCCCGGCTGGCGTCGAGGGCACCGACGACGGCGGACAGGGGGCGGGTGGGGTTGCGGTGGAGCTGGGTGACGCTCAGGACGAGGCCGGCGGGCAGGCCGGCAGTGAGGGCGATGAGCCTGGTGACCGCCTCAGGCTCCTGGTGGAGCCGGTCAGGGCCCAGGCAGCGGGACAGGTAGGCGCGGGCGGCGCCGGGGTCGAACGGGCCGAGGTCGAGGAGGGCGGCGCCCTCGGCGGAGAGCTCCGGGAGCGGACGGTGGCTGGTGGCCACCACGAGGTGACCTGCACCGCCGGGCGTCAGGGCGCGGATCTGGTCGGCGTGGGTGACGCCGTCCAGCAGCAGGCAGACCGGCGACCGGGCGGCGGTCGCCGACCTCCACCAACTGGCGAGCTCCTCGCCGCCGGCGGGCAGCGGACCGGGCTGAACGGCGCGCAAGAGGCGGCCAAGGACATCGCTCACGCGGGCCGGCCCTTCCGCGCTCCCGAGGTCGGCGTGGAGCTGGCCGCCGGGGTAGCGGCTGGCCAGGCTGTGGACCAGCCGCTCCGCGAAGGACGTCTTGCCGACACCGATGGGTCCGTGGATGAGGACGACCGGTACGACGTAGTCGGGCTGCGCTGCGATCCACTCGGTGATCCCGGTCAGCTCCCGCTCGCGATCGGTCCACGAGGCGGCAACCGGCCGCACCTGGCGGGGCACGGGCGGGGAATGCTGGGGCTGGTGGAGGTGGACCGAGCCGATCGTGCCGGCCTGAACGGCCATGTGCAGGCTGGAGTCCCCCGTGATCGTGTTGGTCACCGCCACGGGCGGGCGCGGGGCCCCGGGGGTCGGCTCGGTCATCACCGAGAAGCCTTTCGTCGTGTCCGTTGGTGGTCAGATCTCGTTCTCGCCGAGCACGGGCGGCCGCGGCCTGGTACCGCGAGCGTCGTGGGAGGTCAGGCGGTCCTCGCGTTCACGGGCGTGGGCATGACGGCCAAGCGGCCTACGGGCGAGCGCCACAGCACCCAGGACGCCAGGACCAGCAGGACGAGGCCGATCAGCATGGTGGTGAGCACGCTGGTGAGAGAGGCCAGGGGACCGGCGGCGAGGGCGCCGAGGGTCTCACTGCCGGCGATGACGCAGAAGGAGGTCTGCAAGGTCCGGGACCCGAGATAGGGCGGGCTGACGGACTGCTGCACGGAGCGCTGAGTGGTACCCACGGCGCACGCCGCGGCGTGCTGCACGCACCCGGCGGCGGCGAGGGCCATCAGCCATGCGAGCCCAGGTCCGGCGATGAGTGGTGCAGCGTGGGTGAGGGCGTAGACCGTCAGTCCGATGCTGAGGACGACGCCCGGGCCGTAGTGGTGGACGAGGCGGGGGGCGAGCAGTGCTCCGGTAAGGCCCCCGAGGCTGCTCGCCGCCATGATCATGCCGAGGCCGGTTGCGCCGACTTGCGCCGTGGTGAGCAGGTAGTACGCCAGGTACGTGCTGGCCAGTCCGGTGCCGAAGCCCGTACCGGCCAAGGCCAGGAGCAGGGGGTTCAGCAGAGGGTGGCGGGCGCTGTGGAGGATACCGTCGCGGATCTCGCCGACCATCGGCGGCCTCTTTCCCCGCGCGGTGGGGACGGGCAGGACACGGATGCGGGTCGCGCACCACGCGGAGACGAAGAAGGACGCCGCGTTCGCGAGGATCGCCCGGGCGGGCCCGACTGCCGCGACGAGCAGCGTTCCCAGACCTGCCCCGGCGGTGCCGGCGACGGTGATCGCGGCGGTGAGCCGTGCATGGGCCTGGTGCAGCAGCCCGGGGCCGGCGAGGCGGGGCAGCGCCGCCCAGGTGGCGGCGCGGTGGGG
>NZ_JBEOWI010000091.1:0-20003 GCF_040296005.1 Kitasatospora sp. NPDC002551 | reverse complement strand
GTCGGGCTTTCGTCTCGGCCAGCTGGTCGGCGCCGGGCTGCTGGAGCTCGACGAGGTCCACCAGGCGCTCACCGAGGCTGCCGCGCTCGCCGGGGTCGACCCCGGCGAAGCCAAGGCCCAGTCCACCCTCCGCCGCGCACTCCAGGCGGGCATGCGCTCGCCGCGCACCATCCCGAGCCCCGGAGCACGGCCATGACCGACCTGACCACCCGCGTGACGCTGCCGCTCCCGGCCGGCGCACCCCGACCCGCCCGTCCGGTGCCGATCGCCGAAGCGGGGGAGTCGACGGCCGCGGCACCGGTCGAACAGCCCAGCACCGAGCGCGGGCCGAAGATGTCGCAGGCCGATGTCCTGCTGCACTTGGGCATGGACGAGTACGTCCTGGTGCGCTGCGACCAGACCGCGTACGCCGTCCCGGCCGAAGGACCGCCGATCGCCCGTCCACTGCGCGCCGCCGGCGGCTTCGGCGGCACCGGCAGCCTGCGGCAACTCCTCAACCGCTCCTACGTCCTCCGTACCGGACGGGCCCCCTCCCAGGGCTGTCTGACGGACGCGATCGCCTCCATGGACGCCCTCGCCCTGGACGCCCCGGAGCAGCCGGTCCACCTTCGGATCGCCCCCGATCCGGTCGACGAGCAGGTGACCTGGCTCGACCTGGGCCGTCCGGATGGCCAGAGCGTGTGCATCGAGCCGGGCACCTGGTCGGTGAACACGCCGCCGGTCGGGGAGGGCCCGCTGTGGCGGCGCACCCGGCTGACCGGCGAACTTCCGCTGCCCGAACGTGATCCGGGCGGCTGGCGTGCCGGGCTGGGGCTGCTGCGCGAGCTGTCCGCGCTGGCCGAGCCGTCCTGGCGGATGGCCGTCGCCTGGCTGCTGGCCGGGCTGCGGCCGAACATGCCCCGCCCCGTCGCGTACTTCAACGGCGAACGCGGCACCGCGAAGACGACCTCCGCCCGGCAACTGCTGCGAGTCCTCGACGGGATCCGAGCCGAGGTTCGCAACGTCCCCCGCTCCGAGGACGACGGCGCTGTCGCCGCCTCGGCCGGCTGGACCATGGGCCTGGACAACATCGCCGGCATCCCCCAGTGGTTGTCGGACTTCCTGTGCCGCACCGTCACCGGGGCCTCCGTCGCCAAGCGCGAGATGTACACCGACGACGACGTCGCCTCCTGGGCATACCAGCGCCCCGTCGTGCTGACCGGCATCGACGTCGGTGCCCTCCAGCCCGACCTCGCCGAACGGCTGCTTCCCTTCACCCTGGAGATGATCGACTCCAAGGCCCGGCGCAGCGAGGCCGACCTATGGCGCAGCTACCGGGCCGCGCACGGCCGCATCCTCGGCGGCCTGCTCGACCTGGCCGCTGAGGTGTGGGCGCGCCTGCCCGACGCTGCCGCCCAGCTCGACCAGCGGCCGCGGATGGCCGACTGGGCCGAACTGCTGTGGGCCCTGGACGCGGTCACCGGCTGGGACACCCTGGCCACCTACACCGGTGCCCAGGAGGAGATCACCGACGACGTCCTCGACGCCGACCCGGTCGCCACCGCCCTCACCCGCTGGGCCAGCACCGCCGACACCACCCAGTGGCAGGCCACCACCGGCCAGATCGATACCACCCTCCGCCCGCCCGGCCCCCTCCCCGACACCTGGCCCAAGACGACCGCGCTGCTTTCCGCCCGTCTGACCTCCCTCGCCCCCGCGCTGCGCCAGCGCGGCATCGACATCCGCAAACTGCCCCGCACCGGTTCCGGGCGCGGCTTCCTCATCACCCTCCACCCGGCCCCGGACCCCGGCGCCTGACCCGACACCCGCTCGACCGACCGCACCAGGCCCCACACTGCTAGGCCCTACCCGCCGTCGCTTCCCGGACGTGCGGGCCACGCGCATGCCTGCACACACGCCAGAACGCCGCCCCGAGACCCCCCTCCCTCTACTCGTCGGCGCCACGAGCCCACCCAGAGCCGGAACCCGGCCGCCGGGGGCGTCCGCCGGCTCGGGGCGGTGGACGCGTCCGGCAGTCGGTGACGCGCGGGTGACGCTGCCCGTGACGCACCTGATGCCTGGCCCAGTACGGCTTTGACCTGCAGATTTCTTGGGGGCATGACGCTGATGACGCTCTCATGCCCCATCTCACTGGGGAAGGAAGAAGGGATGTAGGCAGGCCAGAGACATGGCGCGTTAGAGCGTCATCAGCGTCCACCGCCCACCCGGCCGGAGGAAAACCGCACGTCAAGCCAGCAGCTGGGCGAACGCCACAGCGTCACCCACCAGCGTCACCGTGTCTGTCTGCGTCACCGGGAGGCCCTGGGATGCGGAGGAGTCCGCAACCCACCACCGGCCACCGGTGCCGACCGGCGTGCCCGCGTCGAGCTCCAGCCGCGCCGAGTACTTCACCCCCCAGCAGGTCGACGCCGAAGAGGGCCAAGCGCTCGTCGACCTCGCGCCCATACCCGCAGACGACGTTCCCTCCTTCTCACCGAAGCCGCCCAGCTCCTGAACCCGATCGCCACCCAGGGAACGGCCACCGGCTACCGCCGCTCCGGCCTCCTCCACGGAATCCACCTCGTCCGCGCCAGCATCGGGGCCCGCGACGCCGAAGCAACCGCCCGCTGGATCACCGCCCTGGCCCCCACCTTCCCGCAGGTGCAGTCCATCCGGTGCCGTGCCCTCCTCACCACGGTCCGTACAGCCGCTGGCCGACAACCTCGCGCCGCCGGGCATGGGGATGCGCTGGACGCCCTCCACACGGCACTATCAACACCATGACGCTGCCCCAGGCCGCCTCCCAGTGGACGCTCGCCGCCGCTCCCTACGGCACCGCCGACGCCCGCGCCCTCACCCGGGCCCTCCACCAGGAGCAGCTGGCCACCTACGGCAGCGCCGACGACCCCGAGGCCACCGACAGCGCGGAATTCGACGCCCCCAACGGCCAGTTCCTCCTCGCCCGCCTCGGAGATGGACAGGCCCTGGCCTGCGGAGGCTGGCGCACCCTCGGCCCCTCGACAGCCGAGATCAAGCGGATGTACGTGGCCCCGGCCGCCCGCGGGCAAGGGCTCGGCCGCCGGATCCTCGCCGCGCTCGAGCAAGACCTACTCGGCCGCGGCCACACCGAGGTCCTGCTGGAGACCGGCGTCCGCAACATCGCAGCCCTCGCCCTGTACGCCGCATGCGGCTACACGCCGGTGCGTTCGTACGTCCCCGGCCGCAACCCCGACATCAACCGGGCTCTGAAGAAGATCGTCCTGGAACCCGCGGCGCGCCACTCACACACCGACCTCCTCACATAGCCCGGACTGCCAGAATGGCTGCGTGAAGTGGAACGTCGAGGTGGACATCCCCGGCATCGGCCCGCGCATGCTGACCGTTGATCAACCCCGTGCGTCCGACGCTCTGGAACACACCAGGTCGCGCATCAACGACATGTTCCTGCAGCTGCCCTCCGGCATCGCCAGCTACACCGTCGCGGTGTTCGAGCCGGGGCACCGGGCGGGAGACGCGTCCGTCTGCGCTGAGCGCATCACCTTGGTGACGGCGACAGATCCCGTGCCTCCCGGCTGACGAACACCACGGTGCTACCAGCGCCGCCACACCGGCCAGGAGCCAACGAGGTCCCGCCGACGGGGGATGCGGCGGGACCTCACCCGTGACCCTACGCCGCCCGCCCCCTGAGTACTTCCGATTTCGCGCGTTGGCTGGCCCCTGGGTGCCCCTGTGGGGTGAGAGCGGTCACCACGAGAGCGTCAGCTTGCGCCCTTCTCGGGATCCGTTCGCAGCACGAATCTCTGGATCTCCGCCATGCCGGGCGCGTAGCCGTCTGAGGTGTCCACCAGTAGCTTCGGGGCGTCCAGGCTGATGGGGACGAACTGATCGGGGTCGTACGCGCCGGCCGCCATGCCGGCGAGCAGGGCCTTGTCGCCGTGAGCGACTCGGTGGCTGTCGGTACGGGCTCGGTCGGTGATGCGTTGGGCGATGGTCGGCGCTGGGGTGGTGCACCGGATGATCCGGAGATCGGCGAGCCCCGTGAGCGGCTCCAGTCCTGGGCGCCAGAGGCGGTCCTGGAAGGCAGCTTCGGCGACGACGGTGGTGCCGGCCCGCAGGAGGACGGTGATCGCGGCGAAGAACGCCTCCAGGGCCGGAATGTTGAGCGGGTCGTTCTCGTCGGCGTCGTGACCGGGATGGTTCATGACCATCCCTTGCTTGATCTCGTCACGCAGGATGGCGGGGCAGCCCAGGGACCGTGCAAGTTCCCGGGCGAGAGTGGTCTTCCCGGTCGCTGGCGGGCCGCTGACCACGGCCAGGGTCGGGGGTCGGATGGGCACGGGTGGACTCCGAGGAGGGTGGAGGCGGGGCGCAGAGCATAGGTCCAAGGTTGCCGTGTGCGGAGCCGGACGGCCATGAGGCCAGGCTGACGGATTGCTGGCGCTGGATGACGTCGCCGGTTCGCAGCCGGACGGTGGTGCGCCACGGCCGGGTGCGCAGGTGCTCGTCAAGGAAGCGGTCGACCACCTGGGTTTCGAGGGTGCCGGGGCCGTGGCGGACATAGGCGCGTAGCGCGCGGGCGAGTACGGGGGACACGGGCGGCTCCTTCGGGTGGCGGTGGCTGGTTCCAGGAGATCCGGGTGGGTCGGCGGCGGCAGACTGCCGCGGAACGCGGGAGACGGTGGAAGGAGTGGGTGGTGGCCGAGGGCGGGACTCCGGTGGTGTTCCTGCTGGTGGGTCTCACCGGCTCGGGCAAGACGACGTACGCCCAGCGGGTGCTGGAGCCCCGGGGCGCGGTGCGGCTGTCGGTGGACGAGGTGGTCTTCGAACGGCACGGCCGGTACGGCGTGGACTACCGGGAGGACACCTACTTCGAGAAGGAGGCCCCGGTCGTCGACGAGATGCACCGTCGGTTGGCGGAGCTGGTCGCGGAGGGCCGGGATGTGGTGTGGGACCACGGACTGTGGCCGCGCAAGGACCGCGAGGCGTTGAAGGAGCTGGTGGAGTCGGCCGGCGGGCGGTGGAGGCTGCTGTACTTCCCGGTCGGGCGTGACGAGTTGCTGCGGCGGCTCGCGGAGCGCAACGAGCGCGGGGACGCGAACTCGCTGCTGGTGACGCCGGAGGCCCTGGGCGACTTCTTCGCCCGGTTCGAGGTCCCTCGGGGGGAGGGCGAGGAGATCGTGGAGCCGGGCTGGTTCTGAGGCGCGGGCGGGCGCCAGGCGGTGGGGATCGTGCCGCCTCGGTGGCCCAGCCGCCAGGGAGGTGGTCGTGGGTTACGCGGCGGCTGGCCGGCCGGGGGGGCGGATACGTCGATCCGGCCGGAGTGTTCCAGCAGGCGATGCCTCGCTGCGGACGGCCGGGGGCGGCGCTCACCTCATCCTCGGCGACCGGATCTCCATCCACCGCGGCTCCCCACCACGTTCACCGTGGCGCCGCAGCCATCGTTTTCCTCGCCAGCCCCAGCGCATCGTTCATCACCGCATAGTCGTTGAGCATCGACGGTGGCTGGATGCCCCACTGAACCATGATGACCACCAGGGAGAAGCCCATGAAGGAGCGCGTCCGCGCCATCCTGCTCACCGCCACGGGCACCATGCTCGTCATCAACCGCATCCGTCCCGGCAGCCCCCCGTACCAGGTTCTCGTCGGCGGCGGTGTCGAGCCTAAGGACGCCACCCTGGAGGCCGCGCTGCTGCGGGAGGTCCGCGAGGAGATCGCCGGCGAAGCTGTCGACCTGCGCCCGTTCTGCCAGCTGGAGAACGACAAGGGGGAGACCGAGCACTTCTACCTTGCCCGGCTCGTCCAGTGGAACTTCGACGACCGCACCGGCCCGGAGTTCACGCGCGACGACCGCGGCGAGTACCTGCTCGAGGAAGTCCCGCTCACCGTCGAGGCCATCGGGACCTTGAACCTGATGCCGCCCAGAGTCAAGGAGGAACTGCTCGACGCGATCCGGGCAGGAAGGCTCACCGCCTCTGCGGTGTAGCCAGCATCCGTCAGGCCGATCCCACCGGGCGACCGGGCGGACGGCGGGACGGCAGACACGTCCGTCTGCGCCCAGCACACTGTGACGTAGCTGCTGCTCGGCCCTGGCTGAAGACGAGATTCCCCGACGCCATGGGGTGCCCTCCTGCCAGGCTGGCTTCACCACGATCGGCACAGGAGACGATTCCACGATGGCCATGGCGCAGCAGCCCACGTCCGCGCAGCACCGGCGGGTGCAGTGGAAGCACATTGACCGGGCGCTGGCCCGCTACTCGACCGGATCGCTGCTGATGCTGTTGGAGACCGCGCTCGCCTCTCCCGGCTGTTCCCGGTTCCACGATCACCTGCTGCTGCTGTGGACCCGGGTCCTGCGGGGCCCTGTCCGGTCCGGGGAGCGGGCGGGCGCAGAGGATCTGCCGGGACTGGTCGAAGCCGTTGTCCATGCTGCGCCTGGGCGCGGAACGGTGACCGAGGCGGAGCCGAACGACCCTCGGGCGCTGGTGCGGTACGAGGTGGCGGGGGAGCGACTGCTGGTTCACCCCGGGCAGCTCGACCACCCGGTGATGTTCCTTCGCTGCGCGGAGCTGACGGCCCGGGCGGTAGACGAGTCCGTACTGGCCATGCATGGTTTCACCCTCACTGACGTGCTGGAGCTCGTGCTGCGCTGCACGCACCGGGTGGTGTCGACGCTGGCGCCGGCGTGGCCGGAGGTGTACGGCGACCGGTCCGCGCAGGACATCGCCTGCGGGATCAGCCCCGGCGAGTGCGACGCCGTCCAGGGGCTCGCCGACCTGGACCCCGCTGAGGTCGCCGCCGGATGCCGGGAGCCGGACCGCGCCGCTCGCGCGCTGGACTGGCTGACCGCGGACATCACCTCCATGCCGCTGCGTTACAACCCCCGATCACCGCTCCTGGGGGCGGTGATCGCCGTCGTCGCGCACGGCCGCCGCCGACTCGTTCCGGCCTCCGCGATGCTGAACAGCTTTGCCGCGGCCCTGGAGCGCTTGATCGCCACCGCTCCGAACGGGCCGGCCGCCGAGGCGCGCCTCCAGACGCTGACCGTGGACCGCGTCGGCCAGCTGCTGGGCCTGGACGCGGCACCAGCCCGGCCCGGGCCGGTGTGCGTGATCTCCTCACCCACCCACCGCTACGACATCGCCATCGTCAGCGCGCTCGCGGACGGCCTCCTGCCGACGAGGATCGAGGAGGGCCGGGCCGAGCTCGCCGAACAGCCGACCGGCCGGGGGCGGCTCGTGGTCTACGGCGGACCCCGGGTGCTCGGGCCGGAGCTGATCCGCGACGCCTGCTACCTCCATGTGGAAGAGCTCGCTGAGATCCTCGCCGACGCGGAAGGCGACCCGGCCCGGCTGGCCCTGTTTGTCCTGGAGCTCACCGAGCACCCCGGCGTCGACGCCGTCTTCTACCAGGAGCCGCTCGACGCGTGGCGCGCCTGGTCGCACGCGGGCACGCTGCTGCTCCCCGGCCCGCCTCGCAACGAGGTCGCCGTCGTCCCAGCGGCCGGCGTCGACCTCACCTGGCAGCGGGCCACCGCCTGGGCCCGCCCAGACGACGTTCTCGCCGCTGCCGGGCTGCCGTCGGCGCTGCACTGGCGCTTCGCCCACCTCGTTGATCCTGACCCCGGCGTTCCCGGAGCCCACGCCGACCTTCTCCAACCGGGACCTGAGGACCTGCTGGTGCGGGTCAGCACCGACCCGCCGATGGCCGTCATCGCCCGGCCCGACCACGGCCACGACGCCGTACTCGACCTGGCCGCGATGAGCGGACTCGCCGACAGCATCCGCACCACCGTCACCGGATGCCCCCTGGTCGCCGAGCACTTCACCCTGCCCGACGGCGCCCCCGTCGTGATACAGCTGACCGCGACCACCCACCCCAACCAGCCCCCGAGCCCCGGCCCCGGAGGGGACTCGCCGGACGCGGGGGAGTGGCTGCCGCTTCACGCCGGTGCGGACCCCGACCGGGCCTGGATCGGCATCGACTTCGATCCGCCGCTGCTGGCCGCCTTCACCGACGACGGCGACCAGGGCCACCGGATACTCGGCCGGGTCCTGCACCACCTGGTCGAGCAGATCCGCCACGGGCGCGGCGCCGGAGGCGGCACCGATCCGGAGGCCTTCGCCGAAGCCTGGAACAACGCGCACCCGGTACTCCGCCTCACCGGCACCGCCACCTTCTGGCCCGCGACCGCCCCCCACTACATGCTCCCGCGCACGCGCCACGTCCACGCCCGGGCCCTGCGCAGCGCGGCCACCGCCGTTCGCCGCGCCGGAGTTCCCGTCGGTTCCTGGCACGGTCCCGACGCCTACGCCCGGGGCGGCCCCGCCGAACAACTGCTCCACGCCCTCGAAGACGAGCTCACACGGCAGATCCGATCCCACCAGCCCGACCTGGTCGACGAACTGGCCCGGCAGCTGAACGCGGCCTGGGTCAGCCGCACCCGCGGTCACCACGAGGTGACCGTGAACCTCGCCGCACCCTGGGCACAGAATTGGACCGAGGAAGCCGGCCGCCGCCAGGCCGACGCCGCCACCGCCACGTCCGCCCTGCAGCTGCTCCTCCAACAGGCGATCACCACCCCACCCGCCGGCCGCCGGCCCATCGACATCCTGGCCGTCGCCGACCTGGTCGCCCTCGCCGAGCTCGTACTGCACTGCGGCACCACCGCGGTCGCCGCCGCCCGCCGGCTGCACGACCTCCACCTCGAGATCCACGCCACCGGCGTGTTCACCCTCACCGACACCGACCACACGCGCACCGCCGACCCGGACGCCGAGCTGCTCCACCTCGGCTTCGACGTGCAGGCCTACCAGCACGCCCGGCAGCAGCACTTCATCACTCAGGCCGCCGGTGCCCCGGCCGAACACCTCGCCCCGGCCACCGTGTTCTCCACAGCCCGCACCCGGACCTGCGTCGAGTTCACCGCGCCGCTCCTGCCCGTGGGCAGCCAGCTCGCCGCAGCCGACCAACTCCTCCGCCAGCACTGGAACTTCGGATTCGCTGCGCTGGGGGCCGTGCTGGCAACGGCCGCCGACTGGCCGACCGGAGCGGACGGCATCGCTGCCGTAAGCGCCGAGGACCTGATCAACGAGGCCGCCGCCTGGTCGGCGCTGCCCAAGGGCGAGCTGACAGCCGCTGTCGACCGGCTGCGCCTGAACCCGGTCAACGCGGCCCCTTCCGGGGCGCACGCCTACACCGAGGTCGAACGCCGCATCCGGCCCGCCACCCACCCGCTGATCGAACACGGCGGCCGCCTGCTCCTGCTGCCCTGGCTCCTCCACACCTCCCAGGAGCTCTACGCCGCCTACCTCGACGAGGGCCGCCTCCCGCACCCCGACCTGCCCCGGCCCGTCGGGGACGCCCTGCGCCGCTACCGCCAGCAGCTCGACGAACGCCTGGAAGCCGACATCCAGGCCATCGCCCGCACCGCCGGCCTGCCCCACCGCTTCCGCCTCCTGGAGAAGACCGCCGCCCAGCTCGGCATCCCCGGCCTCATCGGGGAGATCGACCTGCTCGTCGCCGACCCGGCCACCCGGCGGCTGTGGGTCATCGAGGCGAAGAACCCCGAAGCCGCGGTCGCCCCGCACGCCCTGCTCCAGCACGTCCAGCGCTTCACCACCCGCTACCGCGACAAGCTCCTCGCCAAGGCAGCCACCATCACCGAGCACGCAGCCGCGGCCGCCCGCGCCTGCCAGGCCCCCGACGACCTTGACTGGCACGTCATCCCGCTGATGGTCACCCGCCGCATCGAACCGGCCGGCTTTCTCGCCGACCCGAAGGTCGCCTTCACCATCGCCGACCACCTCGCCCAGGTCCTGACCTCACCGGCGAGCCCACACCCGGGGTGGAACAGCCCCGGCGAAGGGAAGAACTGATGCCAGCCCCCACTCGAACGAGCCGACGCGGCGTACGCCCTGGTCACCGACCCCACAGCCCAGCGGGTCCTCCTTGTCAGACACCGGCGAAGCGGACAGTGGAAACTGCCCGGAGGCCGCCGTCAGCACGGTGAGGTCCTCCCCGAAGCCGCCGCCCGCGAGACCCTGGCGAAAACCGGGGTGGTCACTCGGGGGTTCCTACTCCTGTACAACCTCCAGCTCGGCGCTCAGCATGGCGAGCTTGGGCAGCAGACTGCTGTACCCGCGTTGCAGGTGGTAGATGCCCTGGACCGTTGAGGTGCCTTCGGCCGTAAGGGCTGCGATCACCAGGGCGGCGACGGCACGGATGTCCTCGCCGGCCACTCGGGCCGCGGTGAGCGGGGACGGGCCGCGCACCGAGATGGCCGGTCCGTCGGCAGTGACGGCCGCACCGAAGGCGCGCAGCGGGTCGACGTGGGTGGCGCGGGAGGAGTAGATCCGTTCCTCGATGCGGGAGACGCCCGGGGCCTGGGTAAGGAAGGCGGTCAGCTGGGGCTGAACGTCGGTGCAGGTGGCGGAGACGGTGGCCGTCTGCACGGCCCGGGGGCCGGAAGGACAGCGAGCCAGGGTGCCGCCGGCTGCCGAAACCAGCTCGATTCCCGCGTCGGCGAGCATCACCACCAGGGCGGCGGGAAACGCGTTGACGGGCATGTTGGCAAGGTGGACGAATCCACCGGTGATGGCGGCGGCCAGGGCGAGGGTGGCGGCCTCCAGCCGGTCCGGCGGGACATCGAACGTGCCACCGGTGATGCGGTCGGTGCCGGTGATGTGGAGTGCGGTGGTGCCCTCCCACGCGATGCCGACACCTCCTGCCGCGAGCATCGCGGCGGTCGCCAGAACCTCCGGCTCGGTGTTGGGGCTGAGGATGGTGGAAGTGCCGAGGGTGCGGGCGGCGAGCAGCATCGCGGTGACCGTGGCCCCCAGGCTCGGCCCCCACCTCTGGGTCCTCGCGTCGACGGCGAACGGCCGGGGTGTCGGGCTGGGAAGGCGGGCCTCGACGTGGGTGGCGGTGACGTTCAGTGCGGCGCCGGCGGCCTCCATGGCGGCCAAGTGGCGGTCGATGAGGCGATGGGTGAAGGCGTCGCCGCCCGGCAGGGGGAAGCGGACTCGACCAGCTTGGGCGAGGAGGCCGGCGGCTATGACGGCGGTGGTGCGGATGCGGCCGCCCAGCTCGTCCGGGATGACCGGGTGCCAATCGATGGCGGGGGCGGTCTCGAAGTGGTGGCCCGTCACCCTGGCCGGGGTGCCGGTGCGGGAGAGGATTTCCGCGCAGACGTGGGTGTCCAGGATTCCCGGGATGCCGGACAGGACCAGCGGGGTGTCGGCGAGCTGGGCCGCGGCGTACAGGTGGAGCGCGATGTTCTTCGAGCCCTGGACCGAGACGGTGCCCTCCAGGCGGTGGCCGCCGGTGATGCGGATGGCACGGGTGTCGGTGGGCGGCGGCAGCATGGTCTGCGTCTGATCGTTCACGGGTACCTTCCACGGCGGCGGGGCGTGATGGAGGAACCCGCGGTCCTGGCCGGTGGGCCAGAACCGCGAGCCGTACGGACTGGCAGGTGGTGTGCAGCGGCCGCGTCAGGCCGCCGTCAGGGCGGGGGTACGGGTCTGGATGCTCAGGGCCAGCGCCTCCTCCAGCGGCGTACGGGCGACGGCGCCGTAGGCGCGGTGGAAGAGGCCCATGTCGGCGGTGAACGAGCTGATCTCGTTCCTGCGGGCGGCGGTGTGGGTGGTGGTGCCGCGGCCCGCGGCGCGGATGACCGCGTGGGCGAGGTCGAGGACGGAAACCGCCTGGCCCGAGCCGCAGTTGATGACAGGCAGCAGCGCGGGGGCAGCCAGGACGCGGGTGAGCATGGTGACCGAGTCGTCGATGTACGTCAGGTCCCGGGCCTGCCGGCCGTCGCCCTCGATCACCAGCGGACGGTCCTCGGCGACCGCGTCGAGGAAGGCGGGCACGACGGCGTCGGCGTTCTCGTGCGGGCCGAAGGTGTTGAAGAACCTGACGATGCCGATCTGGCGTTCGTCGTCCAGGCGGGGCCGGTAGATGTCGGCCAGCTGCTCGGTGGCGACCTTGCCCGCCGCGTACGGGGAGCGGGGGGCGTACGGTGCGGTCTCCGCGAGCGGGCCCTGCTGTTCGCCGTAGACCTCGCAGGAGGATGCCAGCAGCAGTCGGCGCGCCGTCGAGTCGACGAAGGTGTGGAGGACGTGCCGGTCGACCGCCACGTTGTGCTCGAACCCGCCGACCTCGAACGAGGCGGGGACGGACTTGAGCGCGGCCAGGTGCACGACCGTGTCGATGCCGTCCAGGTCCCGGGCGGTCAGCGACCGGACGTCGCGGACCACCAAGCCCTTGCGGCTCGGTCGCCGGGAGGGGACCGAGAGGTTGTCCAGCGGGGTGACCGTGTGCCCGGCCAGGCACAGGGCGTCGGTCAGGGCCGAGCCGATGAAGCCGGCGCCGCCGGTGATCAGGACGTTCAAGGGGTACCTCCGCAGAGGAGTCGAGCAGCGAACCGGTCCGGGTGTGCCGTCCGTCTGCTGCCGCAACCGTCCTGCCTACCGCACCCGTTCGGAAGTCGCTCCGACCAGTCCCGCACACGGTGTGCGGGACCGGCACACCGCGTGCGTCCGCACGCCCTGTCGCCCGGTGGCAGCAGGCAGTAGTCTCGTGCGTCCCCGTCGGTGCGCAGGAGGTAGGTACCCATGGGCCCGAGCAGTGACTTAGGCAAGATCTTCCGCAGCGCGCGCCACGCCCTGGACATGACGCAGGGCGAGGTCGGCCGGGCTGTCGGTTACTCGGCCTCAGCGATCTCACGGATCGAGCGCAACCGGATGCGGGTGGATCTCGAGACCCGGCTGCGCCTGGCCCAGGTGCTCCACATCCCAGCTGAGCGAGTCAGCGGGTTCCCTGCCCCAGCGGACCCCGTGATCGCTACCGTGGGGAACGTACCGATACCGGACGAGGAGGACGCGATGCGTCGCAGGACAGTACTGGGGGCGCTGGCCGCTGGGGCGTCGACGCTCGCCGTCGGCACAGGCACCGCGGCGGCCCAGCCCTCCTCGAGCCTGAGCCTGGACGACATGCTCTTCCGTCTTCCGAGCGCCGAGCCCGCGCCACTGCGAGTACTGGCTTCCGGGGCGGCGGCCGCACGCGAGGCGTTCACGGCCGCCCGTTACAACGACCTCGCGAACGCCCTTCCCGCTCTGCTCTCCGCCGCCGAGGCGACGAGGGACGCCTCCGCCGGCCGGGCTCGCCAGCAGGCCAGTGCCATCCTCGCCCGCGGCTACGTCCTCGCCGCCGAGCTGGCCGCGAAGGAGCACTCGGACACCTCATGGGTGGCGGCCGATCGCGCCCTGGCCGCCGCGCGGGTCAGCGGCATGCCCATCCCCATCGGTGAAGCCACCCGCGTCCTGGCCATCACCATGCGCCGCTCCGGACGCGCCGCCTCCGCCGTCCGCCTTCTCACCCACGAAGCCGATCAGCTCGACCCCGCCGAAGCTCGCACCGGCGCCGTGCGCACCAGTCTGCTGCTCACCGCGGCGTACTCGGCAGCCGCCGGCGGCGACCGCACGACGGCACTGGCTCTGCTCGACGAAGCCGACAAGACCGTCGAGCGCCACCCGCAGCCCCCCGGCGGGCTCTTCACCGTCGATGCCACCAGGACCCAGGTCGCCGTCTACCGCATCGGCGTCCACACCACCCTCGGCACCCCGGACGAAGGCGTCCAGGTCGCCCAGAGCCTGAACATCAGCCTCATGCCGAACGCCGAACGCCGGGCGCGCGCCTGGACCGACACCGCCCGAATGTGGCACGCCCTCGGCAACGGCCAACAGGCGTTCGCCGCACTGCGCCGCGTCGAACAGGAGGCGGCACAAGAAGTCCGTCGGCCTGCCCTGCGCGCCCTGACATCGAACCTGCTCTACGGTCCGGCCCGCGTGGCGGGCCTGCGCGAGTTCGCCCTGCGTACGGGGGCCGTGCCAGCTTAAGCGGCTGAGCCTCGCCGTGCCGTCCGACGGTGAGCGTGCCGCGTGCTCACTCGGCCGATGCGAACCAGGCCGCGGTCTCATCCTTTTCGACCAAGCCGATGATCTCCCGCATCCGCTCGCTCATCGGCGGCAGCGCGTCCAGCGGGAACCAGGCGACGTCCACCGACTCGTCATCGCACACCCGCGGCGACTGGTCAGGGTCCGCCGGGCGGCAGGCGAAAACGACTTCGAAGTACTGCGCCCGGTGGCCGTTACTGTGTTGTACCGGCGGAGAATGCGTCACCGCGGCCAGGCGCTCGACCACCACCTGCAGTCCGGTCTCCTCCTCGACCTCTCGTGTCACCGCGGCAGCCGGCGCCTCGCCCGGCTCCACGATCCCGCTCAGCGGTGTCCACAGGCCAGCAGCAGACCTGCGCTGCAGCAGCACCTGCCGGTCCTCGTCGCGCACGACCGCGACCACCCCCGGGAGCCAAAGAAGGCAGTCGGGACCGACGGCCTTTCGGAGATCTGATACGAAATCAGGAATCATGTCCCCACCCTAGAGCGGCCGAGAGGCCAGCGGACGGTTTTCACACTCCACGTGCCGCCACCACCGTGCGCGTTCGATCATCCTCTAGTTCGTCATGGGGATGAGCGCGGTCCGGTCGGTATTCGGGATCCAGCGGCGGTCCCGAGGCCCGTCGAACACGTCGCGGGGCAGCGGGACAGCCTCGGTGCTGAGCGTCTCGTAGACCTCCAGGTAGAGCTCATCCCCCGCTGGCGCGCTCAGGCTCGCTTCGGCGAATGCGGCCACCATGGCCTGAACGTCGTCACCGAACTGCGCCCGGTTCTCATTGAACCAGGCTCCCGCCCACTGCGCCGCGTGGTCCTCCCGGCGCACGACCGCTACGGCGCTGACGTAGGGGTGGTCGTTGCGCAGGCTGCCATTGCGGCCCGCGACGCTGCGGAAGTCGCCGAGTACCCCGCCTTCCAGGACGGGTGTCTGGAGGGTGAGATCGCCATACATCGCGGCCAGGACCATGTGCGGGGAATCGAACGGGATCGGCCGACCGCCGGGGTTGTCGAGCACGATGACCAGCGGCCAGCCCCGGTCCCGCAAGCCCTTGAGCTGGCTGGCGGCCTTCTTGATCTGCTTGCGGATCGGTGCG
Organism: Kitasatospora sp. NPDC002551; assembly: GCF_040296005.1. NCBI lineage: Bacteria > Bacillati > Actinomycetota > Actinomycetes > Kitasatosporales > Streptomycetaceae > Kitasatospora > Kitasatospora sp. NPDC002551. The sequence continues at coordinate 4,981 of NZ_JBEOWI010000091.1, read as the reverse complement.
AGTGCCTCGCTCAGCGAGCGGGACATCACCTGGCCCGGAACGGCGTTCTCGAACATGCCGTAGGTCTCGAACGCCTTCACCTCCACGACGAGCGTGTGCTCGCCCGCGGTGATGAGGTAGTCGGGGTGGCGGCCGGTGCCGAACTCGGGTTCGACCTCGAAGGTGTAGCCCCGCTCGTGGAGGTAGCGGGCGACGCGCGCCTCCGCCACGTCGCCGATCCTGGGTGCTGTCACGCTGGCAGTATGCCCGAGCCGCCGCCGGTCGGGTTACGGCCTGGTGGCGATGATCGCCTCGGTGCGGATCATCTCGTCGAACTGCCCGGAGGGGTTGAAGGCGAGGAGCGCTGCGCGCAGGTCCTGCTCGAAGGCGTCCTTCTGATTGCCGAGCTGAGCGGGGCTGGAGTAGGAGAGGCTGAAGACCCAGCCGATGACCTCGTCGACGGTGCGGGTCAGGGTGTTGTCCCAGCGCGCGGTGTCGACCTGGGAGAACGGGGAGCGGGCGAGGACGTCCTGGTGGCGTTCGTTGGGGTGGGAGTAGGTGCCGGAGCCGGCGCGGCGCTCGGGGCCGAGGTAGCGGGTGCGGACCTCGTCGACGACGTGGCGCCAGTCTGCGGGCTCGACGTCGCCGGGGGCGCCACCGGAGGCGAGGACGATCGCGCCACCCGGCTCGATGATCCGGTCGAGGTCCCGGGCGACTTGGTCGCGGTCCATCCAGTGGTAGGCCGCGCCCATGACGGTCAGCAGGACGGGCCCGAGGTCCATCGCCGGGAGGGTGGTGGAGTCCCCCTCGCGCCAGTCGATGTTGGTGACGCGCTGCTCGGCGGCGAGGCGGCGGCCCTCTTGGAGCATGCCCTTCTCGGGGTCGACGGCGATGACCTCGCCGGCGAGCGGGGCCAGGTCGAGGGCGATGATGCCGGGGCCCGCGCCGAGGTCGAGGACTCGCTGGGTGCCGTCGAGGCCGAAGCGGTGGGCGAGCAGGGTGTAGACCTCGGGCGCGTAGCGGGGCCGGAAGGCGGCGTAGTACGGCGCAGTGGACGCGAACAGCTCGTCGGGCGTGTACGAGGGGGTGGAGGAGGTCACGGGACCAGTCTCTCGCGGGGGTGCGGCTAGTGTCGGTGCTCGGTCAACGAGCCAGGGCGGCGTTCAGGTGCTCTCACCAGTCGGTGAGGGCGTGGGCGACGGAGCCGTCGTGGTAAACGGGCGGTCAACCCGACGTGCTGTGCTCGGTCTTCGGTGTCGACGGCAGCCAGTGCACGGTGTTGTCGCGGAAGGACGCGTGGATCGGCACGAGGTCTTGGCCGCTGGTGTCGTCGAGTGCGGTGACGTTGATGCCGATCTCCGGGATGTCGCTGTCGAGGGCCGCGAGGCGGCTGCCGCAGTTTGGGCAGAAGCCGCGCTTCGCCTCGCCTTTGAAGGTCTCATACCAGGTCGGCTCGCCGCCCTCACCAGTCCAGGTGACCGTTTCGAACCCCGCCCACCACATCACTGGTGTGCCGCCTAGCTTCTGGCAGTGGCGGCAGGCACAGGTGTGGGGGAAGACGGCTGGGCCTCGGATGGTGAAGCGGATGCGACCGCACAGACAGCCACCAGTGCGTTCTCCAGCTGTTTCTGTTTTTTGGGCGTCGGCGGCAGGTGTGGCGTTCATTGCGTAGTCTCCTGGTTGCGGTGGGTGAGTTGAGCCCTCAAGTGTGCCAGCTCGACGGCCTGCGATGACGGCAGCGGAACGCTCAGCTACCTGGGGGCGGGCTACCCCCGCCCACGTAGCGGGCGGCGTTGTCCGCGTGGGTGGTGAAGGTGCCGACGGGGGCGCGGGTGACGGTGAGCCGGTGAGGGTCGGCCGGCGCGGGGATGAGGGAGAGCCGGGTGAAGTACTCGGTGCGGATGATCTCCAGCCGTTCCTCTTCGGGCAGGCGGGCGAGGAGTCCAGGCAGGGGTCGTGGGCGGGCGACCTCGCTGCGGTGGGCAAGGATCGCCTCCCACTTCTGTGCGGCCCACGGTGAGACGTCGATTGTCGTGGTCACGTACGCGTCCGGCACAGCGAGGAGCGTCTTCCCCACGCCTTGAAGGAGGGGGCCGAGCCTGCCGATGCCCGATTCCGGGTGCGTCGCCGCGTACAGGGCGGCCGGCTGCCAGGGCTCGCCGGCTTCGGGGTACAGGTGCCGCAGGCCGGCGGCCTCTACGGCGAGGAGGGTGATCTGGTGGGCGCGCCGGTGGTCTGGGTGGCCGGTGAGCTGCCCAAGGGCGTCGTGGCCGATGACGATGTCGGGCTGGAGTTCGCGGATGTGTGCGACCAGTCGGCCGACGGCCTCGTCTAACGGCGCGTCGACGAGGCGCACGGCGCCGCCGGGTGCCGAGGCGGGGTTGCGGGCGTCGGCATAGCCGAGCAGCCGCGGGGTACCGGCGCCCAAGATGTCGAGAGCATCCGCGAGTTCTGGGATGCGGTGGGTGTCGGCCGTCCAGGTGGCGGTGACAACCGCAGTGCGGGCGCCTGCGGCGGCGTGCTGGGCGAGGACTCCGCCAGCGAGGAGGGATTCGTCGTCCGGGTGGGCGGCAACGGCCAGAAGCGACGGAGCAGGCGCATCCGGAGGGGGTGAGGTCACGGTGGTGGAGCCTTTCGATCGGACGTGGGTGAGCGTGGCCGCCGGGCTACGCGCGGCCGGGTGTCTCGTACCGCTGGAAGTGGACGGGCGGGTGGTCGAGCGGCAGCTCTGGCTTCCAGGCGGCCAGGCACTGGGCGCTGGGTACGAACAGCGGGCCGGGCAAGGCGTTCAGGGGCCAGAACCGCCAGGCGCCGATGGCCTCCTCGCGCTGCTGCGGCACGCCGGCCCAGCGGGTGATGACGACGGGCACCGTCACCCGGACGACGTCGCCCACCCGGTCCAGGAGTGTGCCCAGCACCCATACGTCGTCGGGATCTGCCGCGATGCCGGCCTCCTCGCGGAGTTCGCGGACAGCCGCCTGGGCGAAGGTCTCGCCCGGTTCGACGCTTCCCCCGGCGAGCTCCCAAGTCTGGCGCCGGTGCTGGCCGAGTAGGACTCCCTCCGGGCCGTGGACGATGATGCCCACGCCTACCGCCGCGTGTGGGTGCGGCGGTGCGCTGGTGCGGGGGCGGCTCGGTACGCGGCTCGGGCGGCGAGCGGTGTAAAGCCGGTAGGAGACGTGGCTGTCCGGCTGGTCGGAGTCGATCACGGTGACCGCCTCCAGGGTGAGGCCGTGCTGGACCAGGAGGTCCTCCCAGAGCTGCGCGGTAAGGACCCACATGTCGACGGGGTGGTCGTCGGCGGTGCCGGGCAGCCGCAGGATCTCGGTCCGCGGGGCGACCTCGTTCGACGGCCCGGTGCCGTCCGAGTTGGTGTGCAGCGCGGAGAAGAGCAGTCGGCCGCCCGGCCTGAGGCCGTTGGCCAGGACGGGCAGCAGCCGGTCGGGGTCCAGGTACGGCATGGAGCAGACGGAGTAGATCAGGTCGTACGGGTCGGCGTCACGCAGATGGCTCACGGCATCGGCGCACACCAGGTGTAGGCCCGGGGTGCTGGGGTAGCGGGCCGCGGCGCGCTGGTGCTGGGCGGGGGAGGCGTCGACGGCGGTGACGTGAGCGCCCCGGGCGGCGAGGTGCGCGGCGTGACGGCCGAGGCCGCTACCGAGGTCGAGGACGCGGAGCTCGGCCAGGCCGCCGAAGACCTCGATGCCGGGGCCGGCGCCGGGGAGGCCCCAGTTCCACTGGTCCAGCTCGGGCAGCTCCAGCTTTCGTGCGAGTTGGTGGTTTCCGTAGGTGTTCCAGGTCGCGACGGTGTTTTGTTCGGTGGTCACCGGGTTCTCCATCAGGTCGAGGGGCGGGGTCAGGGGCGCAGGGCGTAGCAGCGCAGGACGTCGAGGTCGGCGATGTGGACGGCGGACCAGCCCGCGGTGAGGAGTTCGGCCTGGGCCGGGGTGATGCCGAGGTCCTGCAAGGGGTCGCTGGTGGGGCGGCGGCCGGCGATCTCGGTGACGACCCAGAAGATCCCGCCAGGTACGAGGAGGTGGCGGACGCGGTTGAGGAAGGCTCTCTTGTCGTCCATCCACCGGTAGACGAGACGGCAGGTGATGACCGCGTACGCGGGCTCCGGCAGCGCCGTGAGGTCGCCGGTGGCGAAGTCGCCGCACCGCCATGCGGGCTCGGGGCCTGGGTTGTGGCTGGCGGCGAGTGCGATGGCGCTGTGGGAGATGTCGATGCCGGTGGTGCGGTAGCCGAGCTCGTGGTGGAGGTGCCGGGCCAAGGCGCCATCGCCGCAGCCGACGTCGAGGGCCGGGCGCCTGCGGCCGGGACCGAGATGCTCGTCCATGAGCCGTATCTCGGGGGTTTCGAGCTGTCGGTACCGGCGGCCCCCGGCCCACAGCGGTTCCCAGTATGCGGCGGTGGCGGTCGTCGTCACGAGGCTCCTTCGCGGGCGGGCGGAACGGTGGCGCGCGTGGGCGGGGCGGGCATGTCCCGCAACACGCGGACAGGGGAGGAGAGCAGGAGGGCCACAGGGACGACCTGGAGGGCCGCACCGACGGCGAGGGTGCCGCGTACCCCGAGGAGGAGGACCAGTGCGCCGGCTGTAGCGGCGGCGAGGGGCCGGGCTCCGGCGGTCATTGTGGTGCTCGCGGCCTGCATGCGGCCCTGGAAGCGGGGTTCGCACAGGATCTGCCGGAGGGACCTCTGGCTCGTGCCGGAGGCAGTTGCCCAGAACAGCTGAACGGCCAGAGTCCCGGCGAGCGCGATCTGCCAGCAGAGGCCGGGCCCGGCGAGCAGGAGGGGAACCTGGGCCAGCGGGCTGACCGCGAACCCGATGATGATCGTCGGCCCGATCCCGATCCGGGAGGCGATCCGCGGGGCGAGGAGTGCCCCGGTAAGGCTGCCAGCGCCACCGACCCCCATGATCACGCCGAACGAGGTCGGGGACACGTGCAGGTCGGCGAGCAGGTAGTACGCCCAGTACGTATTCATGATCGCCAGGCCGAAG
>NZ_JBEOWI010000090.1:0-20611 GCF_040296005.1 Kitasatospora sp. NPDC002551 | reverse complement strand
GACGGGTGTTTACCCGGGGCCTTCTCTCCACGGTACGCGCCCTCGCGCCGTGCGGCACATCGCCGACGAACTGTACGTACCCGCAGCTCAGCGGCCAGCGCTCGGCCACCGACCCGACCAGCTCGGCCCGGACCTCGTAGCGGCGCCTGCCGCCCGGTCCGCCCAGCTCCTCGGCCAGCACCTCCTCGGCCACCCCCGGGAGCAGCCCGCCCAGCAGCGCCGCGCCGTCCTCGCAGACCAGCACCGATTCGGCCGTCACGTTGCCGTGCGCCAGGCCCGCGTCGTGCAGCGCCCGCAGCGCCGCGGCGAGGTCCGCGGCGATCTCGGCCGCCCGGTACGGCGGCAGCGGGCCGTCCGCGAGCACCTCGGCCAGCGACCGCCCGGCCGGCATCTCCTCGACGGTCCAGAGCAGCTCGCCCTCGACGAACGCCCCGGCCCCCTGCAGCAGTCGCGGATGCCGCGGCGCCGCGGCGCCGACCGCCGCCACCCGGCGCACCAGCCGCTCGCCGTGCACCGATCCGGCGCCGTCCACGTCCTGAGCCACGGTCAGCGGCGCGGGCAGCTCCCACGCGCGCAGCCGCACGACGTCGCCGCTCCGCTCGTCGACGGCGAGCGCACTCAGCGCCTCCGGACGATCCGTCAGCCGGTAACGCCCCGCCAGCACCTGCCCCGGGCCCGCTCGCATGCGTGTTCCTCTCCGCTCATCGCCAAGCCTAGGCCCTGGCCGACCGCGGGAGGCACCGCGCGAGCGCCCCGGATTACCCTCGGTCCATGGACTGGACCGATCTGATCGACGCGGCCTTCGACGTGGCCGGCAACAGCAGCAGTGACAACCGGGCCGCGGCCCTGCGCACCGTCCAGGCGAACGTCGCCCCCGACGAGAAGCCGGTCGCCTCCACGGCCGGGCGCCACCCCGACCACTTCCGCAAGGGCGTCCTCGTCCTGACCACCCACCGGCTGCTCTTCCTCAAGGACGGCAAGCCCCCGGTCCCGGTTCCGCTGGAGGCGGTCACCGACGCGACCGTCACCAGGACCAGGATCAACGGCGAGGTGCTGCTGGTGGTCGCGCTGACCGGCTCGCACCGCTTCGAGGACGTGGTCAAGGCGGAGATCTTCGCCGAGCAGCTCCGCGCCACCGCGCGGCTGGCCCGCGAGGCCTCCCGGAAGGCGCTCGCCGCCCCGGCCCCCGCCGGCCCCGCCGCCGCCTCCGGCGCCGACCTGCTGGACCAGCTCGAACGGCTCGCCGCCCTGCGCACCGCCGGCGCCCTCACCGACGACGAGTTCACCCGCGCGAAGCAACGCCTCATCGGCTGACACCCGCCCGAGCCCGGTGGGGAGGGGAGGCGAGCGGACGGATCACGGCGCCGGCTGGAAGGTGTCGAACGCGGTCTGCCGGGCCTGGGCGTTCTGCGGCGCGGCCCAGTCCGCGTCGGGCGTGGTCCAGTAGATCGCGTAGCCGTACTTGGCCGGGGAGCCGGTGACGAAGCCGCGGTTCAGCGAGTGCGTCCGCTGGGTGCCGCTGATCCACTCCCAGTCGGCCGCGTTGGTCCACTCGCGGTAGGCGACGGACTGCAGCTGCACCCGCTGGTAGTTGGTCACCTGGCCGCGCAGGCCGGGCTCGGAGGCCTGCCAGTCGGCGAGCGCGCTCTCCCCCGGCGTGGTCGTCCACTCGATCCGCAGGGTGCTGCCGTTGCCCTTGAAGGTGCGGCGGATCGACTCCGAGCTCGCCAGCTGCAGCCAGTCGGGCAGCACGATCGAGAAGCCGGCCGGGTCCTTGTACTCGTGGTACCCGGCCGGCACGACCGCCCCGGTCGGCGTCGGAGTCGGCGTCGGGGTGGGCGTGGGAGTCGGGGTGGGCGTGGGAGTCGGCGTGGGAGCGGGCTCGGGCGCCGCCGCGCTCTGCTCCGGAGCGGAGCTCTCCGGGGCCGACGCCGACGCCGGTGCCCCGTCACCCGGCGTGCTGTCCGTGGTCGCCGCCACCGGAGCGGTGCCGTGCGCGCCCTGCGCCGAGCCGTCGTCGGAACCGCCGAGCGCCTGGACCAGCGCGACCACGCCCGCGATCAGCAGCAGCACCACCACGACCGTCGCCACGGCCAGCCGCCGCCGACCGGTCCGCGGGTCCGCCCCGGCGGCCTGGGTCGCGCCCAGCGTCCACTCGCTGGTCACCGGCCGCACCTCGGCCTCCGGCCCCGACGGCCCCGACGGAGCCTCCGGCTTCGCGGGACCCGCCGGCTCCGTGGGCGCCACCGGCGCGGCCGGCGACTCCCCGCTCCCGGCGTCCCCGGCCCGGCTGCCCACCCGGACCGTCCCGAGCAGCCCGCCGATCGTCGGCTTCGGCTTCGCCCTGCCCTCCGCGACCGGCACCTCCTGCTCGGTCGTCGACTCGGCCCGCGCGGTCGCCTCCGCGACCACCCGCTTCAGCATGGACCGGGTCTGCGAGGCGGTCAGCCGCTTCGCCGGGTCCTTGGCCAGCAGCCCCTCGATCACCGGCAGCAGCGGCCCGGCGTTCACCGGGGTGGTCAGCTCCTCCGTCATCACCGCCGTCAGGGTGGCCAGCGCCGAGCCCCGGTCGTACGGCGGACGGCCCTCGACCATCGCGTACAGCGTGCCGCCCAGCGACCACAGGTCGGCCGGCGGTCCGGGCTTCTGCCCCTGGGCCCGCTCCGGGGAGATGTAGGAGGGCGCGCCGACCAGCATGCCGGTGGAGGTCACCGAGGTGTCGCCCTCCACGCTGGCGATGCCGAAGTCGGTGAGCACCACCCGGCCGTCCTCGCCGATCAGCACGTTGGACGGCTTGACGTCCCGGTGCAGGATGCCGAGCGCGTGCGCGGCGCTCAGCACGCCGAGCACGTCCAGCGCGATCTCCGCCGCCCGGGCCGGCGCCAGCGGCCCGTCCTCACGGACCACGTCCGCCAGCGAGCGGGACTCGACCAGCTCCATGACGATCCACGGCCGGTCGTCCTCCTCGACCACGTCGAAGACGGTGACCGCCGAGTTGTGCCGGATCCGCGCCGTCGCCTTGGCCTCGCGCAGGGTCCGGACGATCAGCCGGTGCTTCTCGTCCTCCTCCACGCTGGCGTTCATCCGCAGTTCCTTGACCGCGACCGTCCGGCCCAGCATCTCGTCCTCGGCGCGCCAGACGGTGCCCATGCCACCGCGCCCGAGCACCGCGTTCAGCCGGTAGCGTCCGGCCAGGAGGCGGCCGGTGGAACCCTGCGCCTGGGTCATTTCGGAACGTTCCCCCATGTGCTGCTGGCGGTCGTGGTGACGGCGCGTCGGACCGGCGTCGGGCCCGAACGCCCAAGCCTCCATCATCCCCTGTCCCGCGGGCCCCCGACCACCCGGCCCCCGGCCACCCTGGCCCGCGCCCCGGCCGGGCCCGGCGCTCCGTGCCCGATCTGTGATCGAAAACTCTGTCGGGCCTGCTCCGGGCCCTGCTACCGTTCGGCAGCTCACCGTCTTTCCGGGGGGAATACGACGTCCATGACCGCATCCGCACCGGGCGCTGACGGCCGGTCGGGCCGACCGCCCACGGCCCCGCACTTCTCGGTCGCGCCGGAACCGGAGACCCCCGAGGGGTACGTGGCCCCCGGTATGCCCGGCGCCCCGGTGGCCGGTTACCGCCCCGCCGACCCGGCCCCCGGCTCCGCTCCCGCCGACGCGGCCGAGGGCGGGGAGATCGCCCGGGGCCGCCGGCGCCACCGGAACCGGACGGGACCGGCCGTGGCGCTGGCCGTGCTCGCGATGCTGGCCGGCGCCGGGGCGCTCGGCTGCGCGCCGGCCCGCGCGGAGGCCACCGTCGGCTGGCTGGCCATCGCCCCGGCGGCCGCGGTCGCCTGGCCGCTGGGCCGGCTCGGTGGCCGGAGCCGGCTGCTGCCGCCGCTGGGCGCCCTGCTGGCCTCGGGCGCGCTGTTCCTCGGCCAGCTGCTCGGCCAGGCCCGCCGGCTGCACGCGCTGGCCGGCACCGGGTACGGCGGGCTGCTGCAGGACGCCCTCCCGCTCTGGCGCGACGGCCGCCGCCCGCTGGACCTGGTCTTCTACGGCATCGCCGTGATCGGCGGCTTCCTGCTGACCCGCCGCGCCGCCACCCGCCAGTAGCCGGCACCGGCAGCCGGCCGCCGCCCCGCACGCGCACGGGCCCCCGCCGCGCGACGCGACGGGGGCCCGGTGGAGCGGTACGGCTCAGCGGTGGTTGAGCGCCGGGTTGACGGTCACCTCGACCCGCTGGAACTCCTTGAGCTCGGTGTAGCCGGTGGTCGCCATCGCGCGGCGCAGCGCACCGAACAGGTTCATGGTGCCGTCCGGGGTGTGCGACGGACCGGTGAGGATCTCCTCGGTGGTGCCGACGGTGCCGAGGTCGACCCGCTTGCCGCGCGGCAGCTCCTCGTGGACGGCCTCCATGCCCCAGTGGTAGCCCTTGCCGGGCGCGTCGGTGGCCCGGGCCAGCGCGGCACCGATCATCACCGCGTCGGCGCCGCAGGCGACCGCCTTCGGGATGTCGCCGCTGTAGCCGACGCCGCCGTCCGCGATGACGTGCACGTAGCGGCCGCCGGACTCGTCCATGTAGTCGCGGCGGGCGGCGGCCACGTCGGCGACGGCGGTGGCCATCGGCACCTGGATGCCGAGCACGTTGCGGGTGGTGTGCGCGGCGCCGCCGCCGAAGCCGACCAGCACGCCGGCCGCGCCGGTGCGCATCAGGTGCAGCGCGGCGGTGTAGGTGGCGCAGCCGCCGACGATGACCGGGACGTCCAGCTCGTAGATGAACTGCTTCAGGTTGAGCGGCTCGGCCGCGCCGGAGACGTGCTCGGCGGAGACGGTGGTGCCGCGGATGACGAAGACGTCGACGCCGGCGTCCACCACGGCCTTGGAGAACTCGGCGGTGCGCTGCGGGGAGAGCGCGGCGGCGGTGACCACGCCGGAGTCGCGGACCTCCTGGATCCGCTGCTTGATCAGCTCGGCCTTGATCGGCTCGGCGTAGATCTCCTGCAGGCGGCGGGTGGCAACGGACTCGTCGGCGATCGCGGCGATCTCGTCGAGCAGCGGCTGCGGGTCCTCGTAGCGGGTCCAGAGGCCTTCCAGGTTCAGCACGCCCAGGCCGCCGAGGCGGCCGATGGTGATGGCCTGCTGCGGGGAGACCACGCTGTCCATCGGAGCGGCCAGGAACGGCAGCTCGAACCGGTAGGCGTCGATCTGCCAGGCGATCGAGACCTCCTTCGGGTCACGCGTACGGCGGCTGGGGACGACGGCGATGTCGTCGAAGGAGTACGCCCGACGGCCGCGCTTGCCTCGCCCGATCTCGATCTCAGTCACTTCGAGCCCTTCTGGTGGTATTGCTCATGCCCGCCGGGTCACCCCGGCCGCCCCCCAGTATCCCGCACCCTCCCGCCGCCGCACGGCGCCGCCCGCCGCCCGGGCCGCCGACGGGTGCCGCCCGGACAGCCCGCAGGGCCCGCCACCCCTCGGTGGCGGGCCCTGCGGCGGGGTACCCGATTCAGCGGCGGGCGCTGTAGTTCGGCGCCTCGACGGTCATCTGGATGTCGTGCGGGTGGCTCTCCTTGAGGCCCGCCGAGGTGATCCGGACGAACCGGCCCTTGCTCTCCATCTCGGCGACGGTGGCCGCGCCGACGTAGCCCATGGTCTGGCGCAGGCCGCCGACCAGCTGGTGCAGCACCGCGGACAGCGGGCCGCGGTAGGGCACCTGGCCCTCGATGCCCTCGGGGACGAGCTTGTCGTCCGAGGCGACCTCGGCCTGGAAGTAGCGGTCCTTGGAGTAGGAGCGGCCCTGGCCGCGGGACTGCATCGCGCCCAGCGAGCCCATGCCGCGGTAGGACTTGAACTGCTTGCCGTTGATGAACAGCAGCTCGCCCGGGGACTCCTCGCAGCCGGCCAGCAGCGAGCCCAGCATCACGGTGTCGGCACCGGCGGCGAGCGCCTTGCCGATGTCGCCCGAGTACTGCAGGCCACCGTCGCCGATGACCGGCACGCCGGCGGCCTGGCAGGCGACGGCCGCCTCGTAGATCGCGGTGACCTGCGGGACGCCGATGCCGGCCACCACGCGGGTGGTGCAGATGGAGCCCGGGCCGACGCCGACCTTGACGCCGTCCACGCCGGCGTCGATCAGCGCCTGGGCGCCGTCCCGGGTGGCGACGTTGCCGCCGACCACGTCGACCCCGACGGCCGACTTGATCTTCGCGATCCAGGCCAGCGCGTTGTGGCTGTGGCCGTGCGAGGTGTCGACGACCAGGAAGTCCACGCCCGCCTCGACCAGGGCCTGGGCGCGGTCGAAGGCCTCGGCGCTGGCGCCGACGGCGGCGCCGACCAGCAGCCGGCCCTCGGCGTCCTTGGCGGCGTTCGGGTACTGCTCGGCCTTGACGAAGTCCTTGACCGTGATGAGGCCCTTGATCCGGCCCTCGTCGTCGACCAGCGGCAGCTTCTCGATCTTGTGGCGGCGCAGCAGCGCCATGGCGTCGACGCCGGAGATGCCGACCTTGCCGGTGATCAGCGGCATCGGGGTCATGATCTCGCGGACCTGCCGGGTGCGGTCCGTCTCGAAGGCCATGTCGCGGTTGGTGACGATGCCGAGCAGCTTGCCGCTCCCGTCGGCGATCGGCACACCGGAGATCCGGAACTTGGCACAGAGCGCGTCGGCCTCGGCGAGCGTGGTGTCCGGGCCGACCGTGATCGGGTCGGTGACCATGCCGGACTCGGAGCGCTTCACCAGGTCGACCTGGTTGGCCTGGTCCTCGACCGAGAGGTTGCGGTGCAGGACGCCGACGCCGCCCTGGCGGGCCATCGCGATCGCCATCCGCGACTCGGTGACCTTGTCCATCGCCGCGGAGAGCAGCGGGATGTTGACGCGCACGTTGCGGGAGACCCGCGAGGAGGTGTCGACCTCGTTCGGCAGCACCTCGGACGCCCCCGGCAGCAGCAGGACGTCGTCGTACGTGAGTCCGAGCATCGCGAACTTCTCGGGTACGCCTGCGGCGTTGTAAGACATTTCGGGGGTACCTTCCGTGGCCGGCTCGATCAGCTCGCGCCCTGAGGGTGGGGGCGCTGTCATCAGCTCACTCGCTCGGACCGCCGAAAGCCCGGTGGCCACTGGAGGATCCTCCAGGGGAACCCCGCGCGCACCGTCGAAACTTTGGCGACCCGCCCAGGCGCCGATACCCCATGGTACTGGCACCGCGAATGCGCTCTCGTGTGCCCTTGACAACAAAGACCGGCCATGGGCCATTCCGGCCGGCCGGAAGGCCCGCGAACCCCGGCGAACGAACCCCGACGAACTAGGACGACTCCTCGGCGAGCGCCCGTAGCCGGCTCAGCGCACGGTGCTGGGCGACCCGGACGGCCCCCGGCGACATCCCGAGCACCTCACCGGTCTCCTCCGCCGAGAGCCCGGCGGCCACCCGCAGCAGCACCAGCTCGCGCTGGCGGGCCGGCAGGTTGGAGAGCAGCTCCTTCGCCCAGGCCGCGTCGCTGCTGAGCAGCGCCCGCTCCTCCGGGCCGAGCGCGTCGTCCGGCACCTCCGGCAGGTCGTCCTGCGGGATCACCGTCGAGCCGGGCCCGCGCATCGCGGCCCGCTGCAGATCGGCGATCTTGTGCGCGGCGATCCCGTAGACGAAGGCCTCGAAGGGGCGCCCCTGGTCCCGGTAGCGGGGCAGCGCGCAGAGCACCGCGACGCAGACCTCCTGGGCGATGTCGTCCACGTGGTGCCGGGCGCCGCCGGGCAGCCGGACCAGCCGGCCGCGGCAGTAGCGCAGCGCCAGCGGATGGACGTGGGCGAGCAGCGCGTCGATCGCCGGGCCCTCGCCGCGGACGGCGGCCGCGACCAGTTCGGCGAGCGCGCCGGGCCCGTCGGCCGGTTCCGCGTACGCCGGGCCGGACCCGGGCGCGGAGGGCTCGGCCTCCACCGGGTCCGCCTCGCCGGGAGCCCCGGTCACGTCGTCACGCATCGGTCCATGGTGCCTGGTCGCGCGGGAAAACGCGGCACCGCGTCCGGAGTTGTGCACCGGAACGTTATGCGGTGCCGCACCGGTCCGCACCACCGGCCCCTCCTGCACCGTCCCGCCTCCCGCCCCACCGCCCCGGGTGGTCCCGTCCGCGGCGCCGTCCGCCGAGTCTCCTGCGGCTGCGTGGTTCGCCGCAGTTCCTGTCCGCTGGTCCCCGAGGTGCTCCACTCCTCCATGGTGCAACCTCGGGACCGTAACGTCACACGCCCCCGCGCGGGCAATCGCGCGGAGCGTGCCGGAACCGGCGGTGCCGGCGGCGGTCAGCGGACCAGGCCCCAGCGGAAGCCCAGCGCCACCGCGTGCGCGCGGTCCGAGGCGCCGAGCTTCTTGAACAGCCGTCGGGCGTGGGTCTTGACGGTGTCCTCGGAGAGGAACAGCTCGCGGCCGATCTCGGCGTTGCTGCGGCCGTGGCTCATGCCTTCGAGCACCTGGATCTCACGCGCCGTCAACGTCGGCGCGGCGCCCATGTCGGGGCTGCGCAGCCGGCGGGGGGCGAGCCGCCAGGTCGGGTCGGCGAGCGCCTGGGTGACGGTGGCCCGCAGTTCGGCGCGCGAGGCGTCCTTGTGCAGGTACCCGCGGGCCCCCGCGGCGACCGCGAGGGCGACGCCGTCGAGATCCTCGGCGACGGTGAGCATGATGATCCGGGCGCCCGGGTCGGCGGACAGCAGCCGCCGGACCGTCTCCACCCCGCCGAGGCCGGGCATCCGGACGTCCATCAGGACGAGATCGGAGCGGTCGGCCACCCAGCGGCGGAGGACCTCCTCCCCGTTCGTCGCGGTGGTGACCCGATCGACACCGGGTACGGTCGCGACCGCGCGGCGAAGCGCCTCGCGGGCGAGCGGGGAATCGTCGCAAACGAGAACGGAAGTCATGACCGTCGTCCTCCGCAGCTGATCCGCGTCACGTTGAGCCTCCTGGCTGGTACGAACCTCTCCGACACGGCCGATCGGCGACAGACTCCGTGCTGATCGCCTGAGATTCCCCGCGATCGTTCCCGACGTCCGGCGTCCGCTAACCGCCTCCGCACATCCAACGACCGTCACTCGAATGAGTTACGGCCTTCGGGGCCATCTCCACCACTGTACGTGGCCGACCCGTTACCGATCAGCCGCATCGCGGTGCACACGCCGCACTTTTGCGCAGCTCGCGCGCGGTCGGCGTACAACCCGCACACCCACGGGGGCCCGCGCGCGCCCGTCGGCCACCCGATTGCCCCATCCGCGCCCGGCGCCCGCCTGCCCAACCACCATGCGCACTATGCCCGTTTTTAGAGCTTTTGTATGGTCATTGACTGTTGTGCCACTCTGTGGGTGACTTGTCCATGGAGTTGCCGTAAGTCATATTTCCAGGTGTCCACACCGCGCCGGACGCCCCGCCGTGCCGCCGCCGACGCACCCCGCCGGCGACCGGCCCCGCGGTCGACGACCTCTGAAGGGAATGAGCCATGGCAGATTTCTCCCGACTCCCCGGCCCCAACGCGGACCTCTGGGACTGGCAGCTCTCCGCGGCCTGCCGCGGCGTGGACAGCTCGCTCTTCTTCCACCCCGAGGGCGAGCGCGGCGCGGCCCGCAGCTCGCGCGAGGCGAGTGCCAAGGAGGTCTGCATGCGCTGCCCGGTGCGCACCGAGTGCGCCGCGCACGCGCTGGCGGTCCGCGAGCCGTACGGCGTCTGGGGAGGCCTGACCGAGGACGAGCGCGAGGAGATGATGGGCCGTTCGCGCAACCGCCTGGTGGAGGTGCCGCTCGCCGCGCCGGGCGCGGTCCAGCAGTAGGCCACCGGTTCCGCCTCGCCGGGAAGAAACGTTTCTTCTCGGGGTGCGGCGCACCCGGCTGCCCCGGTCCCGCCGCTCCGGCGGGTCAGTGCCCGGCCGCCGCCCCCGCCAGCCGCTCCAGCATCAGCGCCACCGCCGGCACCTCGGCGAGGTCCGGCAGGGTCAGCGCGACCACCTGCCGCACCGCCGGCGCTCCCGAGGCGGCGTGCACCGCCACCGGCGCCACCCCGTCGGGGCGCACCGACTC
This sequence comes from Kitasatospora sp. NPDC002551, assembly GCF_040296005.1. Taxonomy (NCBI): domain Bacteria; kingdom Bacillati; phylum Actinomycetota; class Actinomycetes; order Kitasatosporales; family Streptomycetaceae; genus Kitasatospora; species Kitasatospora sp. NPDC002551. Next base: position 10,584 of record NZ_JBEOWI010000090.1, on the reverse strand, counting down.
CAGCGCCAGCCCCGGCAGCACCGCCACGCCGAGCCCGGCGGCCACCAGTCCGACCACCGCCGGGTAGTCGTCGGTCGCGAAGTCGATCCGCGGCTCGAAGCCGGCGCCCGCGCACAGCTCCACCAGGTGGCCCCGGCACTGCGGGCAGCCGGCGATCCACTGCTCCCCCGCCAGCTCGCCCAGCTCCACCGGCCCGCCGCGCCCGGCCAGCCGGTGCCCGGCGGGCAGCAGTCCGACCAGCGGGTCGTCCAGCAGCGGGGTGACCACCAGGTCGGACCAGTCGGCCCCCGCGCTCAACTGCTGGGCCTCCAGATTGGCCTCCGCGCGCGCCTCCCGGGGCGTGCCGTGCGCGGGCGCGGGCGCCGGCGCGAGGGTGGAACCGGGGGCCTGCGGATAGCGGAAGGCGAGCGCGACCTCGCACTCGCCGCCGCGCAGCATCGCCAGCGACTCCGGCGGCTCCGCCTCGACCAGCGACACGCGCACGCCCGGATGGCTGTCCCGCAGCCGGGCGACGGCCGGCGGCACCAGGGTCGAGCTGGCGGTCGGGAAGGACACCAGCCGCACCCGCCCGGCCCGCAGTCCGGCGATCGCCGCGACCTCCTCCTCGGCGGCGGAGAGCCCGGCGAGGATCCCGGTGGCATGCTTGAGCAGCACCCGCCCGGCCTCGCTCAGCTGCATCCCGCGGCCCGAACGGACCACCAGCGGGGTGTCCACGGACTTCTCCAGGGCCTTCATCTGCTGACTGATGGCGGGCTGGGTACAGCCCAGCTCGCGGGCGGCGGCGGAGAAGGAGCCGGTGCGGGCGACGGCACGCAGGACGCGCAGATGGCGGGCCTCGATCATGCCCCCAAGATATAAGGGATTCTTTGCATTACGCAAAATTCAACTGATAGTTGAAGGCTGGAACGGCCCGGAACGGCCGCAGGCCCGGCCCGCCACCCCTCGCGGGGTGCGGACCGGGCCTGCGGTCGGTGACTGCGCGCGGTGGCCGCGCTCAGCGGTTGTGGCCTCAGTGCGAGTGGCCGTGACCGCCGTGCGAGTGGCCGTGACCGTTGTCGGCCTCCTCCTCCTTCTTCTCCACCACGAGGGTCTCGGTGGTGAGCAGCAGGGAGGCGATCGAGGCGGCGTTCTCCAGGGCGGAGCGGGTGACCTTGACCGGGTCGATGACACCGGCCTTGACCAGGTCGCCGTACTCGCCGGTGGCGGCGTTGTAGCCCTGGCCCTGCTCCAGCTCGGAGACCTTGGAGGTGATGACGTAGCCCTCCAGGCCGGCGTTCTGGGCGATCCAGCGCAGCGGCTCGTGCAGCGCCTTGCGGACGACCGCGACACCGGTGGCCTCGTCGCCGGACAGGCCCAGGCCGTCGTTCAGCACCTTGGCGGCGTGGACCAGGGAGGCGCCGCCGCCGGCGACGATGCCCTCCTCGACCGCGGCGCGGGTCGCCGAGATGGCGTCCTCCAGGCGGTGCTTGCGCTCCTTGAGCTCCACCTCGGTGGCGGCACCGACGCGGATCACGCAGACGCCACCGGCCAGCTTGGCCAGGCGCTCCTGCAGCTTCTCGCGGTCCCAGTCCGAGTCGGTGTTGGCGATCTCGCCCTTGATCTGGGCGACGCGGCCGGCCACGGCCTCGGACTCGCCGGCACCGTCGACGACGATCGTGTCGTCCTTGGTGACGGTCACGCGGCGGGCCGAGCCCAGCACGTCCAGACCGGCCTGGTCGAGCTTGAGGCCGACCTCCTCGGAGATCACGGTGCCGCCGGTCAGGACGGCCAGGTCACCGAGGATCGCCTTGCGGCGGTCGCCGAAGCCCGGGGCCTTGACGGCCACCGCGTTGAAGGTGCCGCGGATCTTGTTCACCACGAGGGTGGACAGCGCCTCGCCGTCGACGTCCTCGGCGATGATCAGCAGCGGGCGGGAGGTGCCGCCCTGCAGGATCTTCTCCAGCAGCGGCAGGAGCTCCTGGATGGAGGAGATCTTGCCCTGGTTGATCAGGATGTACGGGTCCTCCAGGACCGCCTCCTGCCGCTCCGCGTCGGTGACGAAGTACGGCGACAGGTAGCCCTTGTCGAACTGCATGCCCTCGGTGAAGTCCAGCTCCACGCCGAAGGTGTTCGACTCCTCGACGGTGATGACACCGTCCTTGCCGACCTTGTCGATCGCCTCGGCGATCAGCTCGCCGACCTGGGCGTCCTGGGCGGACAGGGTGGCGACGGCGGCGACGTCGTCCTTGCCCTCGATCTCACGGGCGACCGACAGCAGGTGCTCGGAGACGGCGGCGACGGCCTTGTCGATGCCCTTCTTCAGGGCGGCCGGGCCGGCGCCGGCGGCGACGTTGCGCAGACCCTCGTTGACCAGGGCCTGGGCCAGCACGGTGGCGGTGGTGGTGCCGTCGCCCGCGACGTCGTTGGTCTTGGTGGCGACCTCCTTGACGAGCTGCGCGCCAAGGTTCTCGTACGGGTCGTCGAGCTCGACCTCACGGGCGATGGTGACGCCGTCGTTGGTGATGGTCGGGGCGCCGAACTTCTTGTCGATGACGACGTTGCGGCCCTTGGGGCCGATGGTCACCTTGACGGTGTCGGCCAGCTTGTTGACACCGCGCTCCAGCGAGCGGCGGGCGTCCTCGTCGAACTGCAGGATCTTCGCCATGTTCCCTATTCCCTCGGGGGTGCGGCCGTCGCGGCGGCCGCTCGACTACGTGAACCAACGACCACGCCCCGGTCCCCGGTCACTAGGGACGCGGATCCGGGGCGTGGCGGGACGCCTTACTTCTCGATGATGGCGAGAACGTCGCGGGCGGAGAGCACCAGGTACTCCTCGCCCTGGTACTTCACCTCGGTGCCGCCGTACTTCGAGTACAGGACGATGTCACCCACGGCGACGTCGAGCGGCAGACGCTGGCCGTCCTCGAAGCGGCCCGGGCCGACGGCCAGGACGACGCCCTCCTGGGGCTTCTCCTTGGCGGTGTCCGGGATAACCAGGCCGGAGGCCGTGGTGGTCTCGGCGTCGAGCGGCTGGACCACGATGCGGTCCTCGAGCGGCTTGATGGCAACCTTGCTGCTGGTGGTCACGTCCGAGCTCCCCTTCGGAGATTACGGGGTTTTCTAACGGGTAGGGGCGAACTCGCGCGTCTGCCGTCGCGGGGGTCAGACACGCACTGTCGCGTTAGCACTCCCCCGGTGGGGAGTGCTAGTGATGACCATAGGCCGCGGTTAGCACTCAGTCAACCAGAGTGCCAACGCCACGCGGGTCGGCCCGGGTCGCCGGCCCCTTGGGAGGGATGAGTCGCCGTACTCATGTGCGAGGGCGGCTCCGGATCGCACACTCGGGCCATGGCCGAGACCACCGCGCACACCCGCCCCCTGCTCCACCGCGACCTGCTGGTCGCCCTCGTCACCCTCCCGCTGGTCGGCGGCGTCACCGCCCTGATCGGCGTCTGCGTCCTGGCCGTCCTGATGGGGCTGGCCATGAGCGACGCCGGTGGGCCGGTCGCGCTGCTCCTCCCGGCGGGCGTCGTGCTCGCCCTCGCGCCGGCCGGCCTGGTCACCTGGCGAACCGCGCGAGCCGGCTGGCGGGTGGTCCCCGCCGCCGCGCTGCTCGCCCCGCTGACCGCGCCCTGGTGGCTGCAGCAGTTGCTCTGACCGTCCGGGCCGTCCGTGACCGGCGAGAATGGCCCCGTGGAGAACGACGACCTGCGGCCCCTGCTGACCGACCGGGGCCAGGCCCTGCTCGCCGAACTGCGCGACTTCGCGCCCGGGGAGGAGCTGGCGCTGGCCACCCGGCTGCGCAAGGAGCACCCCGCCGAGCTGGTGTCGGCCGCCTTCGGGCAGGCCCGGCTGCGGCAGCGGGCCCGGGCCAAGTTCGGCGCCGACGCCGACCTCATGTACTTCACGCCCAACGGCGTCGAGCAGTCCACCCGGCGCGAGGTCGCCGAGTGGCGGGCGCGGCGCTTCGCGGACCTCGGGGTGAAGCGGCTGGCCGACCTCTGCTGCGGGATCGGCGGCGACGTGCTGGCGCTGGCCCGGGCCGGTGTCGAGGTGCTCGCCGTCGACAAGGACCCGGCCGCCTGCGCCGCCACCGCCGCCAACGCGGCCGCCCTGGGCCTGGCCGACCGGGTCGAGGTGCGCTGCGCGGACGTCGCCGACGTCGACGTCACCGGCTTCGACGCGGTCTTCACCGACCCCGCCCGGCGCACCTCGCGCGGCCGGGTCTTCGACCCCGAGGCGTACGCGCCGCCGCTGTCCTGGGCGATCGAGGCCGGACGGCGCACCCCGGTCGGCGCGCTCAAGGTGGCCCCCGGCATCCCGCACGAGGCGGTGCCGGCCGACGCGGAGGCCGAGTGGGTCTCCGACCACGGCGACGTCAAGGAGGCGGTGCTCTGGTTCGGCACCCGGGCCGGGCACCCGCACCGCGCCACCCTGCTGCCGCAGCGGGCCAGCCTCACCGGCGGCGACCTGCCCGACCCGCCGGCCGGCCCGGTCGGCCGCTACCTCTACGAGCCGGACGGCGCGGTGATCCGCGCCCACCTGGTCGCCGAGGTGGCGCAGCGGGTGAACGGGCGGCTGATCGATCCGAAGATCGCCTACGTGACCTCGGACGAGTTGGTCGACACCCCGTACGCGCACGGCTTCGAGCTGACCGACGTCCTGCCGTTCCACATCAAGAGGCTCAAGGCGCTGCTGCGCGAGCGGGGCGTCGGCACCGTGGTGATCAAGAAGCGCGGGATGGCGATCACCCCGGAGGAGCTGCGCCGCCAGCTGAAGCCCAGCGGCCCGAACACCGTGACGGTGATCCTCAGCCGCACCGACCACGGCCCGCTGATGATGCTCGGCCGGCCGGTGACCGGCCCGGCCGCGGCCGTTCAGGCGGCCGGCGCCGCGATGTAGTCCTCCAGCCGGGCCACCGCGAAGCCCTGCTCCTGGATCCGGGCCAGCAGTTCCCCGAACATCTCCGTCATCGTCTCGCCCTTGAGGTCCTTGGGGCCCCGGAAGTGGGCGAGCACGATGTCCCCGGGGCGCAGCTTCTTGTCCGCCGCCTGGTACTGCATGTCGTGGATCTGCATCGACTCGCGCCACAGCACGATCGCCCGCGGCCCGCACTGCTGCACCGAGGAGTTCAGCGCCGGGGTGTGGGCGCCGTCGCCGTAGGGCGGGCGGAACAGCAGCGGCGGGGTGCCGTACTGCTGGGTGAGCGCGGCCTGGGCGTCGCAGACCTCGGACCGCTGCTTCTCCGGCGTCACCTTGCTCAGCTGGGCGTGGTCCGTGGTGTGGTTGTGGACGTGGTTGCCGAGCGCCTGGAGCCGCTTGAAGTAGCCGTAGTCGTCCTTGACGATGTCGCGGGTCAGGAACATCGAGACCGGCACCTTGAGGTCGGTCAGCATCTCGACGAACTTCGGGTCCTTCTCGGCGCCGTCGTCGATGGTGACGAAGACGACCTTGTCGGTGGTCTTCACCTCGCTGAACACCGGGACCGGGCCGGTCTTCTGGAGCTTCACCGGCTTGTCGGCGGGCGCCGGGGGCGCGGGCGGCAGCGGCGTGAGGTGCCACTTCGCCCAGGCGGCGGCGTCCCCCGCGGCCGGGGCGGGCGCCGCGCTCGGCGGCGGGGTGGCCGCGCCCTGCTGCGGCGCGGCGGACCCGGCGGGGGCGCTGCTCGGCGCCACCAGGGCGGCGGAGGCGGCGCCGCTGTCGCCGCCGCCCGCGCAGCCGGTGGCGGCGGCCAGCAGGACCGCCGCCCCCGCCGCGTACGCCGTCGTCCTGCTCCACCCGTGCCTGTTCACCGCGCCGTGCTCCCCGTTCCCGTTCAGCGATCTCGCTCGCTAGCACGGTAACGGTCGCACGTTCGGTTCCCGGTCGGGCGTGCGGACGGCCGGCCCGGGCTACTCCACGTGCTCGCTGGTGAACGACCAGCGGTGCACCGGACGGCCCAGCAGCCCGGCGGGCGGCTCGGCCACCGGGAGCGGCTCGCCGGACCACCAGGTGATCAGCAGCACACGCTCGCCGGGGGCGGCGAACAGCTCGGCGCGCAGCAGCCCCGCGCCGCCGCGCAGCGCGGGCAGCGCGGTCTCCCGCACCCAGGCGGAGAGCTCGGCGCCCCGCCCGTCGGCGGCCCGGGCCTCCCACATCGCGGCGGTGGTGCTCACTCCTGGCCGCCCAGCGCCTGGTAGGCCTGGCCGTGGAAGTCCTGGTGCGGCACGTGGACCTCGGTCACCGGCAGCGAGGAGTCCGCCGACAGGTCGAAGGAGGACGGCGCGCGGTCCCGCCGGACCATCTCGGCGCCGAGCGCGGCGACCATCGCGCCGTTGTCGGTGCACAGGCCCGGGCGGGGCACCCGCAGCCGGATGCCGGCCCGGTCGCAGCGCTGCTGGGCCATCTCGCGCAGCCGCGAGTTGGCCGCGACGCCGCCGCCGATCATCAGGTGGTCGACGCCGTTGTCCTTGCAGGCCTTGACCGCCTTGCGGGTCAGCACGTCGGTGACCGCCTCCTGGAAGGACGCCGCGACGTCGGCGATCGGCACCTCCTCGCCGGCCCGGCGCCTGGCCTCCACCCAGCGGGCGACGGCGGTCTTCAGGCCGGAGAAGGAGAAGTCGTACTCCGGATCCTTGGGGCCGGTCAGGCCGCGCGGGAAGGCGATCGCCTCGGGGTCGCCCTCGCGGGCGGTGCGGTCGACCACCGGGCCGCCGGGGAAGCCCAGCCCGAGCACCCGGGCGACCTTGTCGAAGGCCTCGCCGGCCGCGTCGTCGATGGTCGCGCCGAGCGGGCGCACGTCGCTCGTGATGTCCTCGCTGAGCAGCAGCGAGGAGTGCCCGCCGGAGACCAGCAGGGCCATCGTCGGGGACGGCAGGCGGCCGTGTTCCAGCTGGTCCACGCAGATGTGCGAGGCGAGGTGGTTGACGCCGTACAGCGGCTTGTCCAGGGCCCACGCGTAGGCCTTGGCGGCGCTCACGCCGACCAGCAGCGCGCCGGCCAGGCCGGGGCCGGCCGTGACGGCGATGCCGTCCAGGTCGCTCGCCTTGACGCCGGCGGTGTCCAGGGCGCGCTGGATGGTGGGGACCATCGCCTCCAGGTGCGCGCGGCTGGCGATCTCGGGGACGACGCCGCCGAACCGGGCGTGGTCGTTGACGCTGGAGGCCACCGCGTCGGCGAGCAGGGTGGTGCCCCGCACGATGCCGACGCCGGTCTCGTCGCAGGAGGTCTCGATGCCGAGGACGAGCGGTTCGTCAGCCATGGGGGGTGTCCTTCTTCACATCCGGTCGCGGGTGGTCCGCGGGTTCGTCGAGGTCTTCGGGAGCGGTGGCGCCGTCGACGGCGGCGGCCGCGAGGTCCAGGCGCATCACCAGCGCGTCGATGTTCGCGGGCTGGTAGTAACCGCGCCGGATGCCGACCGGCTCGAAACCGAACCGCTCGTAGAGCCGCTGGGCGCGGGTGTTGTCCACCCGGACCTCCAGCAGCAGGTCCGCGCAGCCGCGCCGGGCGGCCTCCCGGACCAGGTCGGCCAGCAGCAGCGCGCCGAGGCCGGCGCCCTGGTGGCGGCCGTCGACGGCGATGGTCTGCACGTCGCCCTCGCCGGCCACCGCCATCAGTCCGGCGTAGCCGACGACCGTGCCGTCCGGGGCGACGGCCACGGTGTAGTGGCGGGTGCCGCCGGGGCGGGCCTCGGCCAGCTCGGACCAGAACATGCCGGCGGACCAGGCGTCCTCGGGGAACAGTTCCCGTTCCAGCGCCAGCACCGGGGCGATGTCCCACCAGCGCATCGGGCGCAGGGTGGCGACGGGAGCCGCGGTGCGCACGGCCCCGTCGGTGCTCGGGCCGGTCACGCCGGGAGCACCGCCTTGTAGCCGGCCGGCACCTGGGCGTCCGGGCGGCGCAGGTAGAGCGGGGCGTTGGGCAGCAGGGCGCGGCCTGCGGCCAGCTCGGTGGCGGCGTAGTCGGCGAGCGCGCCGGCCGAGACGTGCTCGGGGCCGTGCGCGCCGGGGAAGGCGTCCGGGTAGAGCAGGGCACCGGCGCCGACCGAGCGGGCCGGCGGCGTCAGCTCGCCCGGGCGGTCCACGGACGGGCCCTCGGTCCGGCGGCCCTCGGCGTCGTAGGCGGCCCAGTAGACCTCCTTGCGGCGCGCGTCGGTGGCCACCGTGAACGGCTCGCCGGCCAGGCCCTCGGCACGGGCGGCGTGGGCGATCGCGTCCAGGGTGCAGACGCCGTGCACCGGCAGGCCGAGGGCGTCCCCCAGCGCGGCGGCGGTGACCAGACCGACCCGCAGACCGGTGTACGGGCCCGGGCCGACGCCCACGGCGATGCCGGTCAGCCGGTGCTTGTCGACACCGGCCGCCCGCAGCACCTGGTCGATGGCGGGCAGCAGCAGTTCGCCGTGGCGTCTGGCGTCGACCTGGTCGGTCTCGGCGAGGACGGCCGTGCCGTCGTGGACGGCGGCGGTGACGGCGGGGGTAGCGGTGTCGAACGCGAGCAGCAGCACGGGTCAAGGTTAGACCGGTCGGGCGGTGACCGGTCCGGGCCCGGCCCCGTCCCGGCGCCCGGGGCGTGTGCGCCGCACGATCGAAAACCCGCGGCAGCGCGGAACACACGTCCGACGCGATGCGGACCGGACGGGCGAACCTGGCACGATGGGGCCGACGGTTTTGGGACGGCGGTGGGAGCACACGTGGCGAAGATGGGTCCTGGAGTGGTGGTCACGGGGCTGACCCTGGGGGCCCTGGCGGTGGTGAGCCTGCTGGCCTTCCAGGCCAACGGTGCGCAGGGCCGCGCGGCGGCCGCCAACCCCGGCACGACCACCGCGGCCTCGTCCACCGGGTCGGCCGCCCCGGCCACCCCGAGCACCGCGCCCACGCCGACCGTCCCGGCACTGCCCACCGCGGGCACCGGCACCGGACTGCGGGTCGTCTACTCGATCGGCGCGCACTACGTCTGGCTGATCGACCCGAAGAAGACCCCGCAGGTGGTGGCCGCGTTCCCGGTCACCCCGGGCACCGTCGAGCCGGCCCCCGGCAGCTACCCCGTGTACAGCCGCAACCCGACCGGCACCGGCACCGACGGCAAGCAGATCGAGCACGTGGTGCGGTTCGCCCAGCAGAACGGCGTGGTGTTCGGCTTCAGCGCGGCCGTGGACGGTGCCTCGGGCACTCCGGCCGCCGCCCCGACGGCCTCCGCCTCGGGGCCGTCCTCGATCGGGGGCAGCGCGAGCGGCGCCCCGAAGACGGCCAAGACCGGCGGCATCCGCAGCAGCCGGGCCGACGGCCAGCTGCTCTGGGACTTCGCCCCGAAGGACACCAAGGTGGTCGTGATCGCCTGACCCGGGCGAGCGGGGTCACGGAACCATGGGATCAGGCGGCGCGGCGGGTGTCGTGGGCGCCGCCGTCCGCCGGTTCCCCGGTCCGCGCCTTCCCGGCGGCCGGACGGCGTCCGGGCGGGGTGGAGACCGCCTCCGCCGCCGCGCGGGCGGCCAGCAGGGCCCGCATCGGCTCCCCTGCGGCACGGCGGTCGGGCCCCTCGGCCCCGGTCCCGCGCGGTTCGCGCTCCGGGGCGGGCGTGGTGCTCGGCATGACGCCTCCCTAGTTAGGCAGACCTAACCTCGGAAACCATCCCACCATGCCCGGGACCCCGACCGCAACATCTTCCCGACAGCCTGTCGGCAAACCGTGACCCGGCCGGCCGGATCCCTCAGGCCAGCACGGACAGGTCGACGCCCTCCCAGCGGGGGCCGATGCCGGTCAGCCGCACCTCGCGCGGGTCCAGGCCTTCGTCCGCCGCGCCGTCCGCCGCACCGTCCGCCGCGCTGCCCGGCGCCTCGGCGCCGACGGCCCGTTCGATCCGGACCTCCAGGCGGTCCTCCGAGAGCCGCTCGACCTTGCCCTCGCCCCACTCGACCACCACCACCGACTCGGGCAGCGAGACGTCCAGGTCGAGGTCCTCCATCTCGTCGAGGTCGCCGCCCAGCCGGTAGGCGTCCACGTGCACCAGTGCCGGGCCGCCGACCAGCGACGGGTGCACCCGGGCGATCACGAAGGTCGGCGAGGTGACCGCGCCGCGCACCTGGAGCCCCTCGCCGAGGCCCCGGGTCAGCGTGGTCTTTCCCGCGCCCAGCTCGCCGGAGAGCAGCACCAGGTCCCCCGGCCGCAGCAGCGCGGCCAGCTCCCGGCCGAGCCGGCCCATCCGGTCGGGGGTGGCGGCGGTGAGAGTGGCGTGCGAGCCCATGCGTGAATCAAGCCCTTCGGTCCGTACGGCGGCGCACCGGCCCTCGGGCGCCTCCCGCTACCGTGCCACATCGCCGGCGGCGGTCGCGCCGCACCCGCTCCGCGGGGCACCCCACCGGGGCTCCCGGGGTCCGGCGACGGGCCCTAAAGCCTGTTCCAGAGGTCTGGTGCGGGGCATTTCTCCGGCATGGGTGGGGTGCTTCGGGCTGAGCCGGTCTGGGCGGAGTCGTTCACGGGGCTGCGGCTGCGGCAGGCCGAGGGTCTGGCGCGGGTGGTGCGGGAGCGGGGCGGCATAGCGGCGCTCCGGCCCCTCCTCCGCCACGTCGTCCAGCAGGTGCGCCGAGCGCAGCTCCGCCAGCCCGTCCGCGACCCGCTCCACCCCCACCGC
>NZ_JBEOWI010000089.1:0-20796 GCF_040296005.1 Kitasatospora sp. NPDC002551 | reverse complement strand
GGGGGTGGGGGGGGGCGGGCTGGGGGCGGGGGGGCGCGGGCCGGCCCGCGCCGCCGGGGCCGGCCGGCTGGGCCTGGTCCGGCCGGCCGGCCGGTCTCGGCGCACCGACCACACTCTCGGCGGGTGTGGCCTGTGGTGGCCTCATCGCGGTCACCGGATTCTCCTCCCCTCGGCGGTCCGGTGGCCGGTCAGGGCCGATGGGCCGCGAGCATGCTCGATCGCGTGCGTGCTGGTGCGGGTCGGCGGACGCCCCGCCGGCCGCTGTGCCGTGTCTGGCCGTACCCGGTGCCGGGCCGTGCCAAGCGGTGCCCGGCACCGAGTCGGTACCGGCCCCGCGCCGTTCGTTCCCTGGCGTCGCCGCGGCCCGCCCGGGCCGGGCGCCGGCGCCCCGTCCCCGCCGGGCGGCACCCGGACACAGGGCCCCCGGGGTCAACGCCGGAGACCGGTGACAGGTCACGCCCGCCGGATCGAGCGGGGTCCGCTTCCCGCCCGGGCGCCGCACCGTCGCCGCGGTCGCCGCCGGTCCGTCGTGCCCGCCTCCCGGGCCGCCGGGTGGGCGGTCGTGGGCGGTGGCCGCGGGGGCGGCCCCGGGCCGCGGCCAGGATACGGTGCGGGGGTCGCGGCCCCGCCACCGGCAACCCCGGCCGGGGCCGACGCGACCGCTGTGACCAGCAGAAACCGAGGAGTTGTATGTCCACCGCCAGCCGGCTGCCCGGGATTGCCTTCACCGACCACGTCTTCCGGGCGCCGCTCGACCACGCCGCCCCCGAGGGCGAGCAGATCGAGGTCTACGCCCGCGAGGTGGTCGCCTCGGGCCGTTCCGGGGACACCGGGCTGCCGTGGCTGCTCTTCCTCCAGGGCGGCCCGGGCGGCAAGGCCGGCCGGCCGCTCGGCCGCGACGGCTGGCTGGAGCGCGCGCTCGACGACTACCGGGTGCTGCTGCTCGACCAGCGCGGCACCGGGCGGTCCACGCCCGCCACCCGGCAGACGCTGGCGCGGCGGGGCGGCGCCAAGGAACAGGCGGACTACCTGGCGCACTTCCGGGCCGACTCGATCGTGCGCGACGCCGAACTGATCCGCCGCCGGCTGCTCGGCGACGACCGCCGGTGGAGCGTGCTCGGCCAGAGCTTCGGCGGCTTCTGCACCCTCACCTACCTCTCGATCGCTCCCGAGGGACTGGAGCAGGCCTTCGTCACCGGTGGCCTGGCCGGCCTGCGCTCCTCCGCCGACGACGTCTACCGGGCCGCCTACCCGCGCGTCGTCCGCAAGAACGAGGACCACTTCGCGCGCTTCCCGCAGGACGTCGAGGCGGTGCGGCGGATCGCCGCGCACCTCGCCGACGCCCCCGCCGTCCTGCCCGACGGCGGGCGGCTCACCGTGGAGGCGTTCCAGGCGCTCGGGATGCTGCTCGGCGGCGGCAGCGGCTCCGGGACGCTCCACTACCTGCTGGAGGAGGCCTGGGTGGAGGGCCCGGCCGGACCCGAGCTCTCCGACACCTTCCTCGCCGGCGCCCAGGCGCAGCTCTCCTTCGCCCAGGGCCCGCTCTACGCCGTCCTGCACGAGTCGATCTACGGCCAGCGCTCGGTGGACCCGGCCGGCACCGGCTGGTCCGCCGAGCGCGTCCGCGCGCAGTTCCCGCGGTTCGACGCCCGGGCCGCGCTGGAGTCCGGCGCACCGGTGCTGTTCACCGGGGAGATGATCTACCCCTGGATGTTCGACACCGATCCGGCGCTGCGCCCGCTGAAGGAGACCGCGGAGCTGCTGGCCGCGCGCACGGACTGGCCCGACCTCTACGACCCGGCCCGGCTGGCCGCCAACGAGGTGCCGGTGGTCGCGGCGGTGTACCACGACGACATGTACGTCGACACCGCCCACTCGCTGGAGACCGCGCGGGCCGTGCGGGGGCTGCGGACCTGGATCACCAACGAGTGGGAGCACGACGGACTGCGGGTCAGCGGCGGCAAGGTGCTCGACCGCCTGATCGCGATGGCGCGCGGCGAGGCGTAGCCCGCCACCGGCACCGGCCGCCGGGCGGGCCGGCCCCCCCCGGCCCGCCGCGACCGCCAGGAGGTCAGCGCCCATGGTGCCCCGCCGCCGGGGAGGGCGCCGACCCGGGCACCGGGCGGGCGGTGCCCGCCGTACGCGGGGCGCGCCGCCACCCCGGCGGCCGGCACCGTTCCCCGGGAGCGGTGCCGCAGCGGGCCCCGGCCGTCCCGCAGCGCACCCGCGCGGCGCGGGCCACGGCGCCCGCGCCGCTCCCGGGGGCACCGCCGCCGTCCCCCGGCGCCGGTTCCCCGGCCGGGCGGTCGGGGCCCGCGGGCTCGTCGGACGCCCACGGCGCGGCCCCGCCGCCCGCCGCACCGGGAACGGGCGCGCCGGCGGCGGGCACCGGCCCCGGGGGCGGGAGCGGATCCGAGGGCGGCTCGCCCCCGGCCGGCCGCTCGGCCGCCGCCCGCTCCCGCTCCTCCCGCTCGGTGCGGCGGCGGCGCTCCTCCTCCACGCTCGCCAGCAGGGTGTCCGGCGCGAAGCCGCCGTTCAGCGACTCGTACAGCAGCTGGGCGAGCAGGTAGGAGGGGTGCCGGCGCAGCGTGTGGCCGAGCACCACCCGCGCGGTGGCGGTGTCCCCCGCGACCCAGGACGCCCACGCCAGCAGGGTGAGCGGCGGCGCGGCGCGGCTCTCGTGGGGCGCCACGCACCGGGTGGCCAGGAACCGCCAGAGCCGCTGGACGGGCGCGAGCTCCGCCGGCCTGGCGTACTCGGCCGCGCGGTCCCGGACGGTCCGGTCCTGGAGCGCCAGCAGCAGCCGCGCCGTCCGCTCCTCGTCCAGCGCCGTGGCCCCGGCCATGAACGCCGCCACGGCCCCGTCGAGCAGTTCGGCGTGCGCCCGCCGGTCCAGCGACACCGGCCGCCCCGGCGAGGGGCCGGCCGAGGCCCGGTCGAGGGCGCCCCGGACGGCGTCCGCCGCGGGCGGCCCGACCGGGGCCAGCCCGGCCAGGATCTCCTTGCGGCTGCCGCGCGGCGCCAGACCGGCGACGGTCGCCGCCACCGCGACCGGGCCGGGGCCGGGCGTCCGGCGGACCGGGTGCCCCGCCGGATCGCAGCAGCCCTCCCGGGTGCAGAGGAAGGACCACCAGCGGCCCGCCGAGACGCACAGCGACTCCTTGACCCGCACGCCGCGGGTCTCGAAGGCCCGGTGCAGGTGCTCCGCGAGCGGGCGCAGCCGCTCCGCCACCGGCGGACCGTGCCGCCCGCCGGGCCCGGCCGGGCCCGGGTCCGGATCCTGGCAGAGGTAGAGGAGGACCTGGGCCGGCCGGCGGTCCTCCCGCTCGGAGAGCCGGACGAGGAGGGCGGCCGTCTCCTCGGCGGCGGCCGGCCACTCCTCGGCCGACTCGGGGACGTCCAGCCGGATCACCCCGCCCTGGTGCAGGCCGGGCGGCTGGAGGCCGACCGCCACGATGCTGTCGTCGGGGAAGAAGCCGAGCAGGTAGGGCAGCGCCTCGGCCATGTCGGCCGGGCCCCGCATGGTGATCGGACGGCCACCGGGGCCGTCGCCGAAGGGGAGCGTGATGCGCGTGTCGGTCATGGCCGGAAGGCTGCCGCAGTTCTCCGGAGCCCCTGCGGAATTCCTCCGCCCCTGTGGACAAACCCGGCCTGTGGATAACGCCTCCCCCGATCGGCGTAACGCCGGCCCGCCCTCCCGGGGGCCGTCCGGCCGCGGTTCGGCGCGGCTCCGGACGGCGGGGGCGGCGCCGCCTCAGACGTCCGCCGCCACGTCGGCCGCCACGTCGGCCGTCACATCCGCCGTCACGTCGGCGCCGAACGCACGGGCGACCCACTCCTCGTCGTAGACGGTGTCGAGGTAGTTGCCGCCGAGGTCGGGCGCGATGGCGACGGCGGTCGCGGTGCCGTGCGCGGCGTTGCGCGCGAGCCAGTCCCGGGCGCCGGCGACGACGGTCCCCGTGGAGCCGCCGAAGAGGAAGCCGTGGCGCACCAGCCGCCGGCACGTGCGGACCGTCTCGGGCTCCGTCACGTACACCACGTCGTCCGCGTAGGAGGCGTCGAGGATCGGGGGCCGCACACTGGTGCCGAGCCCGGGGATCAGCCGGCGGCCGGAGGGACGGCCGAAGGTCACGGAGCCGACGGTGTCGACCGCGACGATGGTGACCTCCGGGCGGTTCTCCCGGAAGTAGCGCGCGCATCCCATGAGCGTCCCGGTGGTGCCGGCGCCGATGAAGACCACCTCCACGTCCGGGAACGCCTTGGCGATCTCGGGGCCGGTGGTCCGGTAGTGGCCGCGCCAGTTCCCCGGGTTCGCGTACTGGTTGAGCCAGAGGTACCCCTCGTTCTCGTCGCAGAGCCGTGCGACCCGGGCGAGGCGGGCACCGAGGAAGCCGCCCTCGGCGTCGGGCTCGGTGATCACGTGGACCTCGCTGCCCAGGGCCTCCATCGCCCGCCGGGCGGTGAGCGTGCAGCGCACGTCCGTGACGCAGACGAACCGGTAGCCCCGGCTCGCGGCGACCACGCTGAGCGCGACGCCCATGTTCCCGGAGGACGATTCCACCAGTGTCCCACCCGGCCGCAGTTCCCCCGACCGCTCCATGGCGCCCACCATCTCGGCCGCCGCCTTGATCTTGATCGATCCGGCGAAGTTGAAACCCTCGCATTTGAGATAGAGGCGGCACCCGATGCTCTGTCGGAGGTCCACGTAGAGATCGTCGACATTGAAATCCAGGGGATTCGCGATGATAGCTGCCACGCGGACATGGTCACCGGCGGCCCCATATTTGACCTATACTCCCCCTTCTCGGCCGGCCGGAACGAAAGGCGGGTGAAACCGCCCCTTAGCACCTGTCATTTCGGCTTGGCAGGAGCCCTGAACAGGTGACAACCCCAGGTCAGAGGGCAATGCGAATACGGTATTCCGCTTTCTCACAAAAGCGCCATAGAACTCGTGGGCGCCCGTAGGACAAACCTTGACTAGCCCGAGGGGCGGAGTTAGTGTCACCCGGTCGGTAAGCGATCGAACAGGGACTCGTTGAACTGTGGCGCTCCTTGCGGGAAATCAATACAGACACCCCGCCCCCCAATCCGCGGATAACCTCCCATTCCTTCGAAGCATCCCCCACTCCACCGTTTCACCCTTTCCGCGCGGTGGATCAGACACGTCGTTCTCTGCTCGATCGAGGAGGAGTCCAAGAAATGCTGGAGTTTCGTATCCTCGGCCCCGTCGGACTTTGGGCCGATAATTCCGAATTACCCCTGAGCGGCACCAAGCAGCGCACCATGCTCGCGGCGCTGCTCCTGGCCGACGAGCGGGTGCTGCCCGATCACCAACTGGGCGAGATGCTCTGGAGCAAGGCCCCGCCGGAGACGTTCCAGGCACAGATATACACGTACGCCTCACGGCTGCGGCAGCACCTGGGCCGGCGGGCCGAGATCGTCCGCAAGGGCTCCGGGTACCTGCTGCGCACCGGTTCGGGGTTCTTCGACTACCACGAGTTCGAGCGCCTGTCCCACGCCGGGCGCACCGCGCTGAGGGAGCACGAGTACCACCGCGCGGCCGAGGTCCTGCGCTGCGCGCTCGACCTGTGGCACGGCCCCACGCTCACCGATGTCACCGAGCACCTCGCGGAGACGGCGGGGCCCGCCATCGACGAGGCCCGCATGGAGACCCTGGAGCACCGGATCGCCGCCGACCTGGCGCTGCGCAGACACGAGCAGCTCGCACCCGAACTCGTGGCCCTGGTCGGCACCCACCCGCTGCGCGAACGGCTCCGCGCCCAGCTGATGATGGCCCTCTACATGTCCGACCGGCAGGCCGACGCGTTCGCCGTCTACCAGACGGGCCGGCGGCACCTGAAGGAGGAGCTCGGGGTCGACCCCGGGCCGGCGCTGCGCAAGGCGCACCAGGCCATCCTCACCGGGAACGTCGACGGGGCCTGGCAGGATCCGCTGCGCGCCCCGCGCCTGGAGACGCGCCGCAACCCGGGCATGCGCCTGGTCCTCAGCGGAAGACAGCAGCACCCCCGCGCCTCCTGAGGAGGGCGCCCGGCCCGCAGGCCGCGCGCACGGCATCCGCGCCCGGGCCGCCGCACGACGCGTGCCCGGGACCACGCCGGGCCAACGGCCGCGGCGCCGGCCGCGCGCCGGCGCCGCGCCCGCGCTACCCGTAGCGCTTGAGCTCGCTGAAGAAGTCGGGGACGGTGTGCAGCGCCCCGTCCCCGGCCACCTTCCCGTACACGTGCCGCGCCACCGCGAGGTCGAGCACCCCGAGGCCGAACGGCGAGAAGACCACGGGCCGGTCGGCCGGGCAGGCGATCCGGCCGGTGAGCACGTCGTAGAGCGTGCCCGCCACGAACTCCCGGTCGCCGACGCGCTGTTCCGTCAGGTGCAGCGAGGTGCCGGCCTTCATGCAGTGCTCGACGTCATCGGTCACGTTGCAGGAGGCGAGGACGACGTCCGTCGACAGGTCCCGCAGCGAGACGTGCAGCACGAGCGGGTTGTGCGCGAACCACGCAGGATCGGTCACGTGCGGCTCGCCCGCGACGGTCGCGAAGACGACCAGGTCGCTCGATTCGACCAGGTCCCGCGGCCGGTCGTGCACCGTGACGGAGCCGCCGTCGGCGCCCCGCAGGTAGCCGGCGAACGCCTCGGCGTGCGCGGCGGACACGTCGTACACGCCGAGGTCGGTGAAGCCGAACCCGCTCGCCGCCAGGTAGCGGTGGATGAAGCGGGCGATGAGGCCCGTCCCGAAGAAGCCCACCCGCACCGGCCGGGCACCGCCCCTGGACTCGCTGATCCGGGCCGCGGCCAGCGCCGCGGAGGCCGCGGTGCGCGCGGCGCTGATGATCGAGCCCTCCAGGCAGGCGAACGGGTATCCCGTGCGCGCGTCGTTGAGGATCAGCACCGCCGAGGCGCGCGGGATGCCCGCCTCGACGTTCGCCGGGAAGCTGGAGATCCACTTGATCCCGTCCACGTCCACCTCACCGCGCACCGAGGCCGGCAGCGCGATGATGCGCGCCGACGGACGGTCCGGGAAGGTGAGGAAGTAGGAGTCCGGGTTCACCGTCTCGCCCTCGCCGTGGAGCCGGTAGGCCGCCTCGACGACGCGGATGACCTCCTCCTCCCGCCCGTGGGTGACCGCGTGCACCTGGGCGCCGGGGATCACGCCGAAGGACGGGGCCGGGGATTCAGTCACTGCTCACTGCCTTCCGTTCGGTCTGGAACTCGCCGTCGGGGCGCACCGGCGCCCGCTCAGTCGGACATGGCGACCAGCACCCGGCGCGGCCCGGTGAAGGGGCGCCGGCCGTGGCCGACCAGCATGTTGTCGATGAGCAGCAGGTCGCCGGTGTGCCAGTCCACGTCGACGGCGCTGTCCAGGCCCCGGTCGCGGATCAGGGTCACGTACTCGGCGGGGATGGGCGAGCCGTCCGCGAAGGTGACCGACTGCGGCAGGTCCTCCTCCGGCATGATCTGGGCCAGCGCGGCGGCCGTCTCGTCGCCGAGCCCCGCGGCGTGCCACTGGTCCGCCTGGTTGAACCACACCTCGTCGCCGGTGACCGGGTGCCGGGCCGTCGCCGGACGCAGCTGCGTCACGCGCAGCCCGCCGTCGGCGCGCCACTCCCAGGACGCCTCGGCGCCCTTGAGGAACGCCTCGACCTCCTCCCGCGCGTCGGTCTCGAAGGTCTCCTGCCAGCTCTTCCCGAGGCCGCGGCCGCCGTGCAGGTTCTGCGAGTACCGCACGCCCGCCGCGAACCGCTCGCGGATCTCCGGACCCAGCGCCGCCAGCCAGCGCACCCCGTCCACGACCGGGGTCGCGCCGCCGGTCTCCGGCTCGCGGTCGCAGAAGAACAGCAGCCGGGCGGGCCACTGGTGGGCGTACGACATCTCGTTGTGCATCGAGATGGTGTACTCGGGCGGGTACTCGGTGGAGGTGTAGACGTTCTCGCCGACCTTGGTCCGCGGGGAGTTGCCGTGGACGTAGGCCAGCCGGTTGGGCAGCAGGAGGTCCATGACCTCGTCGAGTTCCTCGCGCGTCACGCCGAAGCCCCGGAAGACCACCGCCTTGTGACGGCACAGCAGGGCGGCGAGGTCGGCGATGCCGCGCAGGTGGCCGACCAGGCCCTGCGGCGTCGCCGCCGCCCCGGCCTGCGCCGGGGTGACTTCCAGCGGTGTCCAGACGCTCTGACCGTCCATCGGGCGCTCCTCTCGGTGGGGACGCCGCCGATGATGGCCGCGGTACCTATATTTCTTCGGTATCCGCCCGTCGGCCGCACCGGTATAGGCGGCCTATAGCTGTGATCTCCATGGTGGCTCTCTGCCAGTACCCGAAGAGCCATGGAGCGGAAATGACCGACGAAGACGCGTCGCGGCTGCCCCTGTCCGCCGGTCAGCAGGGCGTCTGGTTCGCGCACCAGCTGGATCCCACCGGTCAGCAGTACACCTGCGCCGAGTACATCGTGATCGACGGGGCCCTGGACGAGGAGCTGTTCGCCGCCGCGTGGTCCCGCCTGCGGGCCGAGGCCGACATCGTCCGCATCCGCGCGGTGGTCCAGGACGACGGGCTCTGGCAGGTGTTCGACCCGGCGCAGTCCGTGCGGCCGCAGTCCGTCGACCTCACCGGCGCCGCGGACCCGGACGCCGAGGCGCAGCGCTGGATGCGGCGGGAGGCGTCCCGGCCGTTCGACCTGGGCACCGGCCCGCTGTCGTCCTTCGCCCTGCTGCGGCTGGCACCGGACCGGTACGTCTTCTCGCTGCGCATCCACCACGTCGTCGTCGACGGGTACGGCGTCCACCTCCTCGGGCGGCGGCTCGCGGAGATCTACTCGGCGCTGTCCGAGGGCCGCGAGGTGCCCGCCGTCTTCGCCCCGCTGACCACGGTGCTCGACGAGGACGCGGCCTACCGCTCGTCGCCGGCCTTCGCCGAGGACCGCGCCTACTGGCTCGAACGGTTCGCGGACACCCCCGAACCCATGCGGGTGCCGGGCGGGGCCGGGGCCGGCGGGCCGCTGCCGGAGGGGATGCTGCGGCTGCGGACGGCCCCGCAGCCGCTGACCCGGTCCGACCTCGCCCTCCTCAAGGACGCCGCGGCGCAAACCGGCACCACCTGGAACCTGCTGCTGATGACCGCCGTCGCGGCCTACGTCCACCGGGTGACCGGCCGCCGGGACGTGATCCTGGGGGTTCCGGTGACGGGCCGCCGCACCGCGGAGGCCCGGCGCACCCCCTCGATGGCGACCAACACGGTCGCGGTCCGCCTGGACGTGCCGCCCTCCGCCACGCTGGGCCGGCTCGTGACGGCCATGACGGCGGAGGTCTCCGGAGCGCTGCGCCACGAGCGCTTCCGCATCGAGGACCTGCACCGCGCGCGGTCGGTGGAGGACGGCATCGGGGCCGTGCTCGGGCCGATCATGAACTTCATGCCGTTCGGCGGCCCGCTGCGCTTCGGCTCCCTGGAGGCCACCTCGCACAACCTGGCGTCGGGCCCGTGCCTCGACCTGTTCGTCAGCGTCCGGTCGCAGGACGCCGCCGGCGAGGCGGTCGCCCTCGTGTTCGAGGGCAACCCCGAGCTCCACGACCTGGCCTCCCTGACGGGCCACCAGGAGCGGCTGACGGCGTTCGTCCGGGCCGTCGCGAGCCGCCCCGACCGGCCGATCGGGCACATCGACGTCCTGCTCCCCGGGGAGCACGAGGAACTCGTCGTGCGCCGCAACGCCACCGCGGCCCCGGTGCCCGCCCCGACCGTGCCCGAGGCGGTGGCCGCGCAGGCCGCACGCTCCGCGGACCGCGTCGCCCTGGAGCACGGGGAGACCACCTGGACGTACGGCGAACTCGCCGGGCGGGCGGACGCGCTGGCCCGGCACCTGGCCGGACGCGGCGTCGGCCCCGACGACACCGTGGCCCTCGCCCTGCCGCGTTCGCCGGCGCTCGTGGCCGCGATGCTCGCCGTGCTGCGCGCGGGCGCGGCCTTCATGCCGCTCGACCAGGCCCTTCCCCCGCAGCGGATCGCCCGCATGCTGGAGGGCACGGCGCCGGTGTGCGTCATCGCCGACGCGCGGACCCGGTCCCTGCTGCCCGACGGGGCGCCGCTCCTCCTGGTCGGCGCCGACGGCCTCCCGGACCTCCCGGACGGGCCCGCGCCCGGCGGCCGGACCCCGCTGCCCGCCGCCCCCGACCCCGGGCAGGCCGCGTACGTCATCCACACCTCCGGATCCACCGGGGTCCCCAAGGGCGTCGTCGTGGTCCACGACGGGCTGCGCAACCTGGTCGCGGACCGGATCGCCCGCTACGGGATCGACGGCTCCAGCCGCGTCCTGCAGGTGGTCTCCCCCAGCTTCGACGTCGCGATGGCCGACATCTGGCCGGTCCTCTGCGCGGGCGGGCGCCTCGTACTGGCCCCCGACGGGAACGCGCTGTCCGCCGAGGCCCTGACCGCGCTGCTGCGCGACCGGCACATCACCCACACCGCGATGCCCCCCGTGCTCCTGGGACAGCTGACCCCCGAGGGCCCGACCGGTCCCGACGTCCTGATCACGGGCGGCGAGACGCCCCCCGCCGACGTGCTGCGGCGGTGGATGACGGGGCGGCGCATGTACAACGAGTACGGGGTCACCGAGGCCACCGTGACCTCCCTGGTCGGCGCGCCGCTGACGGACGCCGGCCCGCCGTCGGTCGGCCGTCCCCTCACCAACACCCGGGTCTACGTCCTGGACGACTCCCTGACGCCCGTCCTGCCCGGCGTCGTCGGCGAGCTGTACCTGGCGGGCACCGGTCTGGCGCGGGGCTACGCGCGGCGGCCCGGGCTGACCGCCGACCGCTTCCTGCCCTGCCCGTTCGGCCCGCCGGGCTCCCGCATGTACCGCACCGGCGACCTCGTGCGGTGGCGCGCGGACGGCGACCTCGAATGCCTGGGCCGCGCCGATCACCAGGTCAAGATCCGCGGGTTCCGGATCGAGCTCGGCGAGATCGAGGCGACCCTGGCCCGCCACGAGGGCGTCGGGACGGCCGTGGCCGCGGTGCGCGAGGACCGCCCGGGGCGGCGGCAGCTCGCCGCCTACGTCGTCGCCCGGCCGGGCGCGGGGCCGCTGGACCCGGCCGCCCTGCGCGCCTTCGCGGCGCGGTCGCTGCCCTCCCACATGGTGCCCGCGGCCGTGGTGCCCCTCGACGCGCTGCCCGTCACGCCCAACGGCAAGGTCGACCGGCGCGCCCTGCCCGCGCCGGACTTCAGCACGGCCGCCGGACAGCCACCCGCCTCGCCGCGCGAGGAGGCCCTGTGCGATCTGTTCGCCGACGTCCTCGGGGTGGAACGGGTCTGGGCCGACGACTCCTTCTTCGACCTCGGCGGCGACAGCATCACCGCGCTCAAGCTGGTCTCCCGGGCGAAGCGGGCCGGCCTGGACCTCGCGCTCACCGACGTGTTCACCCGGCCGACCGCCGCCGCCCTGGCCGCCGCCGCGGGCGGACCGGCGCCGGACGGACCGCCGCACGAGGACGCCGGCGGTACCGACGGGGTGTTCCCGCCGACCGCCGCGATGGCCCGGCTCCTGGCCGAACGGGCCCCGCTGGACGGCCTCCACGCGTGCCTGTCGCTGGTCGTACCGACCGGGGCGCGGCGCGAGGAGGTGGCCGAGGCCCTGGGCCTGCTCGTCGCCCGGCACGACGCGCTGCGGCTGCGCCTGACCGGGTCCGCCGCCGACGGCTGGGAGGTCCGGACGCTGCCCGCCGGCGCGGTACCCGTGGACGACCTGCTCACCGAGGCGGCGGTCGACGGCCTGGAGCCGGAGGAGGCCGGGAAGGCGGTGGCGGCCCAGCGGGCGGCCGCCGCGGCCGGGCTCTCGCCCGAGCGGGCCCGGATGCTGCGGGCGGTCTGGTGCGACGGCGGGCCGCAGCGCCCCCGCCGGCTGCTGCTCCTGGTGCATCCGCTCGCCCTGGACGCCGTCTCCTGGCGCGTCCTGCGCGAGGACCTAGCGGCGCTGTGGGCCGGGGTGCGGGCCGGGGAGCCGGCCGCCCTCCGGGCCGCGGGAACCCCGCTGCGCACCGCCGCCCTGCGCGCCGCGGCCGCGGCCGGCGGTGGCACGCCGCGGCCGGCGCCGGTGCCCCGCGAATCCGGGCGGCGGACGCCGTCCGGCCCGCGCCGCAGCCGGCAGCTGCTGCTCCCGGCCGACGCGTTCGGGTCCCTGCTGACCACGCTCCCGGAGCGCTTCCGCACCGGCCCGGCCGATCTGCTCGTGGCGTGCCTGGCCCTGGCCCACGCCGAGTGGCGGCTGCGCCGCACCGGGACGCCGCGCTCCGCGGTGGTCGCCGAGGTGGCGGGACCGGACCGCGCCGGGGACGCCGCCGCGCCGGGCCTCGAACGGACCGTGGGACGGCTGGCCGGGGAGGCCGCCGTCACGCTGGACCCGGGCGCCCTGGACTGGGACGAGGTGCGTTCGGGAGCCGCCGGGCTCGGGGCGGCCGTCAAGCGGGTCAAGGAGCAGCTGCGGGCGGCCGGCGTCTCCGCCGCGCCCGCGGGCGCACCGGACCGGCCGGTCCCCGAGGCGGCGGGGACACCCGCGTTCGCCTTCCGCCACCTCGGCCCGCTGCCCGTCGACGACGGCACGGACCGCGCGGACTGGCCGCTCACCGGCGAGGCGGACTGCCTGTCCTTCCCGCCCGCCCCGGGCCGCTTCCCCGGCCTCGACGTGGTGGCGTACACCCGCGAGCTCCCGGCGGGCGCCGACCTCGCCGTCACGGTCGGCTGGGACGGCGACCGCGTCCCGGAGTCGTCCGTCGAGGAGCTGACCGAGCTGTGGCGGGCGGCACTGGCCGGACTCGTCGCGCACGGGAGGCACGCCGGCGCGGGCGGCCCCACGCCCTCCGATCTGCCGCTGGTGCGGCTCACCCAGGCCGAGATCGACACCCTCACGGCCCGGCACCCGCGGCTGTCGGACGTCCTGCCGCTGTCACCGCTGCAGGAGGGCTTCCTCTTCCACAGCCTGGTGTCCGCCGAGGGCGGTGACGCCTACGCGGCGCAGCTCGCCTTCGACCTGGAGGGCCCGCTGGACCCGACCGCCCTGCGGGCGTCGGCGGCGGCCCTGCTGGAGCGGCACCCCGCGCTGCGCGCGGCGTTCCGGCACGACACCGCCCTGCCGGTGCAGATCGTCGAGGAGGGGATCACCCCGCCGTGGACGGAGCGCGACCTGTCGGCGCTGCCGGCCGGGGAGCGCGCCCCGCAGGAGGACGCGCTGGCCCGGGCGGAGCTGTCCCGCCGGTTCGACATGGCCGCGCCGCCGCTGCTGCGCTTCCTGCTCCTGAAGCGGTCCGAGCACAGCCACCGGCTGCTGCTCACGGCCCACCACATCCTCTGGGACGGCTGGTCCACCACGACACTCGTCCGGGAGCTGTTCGCGCTGTACGCGGCCGGGGGCGACGGCCGGTCGCTGCCCGCCGCGCCGCCGTTCCGCGACTACCTGGCCTGGTACGCGGCGCAGGACCTCGGCCCGGCCCGGGAGGCCTGGGCCGGCGCGCTCGCCGGCCTGGCCGGGCCCACCTACGTGGCGCCGGACGCACGGGGCGGCGGCAGCGGCGGCGCCCCGCAGCAGGAGCACGTCACGCGCGAACTGGACCGGGCGCTGACCGCGGAGCTCACGGCCGCCGCCCGCGCCCACGGGTTCACCGTGAGCACCGCGGTGCACGGCGCCTGGGGCCTGCTGCTGGCCGCGCTGACCGGGGGCGAGGACGTGGTCTTCGGTTCCTCCGTCTCCGGGCGCCCGCCGGAGCTGCCCGGGGTCGAGGAGATGGTGGGGCTGCTCACCAACACCGTGCCGGTCCGGGTACGGCTGCGGGTGGACGAGCCGCTGACCGCCCTGCTCGCCCGGCTGCAGCGCGAGCAGGCGGCCCTGACGCCCCACCACCACCTGGGCCTGGGCGACATCCAGCGCCAGGCCGGGTCCGGCCGCCCGGGATCCGTGACGCCGGGCCGGGGCGGCGAACTCTTCGACACCGCCGTCTCCTTCGTCAGCACCTCGGCCGATCCGGCCGATCCGGCCGGCCCGGCCCTGCCGGGCGGGCTGCGGCTGACCCGGTCCGACGTCCGGGACGGCACCCACTACCCGCTGCGGCTGGCCGCGCTGCCCGGCCCCCGCCTGACCCTGCGGCTCGGCCACCGGCCCGACCTGTTCTCCCGGCAGGACGCCGAGCGGCTGCTCGCACGGCTCGTCCGGACCCTGGAGACGGTCGCCGGACGGCCCTGACCACGTGCCATCCCGCGGCCCGCACCGGTGTCGCGGCCCATCGACGAGGAGGCGAGGCGGCCTTGCGGACGCCCGGGACGTACATCAAGGGGCTCGGCGTGTTCCTGCCCCGCACGGTGAGCACGGCGGAGGCCGTGGCCCAGGGGCTCTACCCGGCCCAGGAGATCGAACTGCACGAACTGGCCGGCGCGGCCGTGGCGGGCCCGACCCCGGCGCCGGAGATGGCGCTGTGGGCGGCCCAGGACGCCTACGAGCGCAGCGGCCACCGACCGCACGACACGGACCTGCTGCTCTACGCCGACTCCTGGCACCAGGGGCCCGACGGCTGGCAGCCCCAGTACTACCTGCAGCGCCACCTGGTCGGCGGGGACGTGCTCGCGCTGGAGGTGCGGCAGGGCTGCAACGGCATGTTCGGCGCGCTGGAGCTGGCCGCCGGCCACCTGGCGGGCCTGGGCACCTCGCGCGACGGCGAGCGGCCGCCCACCGCGCTGCTCGTCGCGTCCGACAACTTCGGCACGCCGATGATGGACCGCTGGCGGATGGGCCCGGGCTACGTCACCGGTGACGCGGCCAGCGCGGTGCTGCTCACCCGCGAGCCGGGGTTCGCCGAGCTGCTCGCCGCCGGTTCGCTGACGGTGGCGGAGGCCGAGGGGATGCACCGCGGCGCCGAGCCGCTGTTCCCGCCGGGCCCGACCGTCGGCAGGCCGCTCGACTTCACCGCGCGCAACGCCGAGTTCAAGCAGCACTCCGCCGCGACCGGCCAGGGCACCGCCGCCCTGGTGCAGGTCCAGGTGAGCACGCTCGCCGTGGTCGAGCGGACGCTGGAGGAGGCGGGCATCGAACTGGCCGACGTCACGCGCGTCGCCTACATGAACTACTCCAGGGAGATCGTCGAGCAGCGCTGCATGGCCGCGCTCGGGCTTCCCCTGGAGAAATCGACCTGGGACTTCGGGCGGACGGTCGGCCACCTCGGCGCCAGCGACCAGATCGTCTCCCTCGACCACCTTCTGTCGACGGGTGGGCTGGGTCCCGGTGACCACCTTCTCATGCTCGGTGTCGGCCCCGGGGTCACCCTCTCCGCGGCGGTCGTGCGCATCCTGCAGCCCGCACCGTGGTGCGGCTAACCAAGGCAAGGAGACAGACAGTCGTGCCCACACAACCGGAACCGACCACCCCAGAGCCCATCGCCGTGATCGGCGCGGGCTGCCGACTCGCCGGCGACGCCGACTCCCCGTCCGCGTACTGGGACCTGCTGCTCTCCGGCCGGGACGGCATCGGCCCGATGCCGCAGGACCGCTGGGAGGGCTACCGCGCCATCGGCCCCGAGCACGCGGCGGCCGTACGGCGTGCCGACCTGCCCGCCGGATTCCTGCGCGACGTGGCGGGGTTCGACGCCGCGTTCTTCGGTCTCAGCCCCCGCGAGGCCGAACTGATGGACCCCCAGCAGCGGATCCTGCTGGAAGTGGTCTGGGAGGCCCTGGAGGACGCCGGCATCCCGCCCACCAGCCTGGCCGGCAGCGACACCGGGGTCTTCGTCGGCATCGGCTCGGACGACTACGGCCGCCGGCTCCTGGAGGACCTGCCGACCATCGAGGCGTGGACCGGGATCGGCAGCGCCATGTGCGCGGCCGCCAACCGCATCTCGTACGCGATGGACTGGCACGGCCCCAGCCTCGCGGTGGACACCGCCTGCTCCGCCTCGCTGGTCGCCACCCACCTCGCCTGCCAGAGCCTGCGGGCCGGGGAGAGCACGGTGGCCCTCGTCGGGGGCATCAACCTGATCATCGCGCCCGGCCTCTCGGTGACCCTGGAGGCCGCGGGCGCCACCTCGCCCGACGGGCGCAGCAAGGCGTTCGACGCGTCGGCCGACGGCTACGGCCGCGGCGAGGGCGGCGCCGTCCTCGTCCTCAAGCGGCTGGCCGACGCCCAGCGGGACGGCGACCGGATCCTGGCCGTCATCCGCGGCAGCTCGGTCCAGCAGGACGGGCGCACCAACGGCATCATGGCGCCCAGCGGCACCGCCCAGCAGGCCCTGCTGGAGGAGACCTGCCGGCGCACCGGCATCGACCCGGGTTCCATCGACTACATCGAGGCGCACGGCACCGGGACCCGCGTCGGCGACCCGCTGGAGGCCGGTGCGCTCAGCGCCGTCTACGGGCGCGGCCGGCCGGCCGGCGATCCCTGCCTGATCGGCTCGGTGAAGCCCAACATCGGCCACCTGGAGGCGGCGGCGGGGATCGCCGCCATGCTCAAGGCCACCCTGGCGCTGCACCACGGCGAGATCCCGCCCAGCCTGCACTTCACCGAGGGCAACCCCGCGATCGACTGGGCCGGCAACGGGCTGCGGGTCGTCACCGAGCCCACCCCGTGGCCGCAGCGCGAGCGCCCGCGCCGGGCCGGTGTCTCCGGCTTCGGGTACGGCGGCACCATCGCGCACGTCCTCCTGGAGCAGGCCCCCGGGCCCGCGGCCCGCGAGGACCTCCCCCGGGCCCCGGAGGCCGTCGAGGTCCCGGACGCGCCGGACGCGCCGGACGTCGCGGAGCTGCCGGACGGGGAGGCCGCGGCGGCCCCGCTCCGGTTGTTCCCGCTGTCCGCGAGGTCCCCGGAGGCGCTGCACGCCTACGCCGGCAAGCTGGCCGACTGGCTGGCGGGGGCCGGCCGCGACGCGCCGCTCGACTCGGTGGGGCACACCCTCGCGCTGCGCCGCTCGCACCTGGACGTGCGCGCCGGGATCGTCGCCTCCGACCGCGACGACCTGGCCGCCAAGCTGCGCGTCGTCGCGGGCGGCGAGGAGTCCCGCGAGGCCCTGACCGGCACCGCGCCGGAGGGGCCCGGGACCGGGACGGTCTGGGTGTTCTCCGGCCACGGCTCGCAGTGGCCCGGCATGGGACGCGAACTCCTGCGGACCGAGCCGGAGTTCGCCGCGGCCATCGACGCGCTCGAACCGGTCTTCCTGGAGGAGATCGGCTTCTCCCCGCGGCAGGTCCTCACCGACGCCGACTTCGGGACCGTGGACCGCGTCCAGACCATGATCTTCGCGATGCAGATCGGCCTGGCCGCCGTCTGGCGCGCCCACGGGGCCGTGCCCGACGCCGTCATCGGCCACTCGGTCGGCGAGATCGCGGCGGCCGTCACCGCCGGCGCGCTCACCGTGGAGGACGGCGCGCGGCTGATCTGCCGCCGCTCGGTCCTGCTGCGCCGCGCGGCCGGACGGGGCGCGATGTTCATGGCGGCCCTGTCCGTGGAGGAGGTGTCGGAGCGGCTCGCGGGCCGCACCGACGTGGTCCCCGCGATCGTGTCCTCGCCGGGCTCGACCGTGGTGTCCGGCGACCGCGAGGCGGTGGACGCCCTCTTCGACGCCTGGCAGGCCGAGGGCCTGCAGGTGCGCAAGGTCGCCTCGGACGTGGCCTTCCACAGCCCGCACATGGACCCGCTGCTCGACGACCTCGTCGCGGCGGCCCGTGACCTGACGCCGCACCGGCCGGGCGTGCGGATGTACTCCACCGCGCTCACCGACGCGCGGACCACCCCGGCCGCCGACGGCGCCTACTGGGCGACCAACCTGCGCAGCCCGGTCCGGCTCGCCGCGGCGGTCAAGGCGGCGACCGAGGACGGGTACCGCTCCTTCCTGGAGGTGTCCGCCCACCCGGTGGTGGCCCACTCGATCGGCGAGACCCTCTCCGAACTCGGCCTCGAGGACGCCTTCGTCGGCCCGACGCTGCGGCGCAACCAGTCCGAGCGGCTGTCCCTGCTGACCGCCTTCGGCGGCGCGCACTGCCACGGCGTACCGGTCGACTGGGCGCGGCTGCAGCCCTCGGGCGGCCTCGTCACGCTGCCGCAGGTGGCCTGGCAGCGCTCCGCGCACTGGCGCGAGACCGCCTTCCAGGGCTCCGGCGGGGGCCAGCAGCACGACGTCGACTCCCACGAACTGCGCGGCGCCCCCGTGCCGGTGGCGGGCGGGTCGCTGAGCCTGTGGCGCACCGAACTGGACGACGACAACCGGCCGTACCCGGGCTCGCACACCATCAACGGGACCGAGATCGTGCCCGCCGCCGTCCTGATCAACACCTTCCTCGGCGCCCTCGGCGGCGGCGAGGACGGGGTGCGGGCCCTGGCCGACGTGGACCTGCGGCTGCCGCTGACCGTCTCCGAGCGGCGTGACCTGCAGGTCGTGCGCGACGGATCGGCGCTGCGGATCGCCTCCCGTCCGGTCGGCACCGACGGCACCTGGCTCACCCACGCCACGGGGGCCGCGGGACCCGCGGACGGCGCCGCCGCGCTGCCCGGGCGACTGCCACGGCCGCCGGCCGACGGGGCGCCCGCCGACCCGGGCGACATCCTGCGCCACCTGGCCTCGGTCGGCGTCCCCACCATGGGGTTCGACTGGACGGTCGAGGACCTGCTGCGCGGCGGGAGCGCGCTGCGCGCCCGCGTCGTGGCCGAGCAGCCGGAACGGGCCGCGGCCACCTGGGCGCCGGTCTTCGACGCCGCGCTGTCCATCGCGCCCTCCGCCTACCCCGGCGCCGCCGTGCTGCGGATGGTGGCCGGCGTCGGGCAGGTCCGCACCGTCGGCACCGCCCCGGCGACCGTCGACATCCACGTCGCCCACGACGCCGCGCACGACACGGTCGACGTGCTGGTGGCCGACGAGGCCGGTCGCCCGGTGGCCGCGCTCACCGGGGTGCGCTACGCCTCCCTCGGACAGGACACCGCGGTCGCCGCCAGGCCGCACGAACTCGTCCACGAACTGGCGTGGCGGCCCCTCGAACCGGCGGCCGACGAGACGTCCGGCGAGACGTCCGACCGCGCCTGCCGGGACGCCGTCGTGATCGGCGACGGCGACGGGCCGCTGGCCACCGCGCTCGCCGGACTGCTCGCCACCCGCGGCGGCCGGCTGCGGACCCTGCCGGACCCCGACGGACTGGCGCGGCTCGACGGCCTCGACGAGTCGGTGGACGTCCTGGTGGTGCCCGGCGCCGTCGCCGGCACACCCGCGCAGGCCGCCGCGGCCCACGCCTGGCTGCTGCTGCGCACCGCGCAGGAGCTCGCGGCCCTGGGCTCCGCCCGGCCGCCGCGCCTGTGGAGCGTGACCCGCGGGGTCCGCGAGAGCCACGGCGAGGAGGCCCTGGCGCAGTCGCCGCTGTGGGGCCTGGGCCGGGTCCTCGCGGGCGAGCACGGGGAGCTGTGGGGCGGCACGGTCGACCTGGGCGACGACGCCCCGGCCGGGGCCGAGACCCTGCTGGACGTCCTGCGGGCCGCCCCGGCCGAGGACGTGATCGCCGTACGGAACGGCGCGGCGAGCGTGGCGCGGATCGTCCGCACCCAGCGGGAGGCGCAGCGGGAGCCGCTGGCCTGCCGGCCCGACGGCACCTACCTGGTCACCGGCGGTCTCGGCGTGCTCGGTCTGGAGATCGCGCACTGGCTCGCCGAGCGGGGCGCGCGCCGGATCGTCCTCGCCGGGCGCACCGCGCTGCCGCCGCGCTCCGCGTGGGACACCGTCACCGACCCGGCGGCGCTGCGCGCCGTCGAGGGCGTGCGGTCCCTGGAGGCGAACGGCGTCACGGTGCGCACCGTGGCCCTGGACGTCGCCGATGCCGGGGCGGTCGCCCGCGAGCTGTCGCCGGACGCGCTCGGCCTGCCGGCGATCCGCGGCATCGTGCACGCGGCGGGCGTGCTCGACAACCGGATGGCGGCGGACGTGGACGCGGAGTCGCTGCGCCGGGTGATGCGCCCCAAGGCGGACGGCGTCTGGGCGCTGCACGGCCAGTTCCCGCCCGGCAGCGTCGACTTCCTCGTGCTCTTCTCCTCCTGCGGACAGCTCCTCGGCATGCCCGGCCAGGCCGGCTACGGCTCGGCCAACGCCTTCCTCGACGCGTTCGCCCAGCACCGCAACGGCGGGCAGCCCGGGGCGGGGGACACCATCAGCTTCGCGTGGACCTCGTGGCGCGGTCAGGGCATGGCGGTCAACGAGGTGGTCGACCTGGAGCTGCGGGAGCGCGGTGTCACCGACATCTCGCCCGCCGAGGCCTTCGGCGCCTGGGAGTTCGCCGCCCGCCGCGGCGCCGGCTGCTACCCCGTGCTGCGCACGGTGCCGGCCGACGCGGGCGCCGAGCGGCTGCCCGTTCTGCGCGAGGTCGCGGTGGCGGACGCCGCCGGGGCCGAGGACGCGGCGCGCGGCGAGCGGGACTTCGCGGGCCTGCCGCCGGAGCAGCTGGGCGAGCGGGTCCTCGACGAGGTCGCGGCGCAGGTGGCCGGTGAGATGAAGCTGCCGCAGGGCTCGCTCGACGCCCGCAGGTCGCTGGTGGAGCAGGGCCTCGACTCGGTGATGACCATCGTCATCCGCCGGCGGCTGGAGAAGCGGTTCGGCCTCAAGCTGCCCGCCACGCTGCTGTGGCACCAGCCCACGGTGACGGCCATCGCCGCCCACGTGGCCCAGCTGCTGTCCCCGGAGGCCGCGGACCGGGACGGGCAGGAGCAGGCCGCGCGGGAGGAGCTCGCCCCGGCGTCCTGACCCCCGCACGGACGAGTCCGCCCCCGGTGCGGGGGGCGCCGGGCGGGCGCGGGC